>JBFJCP010000002.1:0-237024 GCA_041615815.1 Gemmatimonadales bacterium | reverse complement strand
GGCGGGCGCCATGGCGCCCGCCCCTCCTGTGTCGCCGGCAGTATCGCTGAGCGGCAGGCAATCCGATAATTCCCAGCGCAGAGGGGCGGCACGCCGCCCCGCGGTCTCGTCTTTCAGCCGGCCTTCCCAGTGGCCGACGCCTTGGCACACGCACACTCGCGCGATGGATGCACGACGACACTACGAGCATTTCGTATTCCTGTGGTCGGATGCCGATGAGTATTCCCAGCGGCTCCTCGATGAGGCGCGGACCGCATTGGCGCGGCCGGTCAAGGAGGACGGTTGACGACGGACCACTCCAGAGGAAGGTGTTGCGGCGTGGCGTCCAGCGGCGGGACAGACAATGGGCCACATGGTAGCACCCGGCGGGATCCGGACCTATGGTCTTGCACCGCGAAGCGGCGCCGATACGCTCTAGGAGGCGTCTGCCTGTCCGCCCGTCCGCCTGTCCAAGTGATTCCCGGGGACACGGGAGCCGATACCGATGACCGCCAGTCCACCCAACCGTGTGTCGATCTATCCGATCCTGACGGTCAACTTCGTCGGCACCCTGGGCTTCAGCATCGTCCTGCCGTTTCTCGTGTTTCTCGTCACGAGGCTCGGTGGCAACGCCCTGGTCTACGGGATCATGGGCGCCACCTATTCGTTCTTTCAGCTCATTGGCGCCCCGATCCTCGGGCGATGGTCCGATCGCTACGGCCGGAAACGAATCCTCCTCCTGAGCCAGCTCGGAACCCTCAGTTCCTGGGGCATCTTCCTCGTGGCGCTCGCGCTCCCGGTCCGATCCATGGTGGACGTCGATTCGCAGTGGCTCGGTACGTTCACCATCACGATCCCCCTTGCGGTGCTGTTCCTGGCCCGGGCACTCGATGGAATTACCGGCGGGAACGTTTCGGTGGCCAATGCCTATCTCGCGGACATCACCGAGGACGCAGACCGGAGCGCCAATTTCGGCAAGATGGCGGTGTCTTCCAACCTGGGGTTCATCTTTGGCCCGGCCCTCGCCGGCGTCCTCGGCGCCACCGCTCTAGGAGAAACTCTTCCTGTGCTCGCCGCCTTCTTCATCTCGGTGGCGGCGAGTCTCATCATCGCGTTCCGATTGCAGGAAACCCAGATGTGCGTGCTGGCTGCCGACCCGGAACAGACCAACGTTCGACGCGTCATGGGGCAAGAGCAGAAGGAGTGCTTTGAGCTGAAGGGCGTGCCCAAGCTCTCCGTGGCGGCGATTCTGAGACTCCCCTCGGTGAAATTGCTGCTGCTCCTACAGTTCTTGGTCTTCCTGGCCTTCAACCTGTTCTACATTGCGTTCCCCATCTACGCGGCCACGGGCATCGGATGGTCCCTCACCGAAACGGGGGTCTTCTTTTCAGTGATGGGTTTCATGCTGGTCATGGTCCAGGGCCCACTGTTGAAGCAGGCATCCAAAATCTGGTCCGACCGCTTCCTCGTGCTTGGGGGAAGTGCCATCCTGGCGGCCAGCTTCCCGTTGTTCACGTCGGAAGCGACCGCAGTCATCTACGCCGGTACCGCCCTCCTCGCGGTCGGGAACGGCTTGATGTGGCCGTCGCTATTGGCCGTGTTGTCCAAGTCCACGGACCGTCGGAACCAAGGTGCCGTCCAGGGATTCTCGAGCAGTGCTTCGGCCGTCGCAAGCATTGCCGGGCTCCTCATTGGGGGCATTCTGTATGGTGTGCTCGGTTCCAAGGTGTTCGTCATCGCCGCGGTGATCACGGCGCTCGTGTTCTTCAGCGCTCTGAGGATTCCGCGTGTGGTCGGCGCAACGCCGATCAGACCTCCGGGCGAGCACTAGGAGATTCGAACCCGCCGCGTCACCTGTCCGTTGCTTTCCCAGTACGTGTGTTTTCCCGCAATGCGGGGATCCTCCATGGCCGGCTGGATGTTTCCTCGTGTATCGATAGCTCGCGACGTGATGGTGTGTTCGCCCCTTGAAGGCCGATCCCAGGTCAGCGACCAGAACTTCCAGGTGAACTCGCTTCCCGTATTCTCGTCGATCTCGGCGGGTGTCCACGGTCCGTTGTCGATGCGGACCTCGACCCGCTGAATGGGAGCGCCCCAGGCGGCTCCCCGTATCCGATAGATGCGCCCGTCGCGGGTGACGCGGCCGGGGACTGACTTGAGCAGCGACCGGCCAACGGACGTCTCCGCCCACACGGTCTCGCCGTCTCGCTGCTCCTCGCGGATCGTCACGTAGTCGCGAGCCATGAAGCGGCCCATGAATCGGGTAGATCTCACCTCGATGCGTTCGAGCCATTTGACGTTGGCCACTCCGTACCATCCCGGCGCGATGAGCCGGAGCGGGAAACCGTTGGGGCGCGGCAGCGGCACACCGTTCATCTCGTATGCCAGCAGATTCAGAGGGCTCATGGCGTCTTCGAGCGACATGCTACGAGCGAAGTTCTGTTTCATCGCAATGCCACGCACCTCTTCCTGGCCGGCATCGGCGCCGAAGAACACCACCTCGATGCCGTCGTCGAGCACCCCCGCTTCCCGGAGTAGCGGTGCGAGCGGCGTACCCGCCCACCGTCCGTTGCCGATGCCCCCGAGAAACCAGGGAAACCCGTGGTTGCCGGCGCACTCCAGCGTAAACGTGGCTTCCTGCCGCGAACGAGCCCTGAGCTGAGACAGCGACAGGGTCAACGGTCGCCGCACCCGTCCGGTGATTTCCAGTCTCCAATCCTGTTCATCAATAACCGGTCTGTTGTAGTGCGCCACCGAGAAGAACTTGTCGTTGGGAGTGATCCAGGAATCCGCCTCTTCCCACTTGAGCATGTTCGCAACGACGTCGGGAATGGGATTCTCCGGTGGCTGGTCGAGCCAGGGAATGACCTCTTCGTCCGGCGAGTTTGGAAACATGGCGCCGAGCCAGCGGGGGGAGAGGAGGGCCAGGCCGGCCACCCCGAGACCGCTTTCGCGAATGACATCTCTCCGGGTCATGTCTCGCGTGTTCATCGCGCACCTCCGAAAATGATCCCTCGTGGGCTGGCTCGCTCAATTATGAATCTCGGGCTCGGTGGCTGCAATAAGGCGAGGACTCTCACCCTCAGCTCAGAATGGCTTCATGCTCTCACCCCCCATATGAGATGAGAGAACCCGCCGGTGAGTCCAACCCGAGGAGGACATATGAAGCCCAAACAGAACGGCATGCGGTACGGTCTGGCCGGTCTCTTGGCCGGTGCCGCCGCCGCAGCATACGCACTTCGCGTGCGACCAAAGATGATGCGGTGGGGCGCCACCGCGCGCGAGCTGGAGCGCGATTGGCCCGGGGATGCCTATTCGCCCAAGCCCAATACGGAAGCGACGCGGGCGGTGACCATTCACGCGCCGGCGGCTGAGGTGTGGCGTTGGATCGTGCAGATCGGCCAGGATCGCGCCGGTTTCTACAGTTACGACTGGCTGGAGAGCCTGTTCGGTCTGGAAATGCACAATGCAGACCGCGTCATTCCCGAGTTTCAAGAGCGGAAGGTGGGTGATGCGGTGTGGTTGGCGCCTCCAGGCAAATCCGATGGCAAGGCGCGCTTGATCGTGGCCAAGCTGGAAGAAGAACGGGCGATGGTGCTCGTGCAGCCGGAGGACGCTGAGCGTGTGGCCCGAGGTGAAGAGGCCGAACACGGCTTCTGGGCCTTCGAGCTCGAGCCCGTGGATGAGAAGTCTTGTCGGCTGGTCATGCGCACGCGCAGCGGCGGACACCCATCGATCCGCACCAAGCTCGTTCAGCGGCTGTTCTGGGAGTGGGTAGATTTCATCATGGAGCGCAAGATGATGCTCACGATCAAGCAGCGGGCTGAGCAGGGAGCGAAGGCAAAGGGAGAGCGCGAGCTAGCGGAAACCACCAATTAATCGAGCGCTGAGGGACGGCGGTCATCGGAGGTCGCGACCTCCGTTGCTCGGTCCCCCCGACCACCGCCAGGTCTGGGCAGGCGGCGATCGCCGTCCTCCCAAGCCGTCGTGCGCTTACTGTCATCTCCGTGTCATCTCCGGAGCCTACCCTTGCAGCCCAGGCAGCTATGGGTTTCGCCGATTCCTCTGCTGGGGTGCTTGCCACGGCTGTTGGTGATCCATACGCTCGTGAGTGTCGTACCCCTTCGTTCGTGAGGGGCGCTCAGCCGTTGCTCGGCGACACTAGTCGCGAGTCAGGAGCCGATGCACGCACTCCTCGTGGAAGACGACAAGGCCTTTGCCCGGGCCCGCGATCTGCCCTGCCGCGAACAGAGCCGATATCCCGCCGACCAACAGGAGACCGTTTCCCATTGCATCGACTACGTCACCGATGCCCGATACGTTGTCCCCCAACGCCCGCCTCACGTCTTGGTCCGCCGCTCGTGCTGCGAGCGTGAGGCTCGATCCCACGAGGAGTGGGATGAGATTGCCGCGCGCGAAGAGTCGGGCGCCGTTGGCAGCAATGGTTCGAGGAAACGCTCCGAGTGTGGGACGGTACGGGTTGGGCCGGGCATCGGGCTCGTGCAGGGCCTGGGCCGACCCCACGGTCGGAGCCGTCGCCAGGATCCCTGAGAAGGTGAGGACGGTGGTCCAAGATGGCATCGGTGACCTTGGTGGGCTGATCCTGATGTCAAGGGATTGTCGACCATAACGCATGGCCCCTGACACTGGGATTACAGCAGGCGTATCGGGGATCGCCTGGTCACCCTGTGAAAAATCCGCACTCCTGAGTAACCTGCGGACTGCCGTACGTGCACTAGGGCTTTTCACCGTACGATCTCAGGGAGACGATGGCTTCCCATACCAATATCGGCGTGATGGCGATGGTGGGTCTGCTGCTCGGGGCCTGTGGGGGTGGGCGCGCCGCCATCCAGCCGATTCAGGTTCTGGAAGAGGGACTGCCGCTCCACGCCCAGTCCCCCGACAGTTTTGCCGTCCTGATCGGTGCCGGCGACATCGGTGAGTGCGATCATCCGGGCGCGGCCCTCACTGCCGCGATCATCGACAGTGTGCTGAAGGCCACGACGGCGCCGATATGGGTGTTCGCACTTGGCGATTTGGCGTATCCACGGGGAACGGATCGAGATTTCCGAGAGTGCTACGATCCCACTTGGGGACAGTTTCGCGAGATCACCCGGCCGGTGTCCGGCAATCACGAGTGGAAGAACAACCAACTACTCGGATTCGTGCCAATCTTCGGGAACGCCGATCCATACTTCACGTACTTCTCTTCGTTCCCCGGTCAGGTGGGTGACCCCGAGAAGGGGTGGTACCGCTATCGGCACGGGGCGTGGGACGTGTACGTACTCGAGACTCGCAAGAAGCGTCATATCGAGCGCAACAGCCCGCTCTGGAATTGGCTCGAGGCCGAACTGACGAGGCCGGACGCGGCACAGTGCATCGTCGCCTACAGTCACTACCCCAGGTTCGGTGTCGGAAAACACGGCGACAATGAGCAGTGGCTCGACGCGTGGGAGCTGTTGTCAGAACACGGCGTGGATATCGTCTTGGCCGCCCACGAGCACAACTACCAGAGCTACCATCCACAGGCGCCCAGGGGTCAACCCGATTCCGCCGGGATCCGCAGTTTCGTCGTTGGAACGGGGGGCGGTGAGCTCCGCGACCAGCAAGGTCAGACGGCGGGGGCGCTCCGAACGTTCACCGCCCACGACTACGGTGTCCTGAAGCTGACGCTTCATCCCGGTCGATACGAGTGGGAATTCATCGTTTCGGACGGTTCGGTGTGGGACGCCGGGTCGAGCCCGTGTCAGAACGATCGGGGCTGAGGAGCATCCCACTCGGCCGGATCTGGCGGACCGCAGGAGATTGAATCACCGCTCCGGTAAGACTGTCCCACCGCGGAGCATGCTGAGACCGCCAAGCGTCGCCTTCAGACCTTCCCCAATACGACCTCGACCACGTGCTCCCGCCCATCGTCCACGAATGGAATCGTATTTCCGTCCACCGGCTTGCCGTCCAATGAGACGCGCACGACGCCGCGACAGATCCCAACGGGGTTGGTGACGCTGATGCGATAGCAGGCGCGTCCCAACCGCCAGGTGACCGTGAACCCCTCCCAGTTGCGCGGGATGCATGGGTCGAGCACGAGGCGGTCGGCTTCGCGGCGTACGCCGAGCACAATCTCCAGACCCAGCCGGTAGAGCCAGGCCGCCGAGCCAGTGTACCAGGTCCAGCCGGCGGCACCGCGGTGGAGCGGTGTGGTGGAGATGTCGGCGGCGACGGCATACGGCTCACCCTGATAACGCGCAACGCTGTCGGGAGTCGCGGTACGGTGCACCGGGTTGAGCCACGTGAACAGCTTGCCCAGGAGGTCGCCGTCCCCCCGGAGGCCAACGGCCCAGGCGAGCCAGATGGCGGCGTGCGTGTACTGGCCACCGTTCTCGCGGATGCCGGGGGGATAGGCCCGGATGTAACCGGGGTCCCGCGCACCGTCGTCGAACGGGGGATCGAAGAGTCGGATGACTTGGAGTTCCTCGTCGAGCAGCATCTCGAGTGCTGATGCGAGCGCCGTCTGGGCCCGCGTGGGGTCCGCGCCACCACTGACGACGGCCCACGACTGCGCGAGCGAGTCGATCCGGCATGCGTCGCTCGATGCGGAGCCGAGCGGTGTCCCGTCGTCGTAATAGCCGCGCCGATACCAAGCACCGTCCCACGACGTCCGCTCCACGGCTTCAGACAGGTTCTCCGCTCGGGTCCGCAGAGAGGCGGCACATTCGGCGTCACCTCGTCGCTCGGCGAGCGGCGCGAACGCCCGGAGGGTGTCAACGAGGAACCACGCGAGCCACACGCTCTCGCCCGCTCCCTTCTTTCCGACCCGGTTCATGCCGTCGTTCCAGTCGCCCGAGCCGAAGAGCGGTAGTCCGTGCACGCCGAGGGCGTGCGCTCGGTCGAGTGCGCGGAGGCAGTGCACGTACAACGAGTGGGCTTCGGGCGCCGGGTCGAATCGGTCGAACCGGTCACCTTCGTCGGCTCGCAGCGGCGGGGCGCTGAGGAACGGAACCCGCTCGTCGAGCACGGCGGCGTCGCCGGTCACTCGCACGTAGTGCGCCACGGTGTATGGCAGCCAGACGAGATCATCCGAGCAACGGGTGCGAACCCCCTGATCGCGACCGGGATGCCACCAGTGCAGTACGTCCCCCTCTTCGAACTGATGACGTGCTGCCTCGAGAATCTGCATCCGCGTCAGATCCGGCCGCACGTGGGCGAGCGCCAGTACGTCCTGCAGCTGGTCCCGGAAGCCGAACGCACCGCCCGATTGGCTGAGCGCGCTCCGCGCCCAGAGCCGGCATGCAGTAGTCTGATAGAGCAGCCATCCATTCAAGAGGAGATCACAGGCCCGATCGGGTGTTTGGACCCGAATACTGCCCAGCAACTCGCTCCACTGCCCGACGGAGTCCTGCGCCGCTGCCGCGCCCGTCTCCGGCGAGACATACCGCCGCACCAACTCGAGCGCCTGGGAGCGGTTCTCGCCGTCGCCAAGCACAAAATGGACCGTGCGTTGTTCCCCTGGCTCCAGGCCCACGTAGACCTGGAGCGCTCCGCAGATGTCGCCGCCCGGGGCCACGGACCCGGCTGGCCCAACGCGGTCGAGGGCTGCCGGGCGCGCAAGGTCGCCCGCTTCGCCGACGAATTCGATCCGGTCCGTCGTCAGGCCATGGGCGGGCGCGCTCACGGCAAGAAAGGCCACCCGATCGGCGAACGCGGGATCGAACGGGTTACGGACGAGGAGAGCACCGGTGTTGCCCTCGTATTCGGGTACGAGGTGCGGCAGGCTTCGATGCCGCGACGTGCCGAGGACCCACTCTGCATAGAACGTGGCGGTGAGTCGGCGTGCCCGATCCGTGGTGTTGGCGAGCGTGACTTCGATCAGTTTGACCGGATCCTCGGGAGCGACCGAGTGCCGCACGGTATACCGCAGTCCGTACGCGGCGCCGCGGAACTCGGCCACACCTGGGGCGAAGTGCACCTCGTGGATCCCCTCTCCCGCAGGGGCCGGTGTCGCCGACCACACCGCGCCGGTCTCTTCGTCCCGCAGGTACAGCACCTCTCCGGGCCAGTCGGCTACGGGGTCGTTGCGCCATGGCGTGAGCCGCCGCTCGGCGCTGTTCACGGACCAAGTGAACCCGCCTCCCGTGGCGGACACGACGCATCCGAATGAGGGGTTGGCCAGCACATGCGTCCACGCGCGCGGCGGCCGGCGCGCGCCATCCACCTGCAGCACGTAAGCCCCGTCGGGCGCGAAGCCACCGACCCCGTTGGCGAAGGTGAGCGGGTCTTCCGTTGCCGCGAGCGCCGGGGCGGCATCGCGTGCGTGGACCGTCGGCATGAACGCGGGCAGCCGGGCGGGTGGCTCCTCCAGCTTCGCGAGTTGGTATTCGAGCGATCCCTTCGCGGCATCGAGTGCCACGCGGGCCGCCGTCTCGAGCAGCAGGACATCCGCGTCCGATAAGCCCACGGCGCGGATCAGGAATACGCCGCCCGGCTTGTCGCGCCACGGACCGGCCCCTCCATCAGCGATGAGACTCCCGAGTTGTTCGTACAAGGGTTGTTGATAGCCCGTCGAGACCGGATCGAGGATGACGAGGTCCATCTCGCACCCCTGGCGCCTGAGGTAGGCGTGCACGCGCAACAAGGTGCGAACGACGGCGAGCTTGTGCGGGCCCTCCGATGCGGCGCGGAGGAGCAGGATGGGTCGCACACCGGAGATGCCGAAACGCCACAGCTCCGGCTGGGGCGACCGAGGGGCAGTGAGGCGGTCGATGGGCGGGCGAACCCGCGGATCGGGCGCGAGTGTGGCCGAGAAGAGCCGTTGGATGATCCGTGCCTCCACGGTCGCCACGCCAAGCGCGTTGAGCTCCGCCTCCGCGTGCCCCGTCGCTTCCTCTGCAGCGCGGTCGAGCTGGCCCCACGATCGATGAGCATCGAGCCGCGCGATGAGCTCCTCGCGGGTAGTGGCCGCGGAGGTCACGAAAGCGACCTGGAAGGTCTCGCCCGGCTCGAGCTCGATGGCCAGTCGGATCGCAGCCGCGGGGTCCAGGGTCGCGCCGGCCGTGCCGGTGAGTCCCGTACCGTCCGGCCCGAGCGCCCCCGGTCGGTGGGCACGGCCACCCGGGCCGAAGAACGCCGCCCGATTCGTGTCGAAGGATACGCGCACGGCCGTTGCCTCGCGCACTACCGCCGTGTGCCCCAGCAACAGCGGCTCGGGGTCGGGTCCGCCGGGCCGACGCCGAAAGATGAGCGTACGCGACGACTCCAGGATCTCGCTCTCGACGAAGAGTTTGGCGAACGCCTGATGGCGCAGGTCATCGGACGCCGGGGCGAGCGCCACCTCGAAGAAACTGGTGAGCGCCACACGGCGTCGGCGGTCGCTCTCGTTGGTCAGAATGACGTCCCGGATCTCGAGATCGTCACCCGGCGGCACACGCACCACTGCTCGCGCGGCGATGCCGTGCGCCCGGGCGCGGAATTCCGCGGCGTCCGGTGCAAAGCGGACCGTGGTCTCGACGGGGGCATCCCACACGGGCTGCCGACCGACGGACCAGAGGTCGCCGCTCGCTTCGTCCTCGATGTAGAGCCAGTGGCCCCACTGATCGATGCCTGCCTCCGCGCGCCATCGCGTGAGTGCGCGGCCACGACGCCGGCTGCCGCCTCCTCCGGCGGCAGTCACCAGCACGCTGTAGCGGCCATTCGAGATGAGGTGTGCCTGGGGCGCCGCCGCCAAGGGTGTGACGGACCAACCTTCGTAGCGTGTGGGGGGTGGACGTGTCGCAGGCATGGTCCGCTCGACCCGCCGCTGCACGGGCACGTGCCGCGGCACCCGCTCGTACAGGAGGTACTCGACACTGGCCACCCGTGCGTCCGCGTGAAACCGGCGAACCATGCCGTTGCCCGCGAGATGGTTGGCGAGCGCCACCAGGATCATCCCCTGGTGGTGGCTCATGTAGCTCTGTACGATCGCCGGCGGCCGTGTTTCGGCTGGCTCGGGGGGCCCAAAGTCGACCGCCTCGTACAACCCGAACGAGCCGAGCGCGCCGAGGCCCCGGAGCCGGGCCACGTTCGCCGCCACCTCACGCGGAAGGAACGGAAGGGCGAGTAGACTCGCGTACGGCGCGACGACCAGGCGATCTCCCAGCTCCCGCTTCAGTCCGAGACCCGGGACTCCGAATGCACGGTACTGATAGTGGCCCGATTGGTTGAGTAGATAGAACCCAGACTCGGAGATGCCCCAAGGAGTGTCGTGCCGCTGCCCGAACATCATCTGTTGGCGCACGGCGGCGCGACAGCTCTCGGTGATGAGCGTCTGTTCGGGGAGGGCCGTGAGCAATGCAGGCATCAGGTACTCGAACATCGTGCCGCCCCATGAGAGCAGCACCCGGTCCCGGCGCACGCGCCCAAACGGCCGTCCCAGGTGGAGCCAATGCCGTTCGGCCACATCGTGTTTGGCGATGGCAACGAGGCTCGCGAGCCGCGCCTCCGACGCCAGCAGATCGTAGTAGCTCGGGTCGAGGCTTGCCGCGTCCACGTCGTAGCCGATGTGAAAGAGGCGCCGCCGTTTGTCGTAGAGGAAGGCAAAGTCCATTTCGCGCACCAGCGCCGCCGCCAGCTCGGCGGTCTCGCGCAGTTCGGCAACCACTTGTTTGGCGCCACGCGCAGCCTCCTCGAGGGCTGTATCGAGGCGCGCGAGCCACGGCGCGAGCCCGGCGCGCCGGGAAGCATCGTCCGCCGCGATCGCGCCGTGGAGGGCGTCGCGAAGTGGTGCCACCCGAGCGCTCATGCCGTCGATCTCCGCCAAGGGTGGCGGGTCGTCGAGCGTCGCCGCGAGCCGTTGGTATGCCTCGCGAACCGGCGCTGGGGCTGCCTCGTCGGCGACGGCGGCCGGCGCGTCGGCGAGCACGGGTGCCCACGGCACCAGCGCATCGAACTCGAGTGCCACCCGCGCGGTTTGACTGCGCAGTCGCTCGAACCAGCTCCTGAGGTCCCGCAGCCGCTGCCCCGCGATCCGTCCCTCGGCGCCCTGCACGAGCTCGACCAACGCCGACTCGATGTGCGGGATCAGTTCCCGGCGAACCGACTCGAGGCGCGCGCGCTCCGCGATGAGCCCGCGTGGCGGGTCCGAGACGGCGACTTCGAACTTGGCAATGGCGAGGTCGCACGACTCCGAGATCCCGACCCGCTCGGGATCCGCATCGGTCACCTGCTCCCGGAATACGCCCACGGTATCGCCAAGCCCGTGCCAGAGCGCGGTGCGGACCGCCGGCGCGGACTGAAGCTCGTGGCAGCCCTGCTCCAGGGTGATCAGCGCGGCGGCGAGGTTGCCGCTGTCGACCGCGGAGACGTAGCGCGGAGCCAGAGTTCCGAGCGTGCGCGTGTCATACCAGTTCAGGAAATGGCCTCGGAACCGCTCCAGCCGGCTCAGCCCAAGCAGCATCTGGCGGACGGTCGCCGCGGTTGAGCGGACACCGAGATAGCCGAGATCGCACGCGCCGAGGGTCGCAAGCAGCGCCATGCCGACGTTGGTGGGCGACGTGCGTCGGGCGTGTATCGGACTGGGGGCCTCCTGAATGTTGTCCGGTGCGAGCCACTCGTCTTCGGGGCTGAGCACATGCTCGAAGTAGTGCCACGTGCGCCGCGCGACCCGGCGGAGCTGCACGCGCTCGTTGGGACGCAGGAAGGGCACGGCGCGGATAACGGGCCGGCTCAGCCGGTGAGCCACCTGCGGTGCCAGGAGCCAACTCAATAGAAAAGGTAGAGCGGGGGCGAGCGGCGCATCGGCGAGCACGATCAAGACTCCGCCGCCCACCGCGAACGCGGGCGAGGCCGCCATCTGCCGCCACGTGAACCGCGAGCTCTGTCGGTGGGCGACGATACGCTCGGTGTGCGCTGCAGATTGCCATTCGAGGAGGTGCCGCCTCGTGACGAACACCCGGGCGAGGGTCCTGACAATCGCATCGAGGACGATGGCTGCCTCGAACGCGAGGAACAGGAGGCCGAGCAACCAGCGTAGGAGGTCCGTGCCGGTGGCCCGAACCAGCCGACTCATGGTCGGCCGCCAAGCGGCACCCGCGATGAGTCGGTTCGTGGTGGTTGCCGCGCTGAGCAGCACCGGCACGGCAAGTGTGGCCGCCGCGATCACTGTCCAGAACCACGCCGAGCCCGGGAACCGGATCCAGCCGGTAAACAGGAAGAGCAACAGGCTGGGAGCCGTGAGGCTCCGACGCAGGTTGTCCGCGATCTTCCAGCGGTCGATCGCCGACAACCGTGACGGGGCGCGTCGACCGTCCGCCGTCGGGACCCGAAGGCCGAGCCATGGGAGGAGCTGCCAGTCGCCACGCACCCAGCGGTGCAGGCGTCGTGCGTATCCCACGAAGCGGGACGGATAGTCTTCGAACAGCTGCACGTCGGAGAGAAACCCGACCCGGCCGTGGATGCCCTCGAAGAGATCGTGGCTCAGGAGGGCATTCTCGGGCACCCGCCCCGCGAGCGACCGCTCGAAGGCCGCCACCTCATACACCCCCTTGCCCGCGTATACGCCTTCGCCGAACAGGTCGTGGTAGGCGTCGGAGACCGCGTGCGTGTAGAGGTCGAGTCCCGTCTCGCCCTCGAACAGGCGGGCGAATGGCGTGATGCCGGCACTCGGTGCGTCGACTTCGAGTCGAGGCTGAAGCACGGTGTAGCCCGCCACGACGCGCCCGCGCGCGTCGAACTCAGCCTTGTTCAGGGGATGCGCGAGGGTCCCGACCAGCCGCGCGGCGCTCTCTCTTGGCAACACGGTGTCCGCGTCCAGCGTGATCACGTAGCGGACGCCGGAGAGCACCGCCCGGTCCCCCGCTCGCACCTCGAGATCGGTTTCGCCGTCCCCGAGCAGGAGGCGGTTGAACTCGGCCAGCTTCCCGCGCTTGCGCTCCCAGCCCATCCAGCGCCCCTCGGCTGGGTTCCATCGTCGCTTCCGATAGAGGAGCAGGAACGGGCCAGGGCCAGCGGCGCCGTAGCGGGCGTTGAGCACCTCGATGCCGCTAACGGCGGCGGCCAGAACCTGGTCATCTCGTGGTAGGTGTGGCTCGGCGGCATCCGGCGCGTCGGTCAAGAGCGCAAACCGCGTCTCCGGATCGTCGTTGCCCTGATAGTTGATCTCTAGTTGCCGCAGGATCGCCTCAACGTCCCCGCGGCTCGAGAGAAGGGTCGGGATGGCGACGACCGTCCGGGCGCTCGGGGTGATGCCGTCGCTGAAGTCGAGCCGCGGGAGATGGCGCGGTGGGATGACGTGGGTGACGATCCAATTCACGACGGCGACGGCAATGCACGATGCGGGAACGCTGGCAACGAGGACGAGGACCGCCAGCTCAGTGATCGTGCCGCCCACGGCGAACAAGTAACGCGCTGCCAGTGCGAGGAACACGCCGGTCACCGCGCCTATTCCGCCCAGGTAGAGTGGCGCGGCGTGCGCGAACACCCACCGCCGCCGCCGCTCGCGGAGCGGAACCCGGCAGTCGAGCGATCGCTCGAGCGCGGCGCGGCCGCGGTCCACCAAGTGGAAGCCGACGTGCCGTTGCCGATCCCCTGTCGGTGCGGCGTTGGCATGAGCCACCGCGCGATGCGCAACCTCGGCCTCGTCGCGCGTGGACCAGCGGGCCAGCTCCTCCACCGCCTTGCGGTAGCCGTCGCGCGTCGCGAGGTCCATTGCCGGGTACACCGCCGCCGGATCGTCGCGCAATGTGCGCTCGACCACGCTCACCGACTCGACGAACTCGGTCCAGTCCTGCGCCGCGATCCGCCTGAGACTCGTCACGCACGAGCCGATCCGCGACTCGAGCGGGAGATTGGCGGTGGTGGGCGAGCTGTCCGGAAGCGCTTCGTCGGGTAGTCCTGCGAGCGACCCAGCGCCGGCAGCCAGGTCCTCGAGCACCGCGAGGCGTAGCAGATTCGGCAGCGCCCACAGCTCCCCGAGCGTGAGCACGGCGACGCGCTGATACTCCTCGACGTGTCGGGCAACGAGTTCGCCGTCCAGGAGATCGCGGGACTCTTCGACCAGGAAGCAGGCTAGCCGATAGGCACGTGGGAGGCCGGCATGGGCGCCGTTTGTGCAGCGCGGCAGCTCGCGCCGGTACGGAGCAGGCAACCCGCGCAACACCTCGCGGCGGGCGTCAGTAATGATGTACCAGTTGTCGAGGAGCCACTCGGCGGCCCCGGTGGCAGGCATCCCTGCCGGCCTCGCGAGCCAGCGGTCGACGTGCGTCAGGGCTCGGTCCAACCGCTCGAGTCGAGGGCCCAACCCGTCGGGGCCCGTCGGACGGCATGCGGCGTCAGCCGTCGCGAGCGCGGCGGTGGGTGTCGGAGATCCGGTTTCGGGCTCCGTCACTGGTTGCGGAGCGGGGGTTCCCTCCGGAGGCGCGCGGGGGCCGCTTCTTGGAGCGGCGCCGACGGGCGCGGGGTGTCCTGCGCGACCAGGAGCGGCCAGCGTATCCCGGGCAGGACCTGAGCGGCGACGCTCCCATACTGCTCCCGAACGTCGAGGGACGCGCCGTGCGCCGCCAGCACGACGAGATCGGCATGCTCATGCTCCGCCACGTCAGCGAGGGCGTCGGGCACCGACGGTGCGACGTCGATGCGCACGCGCACGTTGAGGTCCCTGCCGGCGATGCTCGCGACGGTGTCCGCGAGGAACGCCTCGGCGGCGGCCCGGTTGAGGCTCACGACCCTATCCACCGCTTGGGCCAGCTCGGCTGGGACCGGTCGGGGACCCGCCGCCCGCGGCACCGCGACGATGTGCGTCAGCACGAGCTCCGCACCGGTGGCGCGGGCCAACGCGACGCCGGTGTTGAGTGCCCAGCCGCCGTGCGCCGTGCAGTCGAGACCGACCAGGACACGCCGGTACCCCTCGGAACCGCCGGGTGGGGTCAGGCCGTTGGGAACGATCAGAACCGACGTGCCGGCCCGCGAGAGCACCTTTTGGGCGACGCTGCCCATCGCGAACGGCGACGGACCCCCACTACCGTGGCTCGTGAGGATGACGAGGTCGGGTGCGGTGGCCCGGACGGCGTCGAGGATCCGTTCCGCAGGCTGCCCCACGCTGACTTCGACCTCGGCCTCGACCTCCCGGGTTGCCAGGTCGGCGGCCACCGCGTCGAGGTACGCCATGGCTTCGGCATAGCAGAGTGGTCGATCGACGATATCCATGGGGGCGGCACCGCCCCGGCGCCGGGTCGGGACGACGCGTAACAACTTGAGCTTGGTTCGGAGCTGCGTGGCCAGCACTTCGGCGTGCGGCAACGCCCCCTCGGCGAGGAGCGAGCCATCGAGCGGGACCAGCGCAGTGCGGAACATCGGCGACCTCGAGGGGAGACGGTTCCTGTAAAGTAACCATCCATACCGGTTTCCCCGTGAAGAGGCCCTGAATATCGCGTGACGCGGCGGACGGCCTCCCACCGTCTTACCAGGTACCGAGGCCCGTTTTAACCCCTACTCGCTCCGCAGCGTGACGATGGGATCAACCCGCGTCGCCCGACGCGCCGGCCAATAACATGCGAAGAGGGCGGTTGCGGCCAGGAGGATCGCCACCCCCACGAGGGTGAGTGGGTCGGTGGGACTCACCCCGTAGAGCAGGCTGGTGAGCGCGCGACTCGCAGCCACCGCGCCGGCGAACCCCAAGGCCAGTCCTGCCAGGATCAGCCACAGCCCCCGCTGCATCACGCTCCGCAGCACATCCGCCGGGCGGGCGCCGAGGGCCATGCGGATCCCAATCTCGCGGGTGCGACGGCTTACCGTGAACGCCATCACGCCGTAGATCCCCACCGCTCCCAGTATCACGGCGAGGGCGGCGAACGCGCCGAGCAGCCAACTCAAGAAGCGCTGCGCGGCGATGCTTGCCGAGAATACGCTCTCGAGTGTGGCGAGCTGGGCGACCGCCATGTCCGGATCCAACGACCACACGGTTTCTCGCAGTGCGGGAGCCAACGCCGCCGGGTCTCCGTCCGTGGCGAGCACGATGCTCCACCCGCGGGAAGGGCGTTGCGCCGCCGGGACATAGATCTCCGGCTCCGGAACGCGATCGAGCGCGCGCGATCGCACGCTCCCAACCACACCGACGATCGTCCACCATGGTGCCTCTGGGTCCCGCACGCCACCCACCTTGATGCGTTTCCCGACGGGCTCTTCGCCGGCGAACTGTTGTCGCGCCAGTTGCTCACTGATGATCGCCACGGGTACGGTCCCATCCCGGTCCGTCTCGTCGAACAGTCGGCCGCGGAGGAGCGGGACGCTCAGGGTCGTAAAGAAACCTGGAGTGGCCCGCCGGGAGTCGGCGGCCGGCTCTTCTCCCGGTGGGGGGATCCGACCTTCGATGACGAAGCTGATGTCGTTCACGACGCCATTCAGGGGGAGAACCGTGACGGCACCGACATCCCGGACGCCCGGCGTGCTCCGAAGTCGTTCTTCGAGTTGCTGCACGAACGTCACGATCTCCGCCCGACCCGCGTAGCGCGCCGGCGGGAGGATGACCCGCGCGCTCAGCGTATTCTCGATTCGGAATCCCGGATCGACCCTCTTCAGCTCAGCAAAGCTCCGAAGCAGGAGACCCGCTCCCACGAGCACGGCCATGCCTAGCGCGAGTTCCACCACCACCAACCCGCCGCGCACGCGTCCTCCCGCCTCCGTGGCCGCACCGCCCGTTCGGTCCCGCAACGCCGGGGTCGCCGTCCCGCTCGAGAGCCCCAGAGCGGGTGCCAATCCAAACAGGAGTCCCGTGAGCACTGAGGCGGCGATCGCGAACGCGAACACCGTTGGGTGAAGCCCGATCTCCGTTGCCCTCGGCAGTCCATCCGGAGCCGCTCGAACCAAGACTTCGGTTCCCCACATCCCGAGTCCGAGTCCGAGGATGCCGCCGGCCAACGCAAGCACCACACTCTCCGTGAGCAGTTGTCGAATGATGCGGGACCGGCCTGCGCCGAGTGCGACGCGAACGGCCAGCTCGCGTTCCCGGATCGTTGCGCGTGCGAGTAGGAGGTTCGCTACGTTGGCGCAGGCAATGAGCAAGATGAGCGTCACGGAGCCGAGCAACACCAGTAGTGGCGTCCTCGCGGGGCCAACCACGGTATCCCGCAAGGGAACCAGCGTGACCCCGACATCCCGATAGTCCACAGGGTGCTCGAGCGCGATGGCGGCGGCCACGCGGTTCATGTCGGCCAACGCCGTCTCCCGGCTGACACCAGGCGACATCCGTCCTATGACGCGCAGGAAGTAGTTGCCGCGGTCGTCCCGGTTCCGATCGATGGGCAGCGGTGACCAGAGCTGGGCGTTGGCCACGATCGGCGCGACGAAGCGGGGCGGCATGATGCCGATAACCGTGTGTGGCCGAGAATCCAACGTGAGCGTTGCGCCCAGGAGATCGCCACCCCCAAACCGCTGCTGCCAGAGCTCGTGGCTCACCACGACGACGTTGTCGTTGCCGGGGGTCTCCTCGTCGCGAGAGAAACTCCGACCGAGAGCCGGCGCCACCCCGAGCACGCGGAAATGATCCACGCCCACCAGCGCGCCGTTCAACACGTCCGGCCGGTCGATTCCGGTGAGGTTGGGTGCCCAGTCGGTGACCGCGCTCATGGCGCTAAACGTGCGATTCAGTTCCCTCCAATCGACGAACGTGGATCGCCCGGTCCATTCGGTGTTCGGACCCCCGCGTCGCTCCAGGTCTTCCCACACCGTCACCAGGCGGGCCGCCCCTGGGTACGGCAGTTCCCGGAGCAGGACGCCGTGCACCACACTGAAGATGGCCGTGTTGACGCCGATACCGAGTGCCACCGTAAGAAGCGCCACGGTCGTAAAGCCCGGGTTCTTCTTCAGAGAGCGAAGTGCGTAGCGAATGTCTTGTGCGAACGTGGACATGGGGATCCTCGTGATTCCAGCACTGCCGGGTTGAGGGTCGATCGAGTCCGACCACCGCGAAGAGGGCAACCCCCGTGCCCCAGGTTGTCGGGAGGGTAATCTCGCTGCGCCCTGAGGGTTAGGGCTTGTTGGAGCCTCGCCGCGTCCGGGGGTGCGTGCTCGAAGGTGGGACGCGCTGTCCGAAGCCGGACGGTCAAGACAGCTCGTGGCCAACCCTTGCGGACCGCTCCGGCGATGCGCACTCTCTCACACCGCTCTCCGTAGGGAGCCGGCCGTGGCCATGGAAGTCCGTCTGAGCCGCGAAATGCGGTTGATCGATGTCACGATGATCGGTGTCGGTGCCATGATCGGAGCCGGCATCTTCGTGCTGACGGGGATCGCTGCGGGGGTTGCCGGGCCGGCACTTCTCATCGTCTTCCTGTTGAATGGTGCGGTCGCATTACTGACGGCCATGGCCTATGCCGAACTCGGCAGCGCCATTCACGGAGCCGGCGGTGGCTATCTCTGGATCAAACGATCCCTCCCCGACCCCAGTGGGTTCCTCGCGGGCTGGATGGATTGGTTTGCCCATGCCGTGGCCTGCTCGCTGTATGCGTTGGGGTTTGGCGCGTACTTCCGCGAAGTCCTGGCGGTTTCCGGGATCGCGGATCCCCAGCTGCCGTTGGCGAGCTTCCAGATCTGGTTGGCCGTTGGGGCCTGCGCGCTCTTTTCCTACATCAACTACCGGGGTGCCTCCGAGGCCGGCAAGGCTGGCAATGTGGTCACCTTGGGGAAACTCCTCGTCCTGGGTGTCTTCATTGCCGTCGGTCTCTGGGTGATGATCAACCGCCCGGGGTGGGACGGTGCGTTCACTCCGTTCATGACCCGTGGGTGGGCCGGCGTTTTCGCTGCGATGGGACTCACGTATATCGCCTTCGAAGGGTACGAGATCATCGCGCAGACCAGCGAGGAGGTCGAGGATCCCAAACGCAACGTACCGCGCGCCGTGTTTCTTTCGCTGGTCATCGTCATCCCGATCTATGTGTTGATCGCGCTGGTGGCGATCGGGGCCGTCTCACCGCCAGCCGGGATGGCCGTGTGGGAATATCTCGGGGCCGAGAAAGAGATCGCCCTGGTATCGGCGGCGGATCAATTCTTCGTGGGTGGCGCCCTGGTGATCCTCGTTGGGGGTCTCTTGTCGACCCTCTCGGCGTTGAATGCGACTATCTACTCGTCTTCTCGGGTTGCGTTCGCGATGGCACGGGATGCGAGTCTTCCACGGTTTGTGGCGCAAGTCCACAAGAAACATGCAACGCCCCACTACGCGGTTCTGTTCTCCACGCTCATCATCGTCGGGATGGCCGTGGCACTCCCCATCGAGCAGGTGGCGGCGGCGGCCAGCGTGATGTTTCTCTTGTTGTTCGGCGGCGTCAACGTGGCGTTGATCCGCCTGCGGAAGTCTCACCCCGAGCTGGACCGCGGTTTTCGGGTGCCGTTCGTACCCTTCACCCCCCTGCTCGCGATCGCGACCATGTTGTTCCTCGCCGTGTTCATGTTCATCGACTACCCGCTCGCGTGGCTGGCGGCCGGTGGGTGGATCGTGCTGGGCTCGGTGTTCTACTACGTGTACAGCAAGAAACGTGAGACGGCGTTCGGGGAGCGGGAAGCATGGATGGAGCGCATCGAGCGGAAGGAATATCGGGTGCTCGTCGCGATCTCCGCTCCTCGTACGGTCGCTTCGCTCATGGACGTGGCATTGGCCATCGCCAAAAAACACAATGGAGAGGTGGTGGCGGTGACGGTGGCCGAAGTGCCGGAGGGCGAAACGCTCCTCGCCGGCCGGCGACAGCTCCGCGAGCTCGAGCCGGTCCTCGATGACGCGGTGCGCTACGCCCGAGAGCGGGGAGTCGTTGCCCGACCGGTTGTGAAGATCGGACGACGCATCAGTCACTCGCTTGCCCAAGCCGCGCGGGAAGAAGGCTGCAACTTCCTCATCATGGGCCAACCGTACCCGCAGTCCGTCTTCGAGCGTATCGTCTCGTCCATCGTGGAGCGGGTGCTGCAGGATGCGCCGTGTCAGGTCGGTGTCGTCTATGGTGGAGTCGATCACGGTACGGTGGGACGAATCGTTGTTCCGGTGACCAAAGGCGAGAACTCACAGCTCGCGGCCGAACTCGGACCGGCATTCGCCGAATGGTACGATGCCCCGATTCGTGCACTCACCGTCATCGAGCGCGATATCACACCGGACGTCGCGGAAAACCTGGCAAGCGAAGCGCGAGCCACCCTGGCATCGGCTTCCTATGACGGTAAGCTCGACGTCCTCAGGCGGCGGGACATCGGTCATGGACTCACGCGAGCCATCGGCCGGGGCGAATTGGTGCTCATCGGTGCCCCCACCACCGGGCCGGTGGTGCCCATCGTGGGAGAGACGATTCCCGCGTTGATTGCGAAACGTGGGAGAAACCCGGTGGTCGTGGTGCGGGACGTGCCCGAGGAGCGCGCCCGCCGGTTCGAGCGGGTCTTCTTCACGAGGAGCTGAGCGACATGCAAACGCAATCCGCTGGCCCGCTGGCGGAGTTCAGTCAGCGCTTCACGGACTATGCACCCACGTTGGCCGCCGGTGTCGTGGTGCTGGCACTGGGCGTGGCAGTGGGATGGGTGGCCAAGCGGGTGGTGATTCGCATCCTGATTCTTCTTCGCCTGGACCGACTGGGCGGGCGGGTCGCGTGGCGCGCGGCGTTCGGCAAGGGTGACGTTCGCGCCGCGCTCTACAATCTGCTTGGCACGATCGCCATGGTCGTCGTCATCGTCGTGTTTCTGGACAACGCACTGCAGATCTGGGGCCTGACGGTGCTCTCGCGCATGCTGGAGACGGGGATCACCTACCTGCCCAACCTCGCACTCGCCGCCTTCATCGTGGGCATCGGGCTGTTTCTCGCCAATACGACCGCCAGACGCGTGGAGGATGCGCTCGAAGAGGAGGAGGCGCCATATGCCAGACTCGCCGGCAAGCTCCTCAAGGCCGCGTTGCTCGCGGTCGTCGGAGCGCTGGCGCTGTGGCAGCTCAACTTCGCGCGTGAGATCGTCCTATCCGCGTTCCTGATTGGGTTTGGTGCCATTGGCGTAGCGTTCGCCGTGGCCGTGGGGCTGGGATCCGCCCGGGCGATCCAGCGGGGGTGGGAGACCCTGTTCGAGCGGAGGAACAGGAAGCCGTAGAACATGGCATTCGCAGAGATCACTACGTCCTGCCCGCTCCACGCTACGCGCCGCGTGGCAAGTCCAGATCGTCCAGGGTGGCCGCAACCGCCGACAGCGTGATGCCTCCTGCGAGACGGGAGATCTCTTCCCCGTCGCGAAACAGCACCAGCGTGGGCAGCGAGCGCACGTCGTAGTCCTCGGCCACTGTTGGATGTGCTTCGGTGTTCACCGCCACGAAACGCCACACGTCAGCGCGGTCCTCCGCCATCTTGTGCAGGTGGGGGCGCAAGGCGCGGCAAGGCGCGCACCAAGGAGACCAGAAGTCGACCACGACACCCCGTCCTTCGTCATGCAGCACCCTTCCCAGCGCGACCCCATCCAGCTCGTCGATCAGGCTCACACCAGTTGCTCCTGGCGGTACGGCATGTCTCGCTCGTACTCGCTCGTGTCGTCGGAATCCATGTGCATCGTGATATTGAATTTGTTTCCCCAATTGAAGATGCCGCAGGCGAAGACCATCTCGACGATCTCCTCTTCGGTGAACACGCGCTTCAAGTCCGCGAAGAAGTCATCCGTCACGGTATGCGGATCGAGGGCGATCCGCTCGGCCAACGAAACGGCCAATGCCTCGCGCTGGTTGAGCACCGCACCGGCCTTGGGCTGGTGTTTCTGACACTCGGCTTCTTTGGGGGCCACATCGCCGCGCACGGCGGCGGTTCGGACCGTCATTCAGTACGCGCAGTCGTTGATGGTCCCCGTCTTGATACGCATCAGTTCGTGAATGTGGGGTTCCACCTTTCCGGCGCCGAAGAACGCGCCGAACACGGGAACGATGGTCTTGAGCAATTCGGGACAGCGCCCGATGACGCCGAACATCGCCGAGTCGCTCCACCAGCCATCGCGACCCTGTTCGAGCAACTCGTTCACGGCAGTATCGGGGCTCTCGCCCGGTTTGAGCGGCTTGATTCGGGTGGTCATGGATTCCCTCGGAGAAGAGTGATGGGTGTCCAGCTCATGTCTCGGTGACGCGCCAACCTTCGACTTGTGTACGCACTCCTGTGGTGAGACGGCCGAGCTCGGCGGGCGTGGCCCCGCCGCGCGCCGCGATGTTGAGACCCAGCAGAGCGCTCAACAGCAGATCGGCACGTGCCTCGAGGTGATCGTCGTTCGTCTCACCGGCTGCGGCGGATCGAATGAGTGCTCCATGGAAGGCGCGGCGCAGCCGAAGCCGGTACTGGCTGGCGCGCCGGGTGATGCGATCCGTCGTTCCGCCATCCTCGGCCATGGTGTTGATCAGCAAGCAACCCTGGCGGCGGTGCGCGGCAATCCATGTCCCAACGGAGCAAAAGAATGCGTCGAGGGCTGCGAGGCCCTCGTTTGAGGTCTCGAGCGGACCTAACAGCGAATCGGTGATCTGCCGCTCGTAGCGGTCGAGCGCCGCGGTCAACAGATCACGTTTCGACCCGAACGCGTTATAGATTGAGGAAGGCGCGAGCCCAAGCGCCGCTTCCAGATCCCGAGTGGTCGTGCCGCGAAATCCGTTTCCCCAGAAGACTTCCACCGCCGCGTCCAAGACCGCGTCGTGATCGAACGAGCGCGGTCGTCCCGCGCCGCGAGGGCCGGCCGGTGTTGTAATGGATGTCGTTCCCGCGGTTGGCTTCATCGGTTGCGTCGTGAGGAGTGGACAACGCCAATATTGGAGCAAATGCTACAAAATAGCAACTTCTGACGCGACGGCTCGAACGGTCGGCGGGGCGAGGATCAAGTCGTGGAGTTGGGGACGTCGATGCGGCCTCTCCGCCGTGCCAGCCAGATCGAAGCGATGACGATCAAGACGAGATTGGCTATCAGCGCCGGTAGGATGAGGAGGAGATCGATACGGATGGCATAGTGCGACGGGATGCCGCTCTCGTAGTATCCGTAGACGAGCAAGGCGAGTCCGGAACTCGCGAGGCACCACGTAGCGAGTGTGGGCGACTTGGTTACGAGCGCGCGGACACACGCCGCCGCCGATACGAGCGTGAGGAACAGGACGCCCAGGAAGGCCCCGAGCTGGAGCGGCCCGGTGCGCAACATCTCCGGCTCGCGTGCCTCAACGACCTGTGCGATGCGTCGGAGCTGCGTGCACGCGGTATACCCGTGTACGGCGGGAAGCTCGAAGCGCGCGTCGCAGAGTGGGCGGAGGAGCGCGAGCGCGGCTTCGAGGCTATCTCGCGCTGCTTCCATCTTGCCCAGGAAGAAGCACGCCTGATCCGACCCGGCTTCACAGCGCCCGCGGAAGTACGCGTCGCTGCTCGCATGTCCATCGGTAGCGCCGCTCAGGCTGATGACGTATTCGCAGGCGGCGATCTGAAGGGCTCCGTAGACTCGTTCTACCGGAAGGGCACAAGCGTCGCTGTAGGCGTGAATGGCCAGGCCCGTGTCGCCAGCGGTCCTGGCGTCAGCCGCGAGATTGTAGCACTGGCGAAAGCCCCGGCACTCCTGGGCGGGGAGTTGCGCTCCCGTTCCGGAAACAAGTAGGAGCGCGGCCGAGGAGACGAGGGGCTTCCACATGGTCACGGATGACAGTAGCGGCGTTGGGTGGCGGCAACTGTGCGGTAGGCCTCATTCTCGGGGGATCAGGTCCCAAGACGGCGGAATGGCGGGAGGGGCGGGCTCGGACGACCGGGATAGCCCTCACTCGGGCAACTTCATGCGGCGCACCAAGTCGTTGAACCGTGGGTCAGGGCGCAGAGGATCGAACCAGGGGCCCACCTTGATCATGAATAAGAACGCCCACGACTCCTTCGCAAATGCTTCCTCCAGGCACTCGAACGCACGATCCGGCTCACCGAGCGCCGCGTACACGAGCGCTACGTAGCCCGGATCCGCCTCCCCGGCTCTCGCTCGCTCGATGATCCGTCGTGCTTCCGCTGACCGCCCGGTACGAGCATAGATGTATCCCAGCGCCACGGGGATATCAGGGTTTACGGGACTCAACTCCATCGCGCGCTGTGTCGCTCGGATCGCTTCGTCGTAGCGTCCAAGCTGCGCGTATGTGGTGCCGAGGACCCGATAGGCAGAGAAGAAGTTCGGCTCCAGTTTGAGCGCGTTCCGCAGTTGTTCGATGGCACGGTCATACTCACCGGCAAGGAACAACACCACGGCCACCGTGACGCTGATGGCGTGCGACAGCGGGTCGAGCTCCTCCGCCCGCCGGATCTCACGGAGAGCCTCGTCGGAGCGCCCCAACGAGCTCAGCAGCGTGGCATACCAATGATGGGCCGTTGCGTAGCTGGGGTTGAGTGCGATCGCACGTTGATATTCCCGCTCCTCGGCATCCCAGTTTCGCTCCGATCGCAGAACCTGTCCGCGTGAGGTATGAGCTTCTGCCAGTGTCTCGTCCAAGTCGAGCGCCTGCTCTGCAGCCTGCTTGGCACGGCGTAGCGCCTCCGCCCGCCCCATATGGCGGTATGTCCCGAGCAGGAGGTAGGCGTCCGCCAGGCCGGCGTACGCGAGGGCGTAGTGGGGATCTCGCTCGATCGCCTCTCGGTAGCGCTCAACCGCTTCCTCCAGTCCCGCTTTGGTCCGTTTGTTCCAGAGGTAGCGACCTTGCAGGTAGAGGTTGTGCGCTTCGAGATTCGGCGTTCGCGCCGTGGCCAGGGATACCGCCTTCCCACCCGGCAGCCGGATCCGGAGCGCATCCACGATCGCCTCGGCGATCTCCTCTTGTATCGTGAAGATGTCGGCAAGCTGGCGGTCGTAGGTCTCCGACCAAAGATGGAACCCGTCCGTCGCGCTGACGAGCTGAGCCGTGATGCGTAGCCGGTTCTCGCTCTTCCTCACACTCCCTTCCAGGACCGTTTCGACACCCAATTGTTCTCCGATGCGCCGGACATCCTCGTGCTTTCCCTTGAAGTGGAAGGACGAGGTACGCGCCGCAACGCGAAGCCCGTCGACCTTTGCGAGCTTGTTCAGAAGCTCTTCGGCTATGCCATCGCTGAAGTACTCCTGGTCCCTTGCGGGACTCAAATCGGCGAACGGCAGTACGGCGATCGATCCCACCGGTGCATCCCCGGACGCCGACGTCGCACGCTGCGGCTGAGGCGCAGGTGGTCCTAGGCCGCGAGGCATACCTGTGCGGAGCAGCTTGAGGGTCCGCGGCTGGATGGCGGAGGCGACGAAGCCGAGAAGTGCGACGGCCGCGACCACGACGAACGTCCAGGGCGGCATTGACGGCATCACGAACGTCATCACCAGCAGGACCGCGAGCGCGACCGTGGCAGAGGCGACGGCGATGCGGCCAAGGTGACGCCGCCGGTGTCGGACCGGGCGCTCCGTGGCCATCGGCACCGTCTCGGCCGCCTCGTCTGCGTTCGGCAGGAATCCCCATTGCATCACGCTGTAGCGGGGCGGTGGGGTGAGCGCCTTGGCGAACAGCTCCGCGGTGGGAAAGCGATCATCCGGCAACTTGGCCAACGCCGTGACCAACGCCTGCTGCACCGCCGGGGGGAGACTGTCGAGCCGGTTGCGATGCTCGTGGGGCGTGTCGCGAAACCGTCCTACCGCGGCGCCCTGCCCGTCGAACCAGATGCCCGGCGTGGAGCCCACCAACATCTCGTAGAGGACGCAGCCGAGACTGAAGATGTCGGAGCGGCCGTCGAGCTCCCGCTCGCCCATGGCTTGCTCGGGGCTCATGTACCGTGGGGTCCCCATCGCGATGCCGGCCCTGGTCAGCGTTTCCTCCCCAGCCGCGCTAATGGCCAGCGCGATCCCGAAATCGGCCACCAACGCGTGGCCCTCGGACAGAAGAATGTTCTCTGGCTTGATGTCGCGATGCACCAAGTGACGGCGATGAGCGTAGTCCAGCGCTTCCGCGACCTCGCGGGTGATTTGGAGGGCGAAGCTCAAGGGGAGCCACTGCTCACGAGCCAGGCGGCGGCGCAGGTTTTCTCCCTCGATGTACGGCATGACGAAGTACAGAAAGCCGCCGGCCTCGCCGGAATCGTGGACGGGGAGGATGTGCGAATGGGTGAGTCCGGCTGCAATCTCGATTTCGCGGAGGAATCGCTCCGTGGTGATCGTTGCAGCGAGCTCGGGTCGGAGGGCCTTCACGGCGACTTGACGCCGGTGCTTCAGATCCTGGGCGAGGTAAACCGTTGCCATCCCACCACGCCCAATTTCCCGATCTATGGCATAGCGGCCGGCGAGCGCGACCTTGAGGCCGTCGAGGAGATTGAGCAAGCCGAGTGTCCCTGGAGTCCAACTGGCACTAGAATACGGCCTTCGAGGGGCGAACGCGACATCCGAAGGCGGATGCGCGCGCGAGTCGCGGATAGGCGGTGATCGTGCGAGGACGTTGCACCGTGGTCTCACCCGAGCCGGAGCTGGCTCTCACGGCCGGCTCGCACGGCTGCCAGATGCTCCCTCAGATTCAGTAGGCCGGTGAGGCTCGTACCCGCCGCGAGCCGTTCCAACGCACGTCGCTCTGTCTCCTGGATGGTCTCCGCGTGTTCGATCACGTGAGTCAACTCGTCTGCCGATAGAACGACCACGCCGTCCCCGTCGCCAAACAGAATGTCGCCTGGACGCACGGACACACCGCCGCACCTGATCTCGATTTGTGTTTCGAACAACTGGTGGGCCGTGCCTGCCATCGGGTTGGTGTGTCGACTGTAGACGGGAAGCGCGAGGTGGCGAAGGGCGGTGGTATCGCGGACGGCGCCGTCGACAACGAGTCCGGCCATTCCCCGCCGCACGCACTCCGATGCGAAAAGCTCACCGGCGAGCGCACGGCGACCACCGCGGCCATCGATCACCAGCACGTCATCGGGTGTCGCATCCGCCAAGGCTGCGAGCACCGTGAGGAAGTCGTCGTGGCACACCACGGTGCGGGCCCGGCCGATCAGCGTCAGATCCTGCCGGATGGGCCGAATCCCTGGATCCAGGACGCGAAGCGTCTTATCGGCGTCGCAAATACAGGCCGGGTCCAGCCGGCGTAACCGGCTCTGCAACTCGTCGAATCGCATAGCATCTCCCTGCGTCACGTGGCCCTGAGAGTTTCACAGCGGCACCCCGCTAGCGGGTGCCGCCTCACTGATCCATCTTCGACCGCACTACCATGATCGTCGACGCGATCGCGATACTCATCCTCGTTGTCTGTTTCGTGGCGGGCGTGGTCTTGATTCCGCTCGGCTTGCCGGGCCTCTGGGTCATCCTTGTGGGCCTGCTGGGTTATGGTTGGCTGACCGACTTTGCGTCCGTGAGCACCACGATGATCCTGGTGGCGCTCGGCCTCGCCTTCGTGGGCGAGATCCTCGAGGCGTGGATCGGCTACCGCATGACCCGCCGATACGGCGGCTCCAAGCGGGCCGGCTGGGGCGCGCTGGCCGGTGGTATCGTGGGCGCCGTCCTGGGACTTCCAGTTCCCCTCCTCGGAAGCGTCCTCGGTGCGTTCGTGGGCTCGTTCATCGGGGCAGCGCTGTTCGAGTATACCTATAGCCGGGGGACCGGGACGGCGATGGGGGCAGGGTGGGGTGCCGTCCTGGGCCGCGCCGCGGCTGCCGGGCTGAAGATGGGGTTCGGCTTCGTGATCGGGCTGATGGGCCTCTACGCGGTCCTTCAGTAGCGGCGTGTCTATTCCGGGCTCGGGCCCGTTCCGTCACCGCATGGTGCCGCCGTCAGGAGCCTCGGAGGAAGTCGCGTACGGCGCGGAGAAACCGTTCTGGCTGCTCGACGAAGGGGAAGTGACCGGCGTCCCCGACGATCACGAGCTTCGAGTTCGGAATCCGCTCCGCAAGGTCCATGATGCCGCTCGCGACCGCTGCTTCAGCGGCTCCATACAAAACGAGCGTCGGAACGGAAATACTGGCCAGCTCGTCATATAGATCGAAACTCGAAAGGTCCTCTCTCAGATATCCGAACTGCCGCGCGCGATCCGTGTAGTCCGGGGGAACGTAGAGCTCGAGTTCGCGAATCTTGGATCGGTCATGAAACTGCTGCTTGAAGGAGAACAACAAGAGCTCCCGGATCGCCGCCGGCGCCCGCTCGATGAATTGTTCGGTGGCCATGATCGAGTCGCGCTCGAGACTGTCCCTCCGCGTCAACTGACCGGCGATCTGACGCTCTTCTTCCTGCCAACGGTCCACGCTTGCCGGCATGGAGCTTACCAGCATCAGCGACTCGAGATTCGGCTGGTAGCGGAGCGCGTAGTGCATCGCAAGCAATCCACCCCACGAGTGGCCCAGGAGGTGCATCCGGTCGAGTCCAAGGGTCTGCCGCAACGCGTCGATGTCGTCGACGTACGTCGCGAGTCGAACGCTGCTGCTATCCACGCTCGGAGCCGATCGGCCGCTCAAGCGCTGATCGTAGAAAATGAGCTCGTGCGAGTCGGCGAGCGGTGCCAGATGTGGGAGCAAGTAGCCGTGCTCGAGCACGGGCCCGCCGTGGACGATGACGATCGGCTCGCCGGCGCCCATTCGCTTCACGTAAAGCGCCGTTCCGTTGATGGGCCGTAGCCCCTCCTGCACGGGAGGCGTCTCCGGCTGTCGCCGACAGCCGCCAAAGAGTACGACCATGACGGCCACGAACGACAGGAGTGTCCCGAGTTCTCGGCAAGGAGTGATCATGCGGGCGTCCATCGGGTCGGCTCGGCTGTCAAAGCTATACTGGGGGACACTGGTGGAACCAGTCGAGGGTGGTCAGTTTACGGAGGCCTACCACCCTCGTCGGAACTACGCCCATGCATGACGGCCCGATCGTTCTCAAATTCGGTGGAACGTCGGTGGCGGATGCCGCTGCTTTCGAGCGCGTCGCGACCATCGTCCGCGAATGCCGTGGGCCTCGCGTGGTGGTGGTCTCGGCGCTTGGCGGGATGACGGACGCGCTCCTCGGCGCCACGACCCAGGCGGCCGCCGCCGGGGCCGGCCACGCGTTTGCGGCGTTGTCCCCGCAGTTCTCCCGCCATGAGGAGATCATCGAGGCGCTGGTACCGGGCGGTTCGTCGCACGACGTCCGCGTCGAGCTCGCAAACGCCAGTCGAGCGATCGCTCAGCTCCTCGAGCGATGCGCGACGGAGCCGGCTCAGCGAGCGGCTCTGATCGACGAGATCGCGGCCTACGGCGAGCGGCTCGCGAGCTCCTTGCTTGCGGCGGTCCTGACGGCCCATGACCTCCCGGCCGTATGCATCGACCCGCGATCCTGCATTGTCACCGACAGCAAGCACGGCCGGGCGATCCCGATCCGGGAGGCAACCTATCGACGGACCTGCGAATCCCTCGAGCCACACCTCGCGGGCGGACGGATCCCGGTGGTTGGAGGGTTCATCGGGGCGACCGAAGCGGGCGCGACCACCACGCTGGGACGAGGTGGATCGGATTACACGGCGGCGCTATTGGGTGCCGCACTGCGCGCGGCGGAGATTCAGGTCTGGACCGACGTGCCCGGCGTCCTCACCGCAGATCCCCGTCTCGTGGCGGAGGCGAGGGCGATCCCCGTACTCTCCTACGCCGAAGCCGCGGAGCTGGCGTTCTTCGGCGCCAAGGTGCTGCATCCCAAGACCCTGGCACCTGCTCGTGACCACCGCATTCCCATTCGGACGCTCAGCACCCTGGCCCCGGATGTACCCGGCACGCTCATCACCGACGAAGCGCACATCTGGCCAGGCACCGTGAAGTCTATCGCGCACCGCAGCGGCATCACGGTTGTGCAGGTGACGTCGGGCCGGATGTTGGGTGCGGCCGGTTTTCTGCACGTGTTGTTCGAGGTGTTCGATCGCCACCGAACGGCTGTCGACGTGGTGTCGACGTCAGAGGTGAGCGTGTCCCTTACCGTGGACGACACGACCTCACTACCCAAGATCGTCGAAGAGCTTCGCGCGCTCGGTGAGGTTTCGACTGAGAGCGGGCGGGCGGTAATCTGCGTGGTGGGGGAGGGTCTCCGCACCACACCAGGAATTGCCGCGCGGATCTTTCGGACGATCCCAGATGTGAACGTATCGCTCATCTCGCAAGGTGCGTCGCGCCTCAACATGACGTTCGTGATCGACGAACGGCAGGTGGGTGACGCTGTGCAGCGTCTGCATCGATCACTCCTCGAGGAGCCTACCAGCTCGGCGCCGCCTGTCCGCACCGCGAATCGCCGAACCGACCGACAGCTCGATGTCGTGAGTCTGGCCCGGGATCTCATCGACATCCCGTCCGTCTCGGGTGACGAGGCGGAGGTCACCGCGTTCGTTGCCACCCTGCTCGAGGGGTTTGGGTATCGCGTCGACCAATTCGATGCCGCCCCCGGACGCCCCAATCTGCTCGCGTATAACGGCGAGCATCCGCGCCTCGTGTTCTGCACGCACCTCGATACCGTGCCACCCCATCTTCCATCACACGAAGACGGCGAGTCGGTGCTGGGGCGTGGAGCGTGTGACGCCAAGGGGATCGCCGCCGCGCAGATCCTCGCCGCCGAGCGACTTCGGGCAGGCGGGGTGAAGGAGGTGGGTCTGCTCTTCGTGGCGGACGAGGAGCTTGCCAGTCTCGGCGCCCGGTCTGCCAATGCGCATCCCCGTGCGCGCGAATGCCGCTACGTCGTCGTCGGTGAGCCTACGGACAACCGCCTGGCGGTCGGATCCCGTGGATCACTCCAATTTCGGCTCTCGGCCACGGGTCCCGGTGGCCACGCAGGATTCGGTGACGCGGCGAGCTCCGCCGTTCATCGCCTGCTGGACGCCCTGGACGATCTCCGACGGTCAGACTGGCCCACCGACCCCTACTTCGGCGCCACGACCCTGCACATCGGAACCATCCGAGGTGGGACCGCACCTAATGTGTTGGCCACCGACGCTCAGGCGGAACTGCAAATCCGGCTCGTGACGTCAGCGGAGCCCATCAAAGCGATGATCGAAAGAGCGGTCGGCGATCGTGCACACATCGCGTACGGCTCGATCACACAGCCCATGCGGCTTCCGGCGGTGTCGGGTTTCGAAACCTGCGTCGTGGGATTCACAACCGACGTCCCACACCTCTCGAACTGGGGTACGGGATTCTTGCTGGGGCCGGGATCGATTCGCTACGCGCACAGCGCGGGCGAACGGATCGCGAAGACCGAGTTGCGACGGGGTGTGGACCTCTACGTCCAACTGGCAGAGACGTTACTCGAGTCCGACCCCGTGACCCCGTCCTCCGCGGCCACAGCGGAGCGGACGTGAGAATCGCCTTGTTCGGCCGTGGTCGGATGGGTCGCCTCGTCGAAGCGCGGCTGCTCGACGAGGGGATGTCCATCGGCGAGGTGTTCACGTCCGATGATGCCGATCGCGCGTCTCAGAAGCTTGCCGAACGTCTCGAGGGCCACGACGCCGCCATCGACTTCTCCGTCGGATCCGCCGTACCGCGGAACGTGGCGGCCTGCGCCGCCGCGGGCGTCCCCATCGTGGAAGGTACGACCGGCTGGGGCGAGCACGAGCAGGACGTCCGGGCGGTGGTGGAGCGAGCGGGCGGGGCGATGGTGATCGGCGAGAACTTCTCGGTGGGCGCCAATCTCTTTTATCGTCTCGTCAGTCGTGCGGCGGAGCTGTTTGCCGCTATCGACCTGTACGACGCGTTCATCGAGGAGGCGCACCACGCCGGGAAGCGGGATGCGCCATCTGGCACGGCGCTGCGACTCCGGGAAGTGCTCGAGACCCGGCATCTCCCTGAGGTACCTGTCGCAAGTACGAGAGCGGGACACATTCCCGGGACCCATCGGGTGGGCTTCGACAGCGAAGCCGATCAGATTTTGTTGACCCACACCGCGCGAACCAGAATGGGGTTCGTCAGCGGTGCACTCCTCGCCGCCCGGTGGCTCCGCGGGAAGACAGGCGTGTACACCTTTGCCGATGTCCTCAACGCCATGCTTGAAGAGAGGACCGCACGATGACCCAGACAGTGGAATGGTTAAAAGGATGCGCCACCGCGCTGGTGACCCCATTTACCCGCACGGGCGCCCTGGACGAGCCTCGGATGCGGCATCTCCTCGAGCGGCAAATCGAGGGCGGCGTGCGTTTGCTCGTTCCATGCGGCACCACCGGCGAAGGCGCCACCATGACGGCCGAAGAACAGCGACAGGTCATCGCCCTGACCGTCGAGAGCACCCGCGGCCGTGCCCGCGTGATCGCAGGGGTCGGGACCAACGCAACTGCCGCCGTCGTGGAACGCGCGCGCGCGGCCGTCGACGTGGGAGCGGATGCGTTGTTGGTGGTGGCTCCATACTACAACAAGCCCACGCAGGCCGGCCTCTTCGCCCATTTCCGGGTGGTTGCGGAGGCGGTGCCTGGAACGCCGGTGGTGTTGTACAACGTCCCCGGGCGTACGGCATGCAACATTTCGGCAGAGACAACGCTCAAACTGGCCCGCGAGGTCGACAACGTGGTGGCGGTCAAAGAAGCGTCGGGGAACCTCTCGCAGATCATGGCGATCCTACGCGACCGGCCCGCGGGCTTCCGCGTGCTATCTGGTGACGACGCGGTCACGCTGCCGCTGATCGCCCTGGGGGCCGATGGTGTCATCTCGGTAGTCGGGAACGAGGCGCCGGAGATGATGGCGCGACTCACAGTGTTGGCGCTGAGCGGAGACTTCGAGGCGGCGCGCGGGCTCCACAATCGACTTCTCCCATTGATGGAGGCCAACTTCTTGGAGACCAATCCGGGACCGGTGAAAGCCGCCCTCGCGCTCATGGGACTCCTCGAGGAGCACTTCCGCCTCCCGCTCGTGCCTGTGGAAGATCGGACCAAGCAGAAGCTGTCAGCGCTCCTGCAGGAGTTGGACCTACTCGCATCGGCGGTGCATGCCTCTTCGTGACCGCATCGAGGCGCTCGCCGAGCGCCCGAGCGGCCAGTACACGCCGGCGGACCGGGCGGCGTTCGACGAGTTTCTCCGTGGGTTGAACCGTGGGGAGATCCGCGCCGCCGAGCAGGGGCCCGACGGGACATGGCGGGTCAACGCCTGGGTGAAGCGCGGCATTCTGATCGGCTTTCGGATGGGCAGCCTCGCGGACATGTCCGTCGATGGCACGCTGCGATTCTTCGACAAGGACACCTATCCCACGCGCCCGCTGACCCTCGCTGACGGCGTGCGTGTGGTTCCCGGCGGTACCAGCATTCGCAGCGGATCCTACGTGGCGCCGGGCGTCGTCTGTATGCCGCCCACCTATGTGAATGTGGGCGCGTATGTGGCGGAGGGCACGATGCTCGACAGTCATGCCCTCGTCGGTTCGTGTGCCCAGATCGGGAGGCGGGTGCATCTCTCAGCAGCGGCGCAGATTGGCGGTGTGCTCGAGCCGGTTGGGGCCATGCCGGTGATCATCGAGGACGACGTCCTGGTGGGCGGGGGGTGTGGCATCTACGAAGGGACGCGGGTCGGGGAGGCCGCGGTCTTGGCCGCGGGAACCATCCTCACGGGGTCGACGCCGCTGTACGACGCGGTGCGCGGCGAAGTATATCGACGCCCGCCTGGGGGTGTCCTCGAGGTCCCGCGGCGGGCCGTGGTGGTGCCTGGTGCGCGGCCACTCGGCAGCGAACATGCGAAGCGCTGGGAATTGAGCGCCTATGCGCCCGTGATCGTGAAGTACCGAGACGCGAAGACGGATGCGTCGACGCTGCTCGAGGAAGCGCTGCGATGACCCAACGGACACGGGTGGGGATCCTGGGTGCGACGGGGATGGTGGGCCAGCGCTTCATTCAGTTGCTCGATGGGCATCCCCAGTTCGTCGTCACGGCTCTGGCGGCCTCGGATCGCTCGCAAGGCACACCGTTCGGTGACGCCTGCACGTGGCGACTCCCGGGTGCGATGCCCCAGTGGGCGCGGTCCATCGTGGTTGGCGCGCCCTCGGGACCCCTGGACTGTGATGTGGTGTTTTCGAGTCTTCCCGGTGACGTGGCCGAACCGGTAGAAGCCACGCTCGCGGACCAGGGATATCCGGTCATCAGCAACTCGTCGTCCCACCGCATGGACGAGCGGGTCCCACTCGTCATTCCCGAAGTAAACCCGGACCACCTGTGCCTGCTGGAGCAACGCTCGGGGCCGGGGTTCATCGTCACCAATCCGAATTGCACCGCGATCATGGTGGCGCTCGCCCTGGCGCCGTTGCACCGCATGTTCGGCGTGGAGGCGGTCACGCTGGCCACCATGCAAGCGCTCTCCGGTGCGGGATACCCCGGCGTCTCCGCCCTCGACATCACGGACAATGTCCTGCCGTACATTGCCCACGAAGAAGAGAAGGTGGAGCAGGAGCTCGGTAAGCTCTTCGGTACAGCTGACGGCGGGCAGATCACTGCTCAAGCGGCGTTCTCCGTGAGCGCCCAGTGCCATCGAGTGGCCGTTCAGGACGGCCATGTGGCCGCCGTCTGGGTCCGGTTACGCAATCAGGTAGACGTGAACGACGTGGCCGAGGCATTTCGCACGTTTACGGGGCCACCGCAGGAGATGAAGCTCCACTCGGCCCCACCCCATCCCATCGTGCTGCGATCTGAGCGGGACCGGCCGCAGCCGCGGCTCGACCGGGATGCGGGTGGGGGGATGGCGGTGTCTGTGGGACGGCTCAAACGGGACGCCACCGGGGCATTTCGATTTCTCACGCTGAGTCACAACACGATTCGCGGGGCGGCGGGGGCGGCCCTACTCAATGCCGAGTTGCTGCTGGCCCGTGGCGTGCCGCTCAGGCGTTCGCCGTGAGACCAGCCTCCAGGCTCGTCGTCAGTCTCCCCTAAAAAGAAGGGCAGCCCCCTCTCGAGATCGAGAGGGGGCCGCCCCTGCGCGCTGGTTACCGGGGTCAGGGAGTGTTTGCACGGTCCCTGTTCTTCTCCGGTTGGCCACCGCAGTCGCCTTCGGCGGTAGGGCCTTCCGAGCTCCGGTTTCCATCCTCCAACAGTGGACCCAGTCCTCCTGTTGGATTCACCAGCGCGGGCGCTACAAGTCAGGACAGATGACTTCCCGTCCTCTTGTACGGCACACCGGGACGCCAGACCGGCGTGGGTGAGGGGGCGCGACTTCTCGCCTCACCATGATGCCGAGTCGAGGTGATCACGCGGATCCACGGGGAGCCGCTACACTCGGCGCGGTCCCTTCCCGCAATTCTCGCCCGGCGGACCATCAATATGCCCCTCGAAGCGTGAAGCCTGTGTGAGGTTTTCGGTAATGTCGCGGGCGCGGGATGTGACGATCCCGCCGCCGTTTCCAGCTGCGTGCGAATCACGACCCCGGCTCTGGGGATTCAGTGACCCACAGCTCGCGCGGCATGTCGATTCCGTGTCTCCCGCGTCGGACCTGGCGTCGGACGGCGAATAGGGTGACGAGGACGGCGATGGCGAGACCGAACACCAGGATCTGGGCTGGGGTGAATGGAAGCACGCTCCCTGTCAGCGCAATCAACCACAGGCGAGGGAATCGGCCGGCGACCATGGCCGTGAGGAATCGGGGAAACGAATACGCTGAGATGGCTGAGATGGCTCGAACCATGTCAAACGGAATGGGCCCAAAAGCCACGATGAACACGATCAGAAACGGTTGGTGTCGAAAACCCTGGACTACGCGTCGCGTCAGCTCGGAATTGCGAAACCGCCGTAGCGCGCGTGTGTGCAAAACGTCTGCATACAGTTGGTAGTTCACGAATTCGATCGCGAACATTGCCCCGGTCCCAACGAGCGCCACGACAAGAGGCTCGTGCAGACGCCCGAAAGCCATGATGAATGGCTCGGATGCAAAGGGAATGATCACCGTCGTGGGTCCGCACGCGATCGCCACCACCGCAAAGAACGCAACCCAATCGGCCACCTTCCCCGGAACGGCAACGACAATCACACCGGCGGCGATCGCGATCGCACCCGTACTCCACAGGAGTCTATCCCAGTGATGGGGAATCACCGGCCGGCGCAGCGCCGCCCATGCGAGACGGACCTGAAAGAGCCCCGTCATACTACCTCACGAGAATGGAGATCGGATCACCACTCTTTACACTCTGGTCGCGTGACCGTGAAAGGAGCCTTAACTACTCGTGACGGTTGGGGAGCGGCCATCCGATGGGAACGGGAGGGGCGCCATCCGGGTATGCTCCACGGAACCCGCGGGATAGGTGGTGGCAAGATGAACCGTGGCTGGCATGTTCCGCTCGTCGCCTTGTTGGCTATGGCCGCCTGCGGCGGTCAGATCACCGATTCCCTCACGCAAACCGGCGATCCTGACCGATCGCAGGAGCAGCAAGATCCGGATCCTCCTGCCACGGCGACCAATGGGCGTATTCTCATCGATGCCTCGCACGACGGCGGCGTGTGGTGGTTCCCCCAGGACAGCTCCTTTTCCCCAGACGAGTTCCACCAGGGACAAGCGCTCGCAGACCACCTCAGAGATCGGGGTTACGAGGTAGAGGAGCTCCCACGTGGCGCGGTCGTGACGACCGACCTCTTGAACGCCTACACGCACGTCATCCGAGCAGGGGAATGGGGGACCCACCGGGCCGGAGAGCTCGAGGCCTACACGCGGTTCGTGGAACGGCACACCACGCTCGTGCTGCTCAGCGATCATCGCGGAACGGATCCCACCGACGAGTTGGCCGAGATGTTGGGTATCGGGCTAGAGGGTGTGGTGGACGGTAGGCTCACACGTCTTGCGGATCACGAGCTCACGGACGGGGTGGGCGAGCTTCCCTTCGTGGTCGGGGCTGCCGTGACGGCGTTCGACCCGGAACACGTCGAGATCCTGGGATGGATGGATGATACGATCCCGGTGATGGGGATCGTGCGTTTGCGGCCCGCCAAGATATTCTTCTTGACCGATGCCAACGGGGTGGAGCTCGTCCCGCAGCCTTTCATCGACAATCTGGTGGCCTGGGGCTTCTAGGCCCGCGGCTGCCCCCATACAGGGCCAACGCACCGCGCGGGCAGCAGATGCCCGGAACGGCGCGCTAGGGGCGAATGCTCAAACGGCGCCCCGCTCCCACGGGCCCCACACGGCGAACGTCATGCCGGCGTGACGTCGTTTTTCATTGCCGTACGAGTTGAAGAAGAGTGTCTTGCCGTCGGGGCTGAACGTGGGCCCGGAGACCTCGGTGTCATTGGCCATGTTGGCAGCGATATCGAACACCTTGCCGTCTTTCGTGAGCCCACGCACGTACTGGCGTCGCTCGTTCGCATCTTCACAGATGATGATCGCCCCTCGTGGACTCACGCAGATGTTGTCTGGTCGCTTGAGGATGTTCTTGTGGGGGGACTCGAACACGAGCGTCAGACCGCCGTGGTCTGGTCCGTGTGGCCGGTACTGCCACACCTGACCCAGCTGCTTGTTCCCGCCGTCCGTGGCGACGAAATACGTGTTGCCATTGGCACAGAAGCACCCCTCGAGCCGGCTGAATCTCGCTCCACCGGCGGCAAACCCCTGTTCGAACACGGCCCCGAATGCCCGGGGTCCCCCTTTGGGATCCGGTTCCTGAATGTCGACCCAGGTGACGGGGTGCGTCTCTCCCACGCGCCGCCCCTTGGTAGTGTCGTATTTGGGCCGATTGCGGACCGCCAACATCTGCAGTCGCCCGCCGGCACGGAGATTCCCCGGCTTCCCGTCTCTCCCGGGCTCCACCGGCAGGAAGCGATAAAACCCGGCGCGATAGTGGTCCTCCGTTTCGTACACGATGCCCGTGGCGGGATCGACGGCCACGGCCTCGTGGACGAACCGACCCATGGCGGTGAGCGGTTCGGTGTACTGACACTCCTCGCGTGTGACAGGGACCTCGAACACGTACCCGTGGAATTCGAGGAATCCCGACTCCGGGCCAAAAAACGCTTCTTCACACGAAAGCCAGGACCCCCACGGCGTGGGCCCGCCGGCACAGTTCCGCCATGTGCCGTTCATGCTGATGAAGTCTCGCACCAGTTCGCGAGTGGTAGGATCTACCTCCAACGAGGTCGTACCACCTCCGGCAGCGAAATCGTAGGCCGTGTCCGGGCTTCCCATGGCGGCATCGCGCGCGGGCACGTTGTCCACTTCGTGATTGCGGATCAGACGGATGTTCCCGTTGGGGAGCGGGAAGGCGCCCATGCCGTCGTGCCGGCCTGGCGTGACGTGGCCGTCCGACATCGTGCTTCCCTCGGCACCCAGCACGCGGTAAGTGAACCCTTCGGGTAGTTCGAGCTCGGGCCCCGCCCGCACCAACTTGCCATAGCCACCATCGCCTTTCGGGGCGGTGGGTCGCCGGGTCATCGGTCCCAGACGCGGGTTGGCGGCGAAGACGCCAAGAGCGACGAGGCCCCCGACGGCGCGGCCCGCCATGTCGGCGGATTGCTTCAGAAAATCTCGGCGATCGAGGTCGGTCACGGGGCCTCGCTCGGGGCGGGACATTGCGTTTATGGAAGCCGTTGCTCTCGTGGAAGCTGCGCTGGGCGCTTGGGGGAGGGCTTCCAGGAGCACATCATCAAACTATGTGCCGCAGGCCCGAATCCGCCAGCGGCGTGCTCGCTGGCGCATCGGCCCGAGCGGTGGATAATCCCGGAAACCCTGGGGGAGCCGTACTTTCCATCTGAATGCCGAGCGGTTCGGTCGGTGACGCTGGCGGCAGTGCCCTCGTGGTCCGTGGCCCATAACGCCGCCATCCGCTTTGCGGGATACGCTTATGGAGGTTCCAATGCTACCACTGTTCCTCGCCCAGTTCCGCACGTTTGCGTCGGAACTCGGGCAGTTTCTCCCTACGCTGGCCAGTGCGGCTGGGCTCCTACTCCTGGGGTGGCTCGTGGCGCTCCTCCTGCGCGTCGCAAGTCGCCGTGGTACCGAGCGGGTCTTACGGCGGGTCGGGAGGGACACCGCGGTGGAGAGAGCGCTCGAGACCAGCGGTGTCCGGCCCACGATTGCTCGCTTGGTGGGCGGTTTCGTTTTCTGGTTGGTCCTTTTGCTCTTCCTGGCGGCCGCCATCGAAACGCTTGGGCTCCCGGTGCTCAGCAGCTCGCTGCGACAAGTCACGCACTATCTCCCGAATGTCCTGGCGGGTGTGCTCATCGTGGTCGGCGGTCTCGTGGTGGGGAAACTGGCAGGTGGTGGCGTGATCACCGCCGCGAGCACCGCCGGTATTGCCCGCGCGGCCACGCTTGGCCGTGCGGTCCAGACTACGATTCTCCTGGTGGCCATCGTGGTGGGGTTGGAGCAGATCGGCATTCGCGGCCAACTGTTCGTCGTGATCGTGGCCGTGATCTTTGCCACGTTCTTGGGCGGTGCGGGTATTGCTTTTGGTCTGGGGGCACGCACCGCGGTAAGCAATATCATCGCGTCCCACTACGCATCCCAAGCCTACCGGCCCGGACAGATGGTCCGGATCGGAGCCATACAGGGGCGGGTGGTGGAGACGACGCCAACCGCAGTTGTCGTACATACCGATGAAGGTCGCGTCCACATTCCCGCAATGCGGTTCAGCGAAGAAACGTCCATCCTTCTCACGGAGGCGAGCTAACGTGGAACTCGCACAGAGAATGGGCGTTGCCTTCACGACGCAGCACCCCGATGATGCGGCGCGTCTGATGGAGCGGCTCCCCCCAACGGATACCGCTTCGTTTCTCGCGATCCTGGCTCCAGCGGACGTCACGGGTGTCTTGTCGCAAATGAGCTCGACGCGAGCCGGTGGCTGTCTGGCAGCGATGGATCAGGCACAGGCCGCTCGCATCGTGTCCGCGCTCCCTGCCACGGTCGCCGCGCGGGTGCTCCGCCAGATGAAGGATCCGCAGCCGTTGCTCTCGACGTTGCCAAGAGATCTGGCGGATGCCGTCACCCGACTGCTGCGATTCCCCGAGGGCACGGCCGGTGCCCTGGCCGATCCGTCGGTGCTCACGCTGCCCGAAGACCTCTCGGTGGCGGACGCGCTGAAGCTCCTGCGGCAAGCCCCTGAGCGGGTGTTTTCCTACCTGTACGTTCTGGACCGCGGTGATCGATTGGTGGGTGTACTGGATCTAGGCGAGCTGATGTCCTCATCGGGCCCGGCGACGCTCAACGCGATCATGCGTCGTGGACCCGTAGCTGTGCGCGGGCACACCGATCTGCACACGGTCGCCGCTGACCCGGCCTGGTTGGAATTCGACGCCCTCCCAGTGGTAGACGGATCGGGAAGTTTCCTCGGCGTGATCCGTCACCGGGCACTGCGCCGCCTCATGGAACAGGTACGGACCGGCGTCAGTGGGTTCAGTCCTCTGATCAACCTAGCAGAGCTCTACTGGAACGGCTTTTCCAAAGTGTTGTTCGGGTTCGAGGGCACGATAGGACATCGGGAGGCCACCGATGGCCAGTGAACACGAACGAACAGCCCAGGCGTTGGCCAACCGGTTTGCCTTGTTGTATCCGGCAGAAGCTGCCCGCCAGCTTGAGTCCGCTCCACCGGCCGAAATCGTGGAACTGTTGGAGAGCCAACCGGTCACGCAGGCCATCGCGCTCACCGAGCGACTCCGCCCGGACGTGGCCGTCGAGGTGCTCGAGCGACTGCCGGAGGTCCTGTTCCGACAGATCGTTCCGGCCGTGGATCCCGGTTGGGTCGCGGCCGTCCTCGCGCGCATGGACGACGACCTGCGCGACGCGCGATTGCGGCTCTTGACGGATGAACTGGCAGCCGAGCTTCGCGCGCTCATGACGTATCCATCCGATTCAGCTGGTGGGTTGATGGATCCGCGGGTCTCGACCTTCCGAGCCAATGCGCTGGTGCTCGATGCGCTGGCGAGGCTACGAAGGCTCCGTCATAAACAAATTCCGCAACTTGTCGTGGTCGACGACGACGGTGTGCTCATTGGCGCCGTGCCGCTTCAGGAGCTGGCCATTGCCGAGACCCGGGCGCCGCTCGAGAGTCTCATGCGCAAGCACCCGCCCGCGGTTCAGGCCACGGCCTCGCAAACAGAGGTGGTGGAGGTTCTCACCCAGCACCAGCTTCCGAGCGTGCCAGTGGTGGATTTTCACGGCCGAGTCGTGGGTATCATCCGGCAACAGGGGCTCCTCGCCGCGACCGAGGCAGAAGCATCCGCAGACGTGCAGACGATGGTGGGAGCCAGTAAAGACGAACGGGCGCTTTCCCCGGCGTGGTTCGCGGTTCGGAAGCGCTTGCCGTGGCTCCAGATCAATCTACTTACGGCGTTCTTGGCGGCGTTCGTCGTGGGACTGTTCGAGAGCACCATCGCGCAATTCACCGCTCTGGCGGTATTGCTGCCGGTCGTGGCCGGTCAATCGGGCAACACCGGTGCGCAAGCGCTTGCTGTCACGATGCGCGGGCTCGCGCTTCGCGAGATCCGCGTACGCCATTGGTTCCGGATTTCCGGGAAAGAGCTCATGGTTGGAGCTGTGAACGGCGTAGCGGTTGCGCTGGTCACCGGACTCGCCGTCTACGTATGGAGTCGCTCACCTGGGCTCGCGGGTGTCATCATGACGGCGATGGTTTCCTCGATGGTCATTGCGGGGTTGGCGGGCGCGTCGATTCCGATGATCTTGAGTGTCCTGGGTCAGGATCCTGCTGCGGCGTCATCGATCGTTCTGACGACGGTCACGGATGTCGTGGGGTTTCTGAGCTTTCTCGGTTTGGCAACCCTGGCGGCTGGTGTGTTATGAGCGAAGTCGTTGTACGCGGTGTTGACATTGTTCCCGAGTGCGTGACCGCACTGCGGCCTCGTCGATAATCAGCCGCGTGCGGCCTTGATCAATCGAACTCTCGACCGGAGCTGACCCACACTCATGCTGACACGTATCCCGATACTCTCGTTCCTTCTCGTCCCGATGGTGTGGTCTTTACCAATTCGAGCGCAGGCACCGTCATCCCAAGTGGATGGCATGGCTGACGCCATTGAATCCAAGGTCATTGAGTGGCGAAGGGACTTTCACGAGCACCCCGAACTCTCCAACAGAGAGTTTCGCACCGCGCAGCGAGTGGCTGCCCATCTCGAATCCCTCGGTATCGAAGTGACGCAGAAGGTGGCCCATACCGGTGTGGTCGGAGTGCTCAGGGGCGGGCGGTCCGGTCCCGTCGTCGCGCTCCGTGCGGACATGGATGGGCTTCCCGTGACGGAACGGGTTGCGTTGCCGTTCGCTTCCAAAGTGACGTCCGTCTTCAACGGCCAAAACGTGGGTGTGATGCACGCGTGCGGGCACGACACCCATGTCGCGATCCTGATGGGTGTGGCCGAAATTCTGGCGTCGATGAAGGATGACCTGCCGGGCACCGTGAAGTTCATCTTTCAGCCGGCCGAGGAAGGTGCACCGGCGGGAGAAGAGGGGGGCGCGGAGCTGATGGTCCGGGAAGGAGTTCTCGAGAACCCGGACGTGGACGTCATTTTCGGCCTACATATTTGGGCCAAACAGGACGTAGGAATCATCGGCTACCGCCCGGCCGGTCTCCTCGCCGCCGTGGACGATTTCGGCATCACCGTCAAAGGGGTGCAAACACACGGCTCCCAGCCGTGGGCCGGTGTTGATCCGATCGTCGTGTCGGCGCAAATCATCAATGGTCTGCAGACCATCGTGAGTCGGCAGGTCGAGCTCACCAAGAACGCCGCCGTCGTTTCCATTGGCAGCATCCACGGTGGCGTCCGCTCGAACATCATCCCCGAACAGGTCGAGATGGTGGGTACGATTCGGACACTCGACCGCGAGATGCGCGACCAGATCCACGAGCGCATTCGCCGAACGGCCACGCATATCGCCCAGAGCATGGGCGCCACCGCCGAAGTGCAAATTCCGCTGACCACTTCCTATCCTGTGACCTACAATGACCCGGCGCTGGTGGAAGAGATGTTGCCGGCACTGTATGAGGTTGCCGGCAGCGACAACGTGCAGCTCATGAACGCCATCACCGGTGCGGAGGACTTCTCCTTCTTCGCGGAGCAGGTACCGGGGTTCTTCTTCTTTCTAGGGGGAAAACCGCTCGACAAAACGGCAGACGAAGCCGCACCGCACCATACCCCAGACTTCTTCATCGACGAATCGGGACTCAAGCTCGGGGTGCGTGCGCTGACCAACATGACGCTGGACTATATGCGGAGGCACGCCACGTCCTGAGGTGCAATGGCAGGCACGCCCGTCCGCCGAGGGCTCGTGCGGGCGTGTCCGTGCTTCCAACTGGACGCCGTTTACGCGGCTCGATTGCTCCCATTCCGAACCACCATCTCGGTTCGGATATCCTGCAGGAACGGAACCACAGTCAGACCCGCCAGAATGATGCTCATTCCCAACAGGAAGAGCACCCAGCTCTGGAAGGCCAAGGCGAGCAGGCCCATGAGGGCTGGCCAGAGGGTGAGTTCGATGGTCGTGGTGACCGGGGCTTGGCGGATTTCTTTCTTGAAGGTGCGATGAAGTCCCCGGTCACGGGCACACCACCGCTCCCAAGCTCCCCGTAGGACGCTCATAAACTGGCTCCGTACTCTGAGGGCGCGCAGAGACGCGGCCTGGTTGTTGGCACCTGCTCGTGTGGTGCCTCAGTAGTGCAAGGGCTGGGCCAGATATGGGGAAGAGGGCACGTGGGTAGGATGGGAGCATCCGAGGGAACTGGCCCCTGGTTTCGGCGCTCTTGCCCCCGGAGGCTCCGGTGCCCAACCTTGGCGTAACCCCCCTCCGGAGCATGTCATGACACGGTTGTCCGAGCCTGGAGCAGCCACTCGGGGCGTCCTCGCGGCGCTTGCTTTCCTTATTACGGTGCCCCCGGCGGTTGCCCAGACGGCCGAAACGAGTCCGCTCCCAACGCCCGAACAGGTCATCGGATTCGTTCCGGGGACCGATCTCAAGCTCGCCGACTACGAGCAGATCACCACGTACTTTCTGGCTCTCTCCCACGCCTCGGACCGGATCACGCTCGAGGAGATTGGACGGAGCTCTCGGGGCAAGCCGTTGTACATGGCGTTGATCTCGAGTCCGGAGAACCTTGCCAACCGGACGCGCTATAAGTCCATCAGCCGCCGTCTGGCGCTGGCGCGCGATCTCACCGATGAGGAAGCCCGCGCCCTGGCCGAGGAAGGGAAGGTCGTGGTGTGGATTGATGTTGGACTCCACAGCACCGAAGTAGCGCACGGTCAGCACGCACCCGGGCTTGCCCACTGGCTGGTTTCCTCGGAGGACGTCGAAGCACAGCGGATTCGGGACAACGTAATTCTCCTGCTCATGGTGAACATGAATCCCGACGGCTTGGACATCGTGGTGGATTGGTACCGTCGGGTCGTCGGCACACCCTTCGAGACGCAGCCGGTTCCGGAGCTCTACCATCATTATGTCGGCCACGACAACAACCGCGACTGGTACATGTTTACGCAGGTGGAGCATCAAGCGGTGGCACGCCAGCTCTACCATGAATGGTTCCCCCAACTCGTTTACAATCACCACCAGAGCGGTCCCTTTCCTGGGCGTATCTGGATGCCGCCAGTGGAAGATCCCATCAATCCCAACATGGATCCCTTGGTCGTGTCGAGTCTCAACCTGATCGGGGACGTCATGAAGCGACGTTTTAGCAGGGAAGGGAAACCAGGTGCCTCGAGCGGCATCGTCTACGACGGATGGTGGCCCGGCTACATGTCCGAATCACCCGCCTTTCACAACATGGTTGGATTCATCACGGAGACCGCTTTGTACCGGTATGCCACACCACACTGTTACGAGCCGGATGACATTCCCGAGACGTTTGGCGCCCGTGCGGACAACCTCCCGGCCAAGCGGCCCTCGGCCATGTATCCCGATCCGTGGCTGGGGGGCTGCTGGCACATCGCAAACGCCATGGATTACATGCTCACTGCAGATAAAGCGGTGCTCGATGCAGCGGCGCGATATCGGGACGAATGGTTGTTCAACATCTTCCGCATGGGATCCCGCCAGATCGAGAAGATGCGGAAGGCGGAAGGAGGCCCTTACGCGTACGTCGTGGATCTGGGCGCGCAACGAGATCCGGGCCGCGCTGTGGAAATGCTTCGGGCGTTACGGCATGGTGGGATCGAGATCCACCGAGCCACCCGCGACGTGCGTGCCGGAGAGCATTCGTATCCTGCCGGCACGTACCTCATGCCTCCCCAGGCCTTCCGACCGTTCCTCGTGGATCTCATGGACACGAAGGACTACCCGGAGATTCTGCAATATCCCGGTGGGCCTCCCGATCCACCCTACGACATGACGGGATACGAGCTTCCCCTCGTGATGGGCGTGCAGGTGGATCGAATCACCGAGCCGTTCGAGTGGTCAGGCGAACCGGTGGGTGCGCCAGAAGCGATCAGCGTCCCGAGTGGAAACATTCGCGGAAGAGGCTCCACGGCTTTCCTGATTTCCCACGAACCGAATGCGAGTGCTCGCGCTACCAATCGGCTGCTGGGCCAGGGGGCCGTCGTGGCGTGGACGTTGGACACGTTCGAGATCGGAAATGTGACGTGGCCGGCGGGCACCATTGTTGTCAGCGACGTGGATACCGAGCTGGTGCGGGCCATCGCGGAGGAGCATGGTCTCGAGGTTCGGGCGCTCAATGCGATGCCCGATGTCGCACTCGCTCGAGTACGCGCGCCCACGATAGGACTGTATCGGAGTTGGCGCGCCAACATGCCGGAAGGATGGACGCGTTGGCTCCTCGAACAATACGACTTCGAATTCGAGAACTTGCGGGACTTGGATATTCGCACGGCGGACTTGAGTAGGTTCGACGTCATCATCCTACCGGACCAAGATGCCCAGCACATCCTACACGGACATCTCGCAGGCACGATGCCAGAGGAGTATACGGGCGGCCTTGGTCTCGAGGGCTCGCTGGCCCTCAAACGCTTCGTGGAAGGGGGGGGCTGGCTGCTAGCCGTCGATCACGCGGTGGACTTTGCGATCGACCAGTTCGGACTACCGGTCCGGAACCGAGTGCGCGACCTGCGATCCGACGAGTTTTTCGTTCCAGGATCGCTCATTCGACTCGAGACCGACCCCACCGATCCTCTGGCATTTGGCTTGGCCGCCCAGGCGATCGCATTCTTCGTACACAGCCAGGTGCTCGAGATCATCCCCGGGGCTGAAGAGGGTGAACAGAAAATCGAACGCGAGATCGTCTCCTACGGCACGTTTGCCGAGGACGATTTCTTGGCGAGCGGCTGGGTGTTGGGGGGCGAGCGCTACTTGGCGGGCCAATCGGCGGCGCTCCGCGTGCCGGTGGGTGCCGGGCAGGTGGTGCTGTTGGCGTTCGAGCCCCATTTCCGGGCCCAATCGCATAACACGTTCAAGCTACTGTTCAACCCACTCCACGCATCCACGCTGGATCGAACCGTATGGACCGAGGTGTTGCGGAAGAAGCGGGATCGGGAGAAGACGGAGACCGCAGAGCGGGGCTAGCAGGTTTGAGGGCACGAGAGGGGTGGACATCGGCGGCGCGACCCGGCGGGTCGCCGCAGCTGCAAGCACGCAGCGACACCCACCTCCTGCCTCTAGCTCTTAACCTCCACTATCTATTAGCCTTACGGCATCCTAACGGCACCGCCCCAACTCCAGATACGGCGCAGGCCCCGGTGGCGGATTGAGCAAGGGGCGACGCGCGCACGACGATCCACTGGTCGATCTGGCTCCCAGGTCGCCGGTGAGATAGATTGCAGCAGCAGGAAGTGGGTGGCTTGTTCAGCGCCGGGGGGGAGTATGCAACTTGCCTTCCCGCTCGCAGCAGTTTTCCTGTGGTCCGCTCCGCCAGAGGACCCGCCGTCACCGCTGTTTGCTGCCACCCGCCCCATCCAGCTCGTCCTCGAGGCACCGCTCAAGACCATCTTCCGCGATCGAAGCCAGGAGAGTTCGGAGCATCCGGCGCGAGTGATCCTCACCCTCGGCGATAATCCAGACACGTTTGACGTCAAAGTCCGCACGAGGGGTACCACCCGACTTCAGCGCAACGTCTGCGGGTTCCCCCCGATCAGGCTGAACCTGAGAAAGGGTCAGGTGGAGGGGACGATCTTCGCCGGACAGGACAAGCTCAAGCTGGTCACACACTGCCGGGATGGACGGCGTGAGTACGAGCAGTATGTGCTGCAAGAGTATTTGCTCTATCGGGCCTACAATCTCCTGCATGACGTGAGTTTCCGCGTTCGTCTCCTCCACGTCACATATGTAAATACCGAGAGCGACCGAGATCCGATTACGCGCTTTGCGTTTGTGATTGAGGACGACGATATGTTGGCTACGAGACACGGGCTCGAATCCTTGGCGATTCCGTCCCTGCCCCCCGAGTTTGCCGATCCGGAGCAGATCGCCCTCCTCAGCGTTTTCCAGTTCATGATTGGCAACACCGACTGGTCCGCATTCGTCCGGGAAGAAGACCGACGAACGTGTTGTCACAACACGAAGCCCCTTGGCACGATGGACGGGCCCGTCTACGCGGTGCCGTACGATTTCGATCTCGCAGGCGTCATCGAAACCCGCTACGCCAACAGCGTCTATCAGCCGCACCGGCGGAAGCAACTGGGGATCTGGACGGTACGCGACCGTCGGTATCGTGGGCTCTGCGTCTTCGAGGAGTTTCTTCCGGGAGCGTTTAAGGTCTTCAACGAACTTCGTGAGGCAATCTACGATCTGTACCGACAGCAGAAAGAGCTCGAACCGGCGGTGCTCGAGCGGTCGCTGGCGTACTACGACGAGTTTTATGAGATCATCAATGATGAGCGAAGGGTGAAGCGAGAGCTTGGGAATTGGTGCAGGCAGAGCTAGGAGGCGGGTGGTAGGTTTGAGGGTATGAGGCCACGATGACGCCCGCTCCGCCTGGGGCGCGCACTTTGCTGCCCCTGAGCGGGGCATGCATTGTCGTGGTGGCCTGGGGCACGTCGGGCGAAGGCGCTGAATAGCCGAGCCGTGCTTGAGGAGGGGGCGATTGCCAGTCAGCGCACGGGGTCCACCAGCGGCTGCAGCAGGTCCCACCGATTGCCGTACAGGTCCTCGAAAACGACAACCGTACCATACGCCTCGTTGCGGGGTGCCTCCACGAACCGCACGCCCCTCGCCTGCATCGCCTGATAGTCCGCGGCGAAGTCGTCCGTGTGGAGAAACAGAAAGACACGTCCGCCGGTCTGACGGCCGACGCAGGCTTCCTGTTCGGGCGTGGCCGCCCGCGCCAACAGGAGGCCAGCCCCTTGCGAGGTCGGCGGCGCCACCACAACCCACCGCTTGTCTCCTTCGCGTGGCGTGTCCTCCAGCAGGGCAAATCCGAGCTTCTGCGTGAAATACTGGATTGCTTCATCGTAGTCGCGGACGACGAGCGTCACAATGCCGACCACTTGCATACGTTGCTGACCTCGACAGTAATGGTGGTTTCAACGCGTTCTCCGCTCGCGTCCGACTCCGACCGCTGGCGAGCGAGGCTCATTCGCCCGCGTGGCGTTGCCGCCGGTGGCGGTGATAATAACGGAGTGCCTTGTCGCGGCTACCGCAGTCGGCCATCGCGCACCAGCGGCGACTGCGGTTGCGGGTACCGTCATAAAACAGCCACTGACACGCGGGGCAGTGATGGATACGGGAGTGGTCGCCGGAAGTCAAAACGTCTGCGGTGTCGAGGATCACGGGTCGAACGATGTCATCGAGCCGCTGAGGCGGCTCCCAGCACCACTCGAGTGTGGCGGGATCGATGACGTGTTGTCCGCGCGCGGCGATCAGGAGCTGGTTGAGCGCATCCACGTCGTCCCGAGCCGGGAGTTTACCGCGCGCGAGTGGTGACAAGGCCGCAGTGATCGTCGCGCGCCGTTGGCGAATCCGTTCGAGCGCATGAGCTGTGCTTCGCGGATGGGCTGCCGTCCGACGGGCCAACGACCGCGCGGTAGTCTGATCGATGAGATCGACGGCGAGAGCCCAGGCCAGCACGTTGGCCGGCCGATCGAGCCAATCGTGTGGGTGGTCGGTGCCGGGATAGCTCACCGTGTTGACGAAGTCCAAGCTTACGCGGCCACCGATGAGCTTGTACGTGCCACCGTAGTCGCCGGGGTCGAGGGAAAGGGCCGGAACGCCATTTGGCTTTACCATCTTTTATCTCTTGACTAGTAAAGTAGGCTCGTGTATCATAAACTGGCATGAGTGATATAGCCAGTAAAGTGCCAGACTCCCTCCCTCCACAACGCGCCCTCTTCGATCTTCCGCGGGGCGTGGCATTCCTTAACTGCGCCAACATGTCACCCCAGCTTCGCGCCGTGACGGTCGCCGGCCTCGCCGCCGTCACGCGGAAGAAGGCCCCGTGGAAGACGCGAGCGCCGGATTGGTTCACGGAGGCCGAAGCGCTGAGAGCCGCGGCGGCGCGGCTCATGGGCGCTGATACCGACGGCATTGCCCTCGTCCCCGCGGTGAGTTACGGCGTCGCCGTCGCCGCGGCGAACGTCCCGCTCTATCGGGGGCAAAACGTGGTGATGCTGAGCGAACAATTCCCGTCCAACGTCTACGCCTGGCGTGAGCGAGCCCATGCATGCGGCGCTACCGTGCGTACCGTGCGAAAGACACCATCCGATGCATGGACGCACGCCGTTCTCGACGCCATCGATGAGGAGACCGCGGTCGTTGCGGTCCCGAATTGCCATTGGACGGACGGCGCGCTCGTCGATCTCGTGAAGGTCGGAGCGCACGCCCGTGCCGTGGGGGCGGCCCTGGTCGTGGACGCGAGCCAATCGCTGGGTGCCTATCCCCTCGATGTCGCCGCCGTGCAGCCGGACTTCTTGGTGTCCGTGGGATACAAGTGGCAGCTCGGTCCGTACGGTCTCGGTTACCTCTACGCCAGCCCCAAATGGCGCGAGGTGGGACAACCCTTGGAGGCGTCGTGGTTGACGCGGGCCGGTGCCGAGGATTTCGCCGGCCTCGTGGATTACGTGGACACCTACCGGCCGGGTGCGCGGCGCTTCGATATGGGCGAATACCCACAGTTTGTTCTCGCGCCCATGGCTTGCACAGCCCTTTTGCAGCTTCTGGAATGGGGGGTCGAGCGGGTTGCCGCAACGCTGCGCCGATTCACAGATTTTGTGGCAGCGGAGGCCGAAGCAGTGGGATGTGCGGTACTTCCGTCGAGTCATCGCGTTGGCCACATGCTCGGTGTGCGGCTTCCGCACGGAATTCCCGGAGCGCTACCGCAACGCCTCATGGAGAAGCAGGTGTTCGTGAGCGTCCGTGGCGACGCCATCCGCGTTTCGCCACACGTCTACAACGAGCAATCCGATGCCGAGCGGTTGCTCACGGTTCTCCGAGAGTTCGTGGGATGAGCCATGCGACGCAAAAAGCCCGCTCCGTGTTGGAGCGGGCTTTCTGTGTCTGGTATCGCTGGACTGACTACGCCTTCGTCTTGGCCAGTTTCCGAGCCTGCGCCACCCAGCGGTCGCGGTTGATGCGGTTCTGGAGCGGCCCCAACTCTTCGGAGACCCGTTCCATCTCTTCGGGGCTCCAGTCGGCGATCTGCTCGAAGGTGTGGATACCCATCCGGTTGAGCACCTTCTCGATGCCCTGGCCGATGCCACGGATCTGCTGCAGGTTGTCCGGAGACGCGGCGATACGATTGCCGCTCCGTCTGCCGTTCCTGCCGTTTCGGCCATTGCCGCCGCTGGTACCGGCGCCCACGGCCTCTTTGATCTGCTGCAGCTCGGCCTGCAACCGCTCGATGCGCTTGTCTTTGGCCTCGAGTTCTCGCCGATGCGTCGCTTCGACTTGCTCCATCTCGGACTGATACTCAGTCTCGATCTGAGCAATGCGGGTATCGGCGGATGCGACCAACGATGAGAGCTCCTCGATCCTGGCCTCGCGCTCGGTGCACTCGGCCACCAGGGGCTCGTACTCCGCCACGCGTTGTTGGGCCATCTGGAGCGCCTCCTCCAACTCGCGGCCGCGGCCACCCGTCGCTTCGAGATGCCTGGCCAAGGCACGATGCTCCAACTGCAGCACCACGACCTGTGACTCGAGGTCGGTCACCTGCCTTTCCGCGGTGCCAAGGTCGCCGGCGACCCGCTTGAGGGCCGACAGCTTCTCGTCCAGCGTGCGCTCCAAGTGTGAGTGCCGCTGATCGGCCTGCTGCAGGTGCTCACGAAACTCCGTGAGGCGGGATTCCAACCGCCGTTTGGTCGTGAGCCAGTACGTGTTGAGCTCGTTCAGATCCTTCTTGGCCCGCTGATCGCGGAATACCCAGCCAATGGCTGCCCCAATCAGGAGCCCGAAGACGAGCGCGGCGAGGATTTCTCCGATGAGATACCACATGATACGACTCCCGCCCCCGCTTGCTTCCGGGGGCTTCCGGCGACACCAGACGTTCGGTGCTCGGACGGAACCGACTGTTCACCGCTCGGGCGCGCACGACGCGCGGGACTGGGCGTACCCGCCGCACGCCTACACGACCGAGGGCTCGCTTCGGCGAGCGTCCGAGCGGGACGCTGTGGATTGCTGGTGCAACCCTTGTGCCGTGATTCGACCCTGATTTGACGGGATTCTGCGAGAGAAATAGGCGGTTTGCGATGTCGCGGCGGTTCCACGTCTCCGGCGGTCCTCACTTCGGTTACTACACTCGTGGGGGACCCGCAACACGGCAGGGATCGGGTAAGTGGCCGTCAGGACCTGCCTTGGGGCCGAGGAAGCGTTAGCAATAAACGTGTGGCGCCGCCCCGCGTCGCTGGCATGTTTCCGGTCGCATCACGATCCCGAAACGGTGAAGCTCCGCGAGCGGCAACGAGTCGAGCTGCACGGCGCTTGGCACCCGTAGGCGACTCGGACGCGCACGTTCGTCGGTTGCTTCGGCTGGCCTTCGGTGTAACGTCGGTTTCTCGACACCGGAGAGGTAATCCGGAGCCGGATCCGGTAGCGGAGCGAGCAGTCCTCCGGCGATGACGACGGTCACGAACGCACGGATCTGCACGGCTTGGGACTTAACCACGTCGGCAATCGGAATGCGCGTCGCGGGCCAAGTGGCCGTCCGCCACCTTCGCGTCCGTTCCCTGGCCACAACCGCGCGGAGCAAAGACGACGCCGCGACGCCGCGTGGCAACCGCCACGAGCTCGACGTCTCGAGCACCGGTCGGCGACCGGCGCGACCGATCCAACGCCTGAGCACAAACGGAGGGCTCGGGCAGTGATCACCTCGTCGTTTGCGTTCCCGGGGTGGGGGAGGTTCTCTCGAGAATGAGTAGTGAGGCCCGGTCAAGTACGGGTCAACTTGGAGTGCCCGGAAGGAGCGAGGGACGCTGGCCAACGGTCCCGTGTTCCCCTAGTCTTCTGTGGCGACGTTCGCCTGGGGGTTACGCCGATGAGCGAACAGGACCTCGGTCTGTTTCGCAACCATTTCCTGGAACGTTTCCGCCATGACTGGTGGGCCAATCGCATGTTGCTGAGCTTTCTCAAAGGGCAAGCGGGGGGGCGCAGTTTGTCAGTGCAGGCTGGGCTCGACCGCGCCCACCGCTTGTTTGGCCATCTCTTGGCGAGTGAGCTGCTCTGGTTGGGACGCATCCGCGATTCCGGGGAGAAGATGCAGCCGGTCTGGGGCACCCGCTCGCTGTCTGAGTTGCCGCCGTTACTCGACCGTGCTCGCGGGAGCTGGGAGACATACCTCGAGTCTCTCACCCCGATGGATTTCGCGCGGATCGTATCCTACCAGAATACCCGGGGCGAGCGGTACCAACACACACTCATCCAGATCGTGGCCCACGTGCTCAACCACTCCACCCATCACCGAGCCCAGATTCTCGCGACGCTGCGGGGCATCGATCTGGAACCGCCGGGGTTGGACTACATCGTGTACTTGCGGGCGGCGCCCGACGAATTGGACGAGGAGGATTAGCGCGCCGTGTGGCTCCGCAACGGTCTTCTGCTGGGATTGTTGATCTGCTCGACAGCCGCGGACGTACCAGCCCAGCGGACGTCTCGGTCCTACTGGGTCTATGTGGCTGCCGAATCCGCCGATCTCTTACACCGTGTCCGGTTTGGGTCGGGGGATGCCACTGTGGAGCGCACTACCGAGGTTGGCGAGTTCTTTTCAGAAACCGAAGGACCCCACGGACTCCGGACCTCGCCCGATGGGCGTTTCCTTTACATGACGACCGGTCACGGGATTCCGGACGGCAAGTTTTGGAAAATCGCTACCGGTCCCGACACCGCCGTGGGAACCTCCACCTTCCTCGGTCGCTTTCCCGCCACGCTGGACCTGACACCCGATGGCCTCTACGCATTCGTGGCCAACTTCAATCTCCACGGCGCTCCCGAGCCATCCACCATTTCGGTGGTGTTCACACCGGAGATGGTGGAGGTCGCGCAGACGACGACGTGCACCCAGCCGCATGGTATGCGTATCCACCCGAACGGTCTCGTCGCGTATTCCGCTTGTGTCAGAGACGACGAGGTGGTGGAGCTCGACACCCGCACGTTTCAAGTGTCTCGCCGCTTCACGGTCGTACCTGGGCAAGAGCGCGGTGTTGCCGCGGCGACGCACGGGTCGAGTCGCCGGGGCGCCGCAGCTGCCTGCGGCCCCACATGGGCCGCACCGCTCCCATCCGGTGACCGCATCTACGTGGCGTGCAACAAGAGCGACGAGATCCTCGAAGTCGCCGTCGATCGCTGGACGCTCCTCCGGCGGTTCCCCACCGGCCGCGGCCCCTACAACCTGGCGGTAACGCCAGATGGGAACACGCTCATCGTCACCCTCAAGCAGGGTGGGGCGGTACAGTTCTTCGATCTCGCATCCGGCCGGAGTCGCGCCGTTGTGCCGTCCACCGGCACGGTGACGCACGGCGTCGTCGTGTCACCGGACGGCCGCTACGCTTTTGTCACTGTGGAGAACGTGGGGGCCCAACCCGGGAAGGTCGACGTCGTCGACGTGGGCACGTTGACGCTCGTAGCATCGGTCGAGGTGGGACAGCAGGCGGGGGGGATCGCGTTCTGGAAGACGGAAGAACGCTAGGAGGCGAGAACGCTGGAACGTCTACCACACGTTGGGAGCGTCTGGCGCCTTCTAGCTTTCCAGTGCGTCCGATCTTCCAGCCTCCCAAGCATCATGGCATCAGGTCTTCTTTGGGCTGCAGTTTGATCGACCACAACCCGCTGGTGTTGTCCGAGAAGAAGATGTTCCCCTTATAAGGGATGACGGACCAGGCGGCCGGCGCGTTGGGGATCCAGCCAATGGGATCGTGCGCCTTGAACACGGCGATCTCGCGGCCCTGGGTATACAGGTTGCCCATGAGGTCTCCGGACACGTCCACCATTCGGACCCCGCCCTCGTAGTAGGCCTGGTAGAGGATATCGTTCTCGATCCACATGTTGTGGGTACCGTACTCGCTCACCTCGTAACGAGCCACCATTTCGGGTTGCTCGGGGTCGGTGAAGTCGACGATCTGGATGTAGCCCGCAGTGGCGCGGGGATACCCGCCGCGGCCTGTTTTGGGATCGTACGGCATCCGAACGTCGGGGCCGGTTCCTTCCCACGCCAGGCCGCGCCGACCGATGATCTCGTCGCCCACGAAGAGATAGAACTTGCCGGTGGATTCCTGATGATAAGGAAAGACGGCATGCGTCCGCCCCGTGGGGATGGGGATGGTGGTCACGAGTTTGGGATTCTCGATGGAGCCGCCCCAGCGCCCATTTCCCACGTCCACGACCACGACGCCCGTTTGCCACTCAGCCGAGTACGCAATTCCATCATGTACCCAGACGTCGTGGATTCGGCTGTTGGGATGATCGTATTCGCTCACGTACGTGGGGTTGTCCAGGTCGCGAACATCCAAGATGAGGTACTTGTCACCTCCGGAGAGCGCGAAAAGATAGTCGTTGGTGGCGAACACATTGTGCACGCCGCCGGTCAGTCCTTGGTCGAACGTGCTGGCGATCCGGGGATGGGCCGGATCGGCGAGGTCCAGGATCACGACGCCGTTGCGACGAGTCGATGCGCCCTCGCGGCTAATCACACCGTAGCGGCCGTTCGGCGAGACTTTGACGTCATTCACCGATCGGGCGTCCACTTGAATGGAATCGGTCTTGAAGATGTTCGTGGGATCCGTGACATCCCACACGAAGGCGTGACTCTGCGCCTGACGTGAGCCGGTGAGCGCGTAATCCCGGCCGTTCAAGCCCTCGAAGACCCAGAAATCGCTCGTGTAATGGTCTTGGATTCGCCCTTGTCCGAGCACCTGAACGCGCCGAATCACGTCGCGCGGTGACACACGAAACGACTGCCGAGCGCTCAGTGGCCCGGCGGACGCCAGCACCGTATAGAGGCCGGGCACGTCCGCCACGAACTTGCCGGCCCTGACCTGTCCAGGCGCAGCCGGTGCTTTGATGCCATCCGCTGGGGTGAAATCAAAGCTCCAGGTGATGGGAAGATCCCTGACCGCGCGTCCGCGACCGTCCCGCGCATCCGCCGTGAAGTGCTGCACGTCGCCGGTCCGGACTTCATCGACGCCTCCGTCGATCGTCAGCGCTGCAGCGGGGAACGGGCGTACGTCGTGCCGGATGGTTCCACGAATGCCGCTGAAGCTCGCTTCGATCCTCGCTGCGCCCGTCCCCGTTGCCGAGACGTATCCGAACCGGTCGACGGTCACGATACCCGGCGTCCCAGTCTGCCAGACGATGGCGGCATCCGGACGGCGCGACCCGTCGGCGTGCAGCGCCTCGGCCCAATGACGCAGCGTCGTCCCTTGATAGAGCCGGGCATCGTCGTGGTGAATCACGATCTGCGTGACCGGTGGCCACCGCACCGTGATGGGTATCGTGATCATCACCGGTGTGGCCTGAGGGTCACGATTGACGATCGAGGCAACGATCTCGTGTTGGCCGGCTGCTATGGCGTGGACGAAGCCGCTACGGTACCACGGTACGACGTTGACCGAACTCCGCGGAGCGGCGAGCCGCACCGGTGCATCGACGTGGTTCCCTTGCGCATCGACGGCCACGATCCGCAAGCGGACGGAGTCTCCTGCCGTGGCCGAGAGCGTGCTGGGGCTGGACTCGAGACGGATGGCAGTGGTTTGTTGCGCCGATAACGGTGCAAGTGTCACGAAAACAAGTACCACGGCGGCGAGCGACTGGGGGAACGTCGACGACATCGAAAACATCCTGTCGTTGAGGGTCGGGGCGAAGCCAAATCCTACTTGCGGATCCGACGGATCGCTACTCACGCTCTGGATCCCACACGTTCACGGGCCGGTCGTCGTCCCGCAGCGCATCGTCGTCCACCCAGTAATAGGGTCCGAACGGCGTATTGGTGGGCCAGATCTCGTCCAGGGTGTCTGCCTCATATAGGATCCCACCCTTCATCACATACTGGATGTCCATCGTATTCCGGATATCCTCCAATGGATTCGCGTTGAGAACCAAGAGATCGGCGAGCTTCCCATTCTCGAGCGTTCCCAGATCCTGGGCTGCGCCGAGGAAATGCGCGCCGTGCGCGCTCGCAACGCGCAACGCCTCGAGTGGACCCATGGCGGACGCCGCCATCCAGATCTCCCAGTGCGGAGCCGGTCCGTGGTGCTCGCCATGTGACCCGATGGCGCCGTAGCCGCCTTCGGCGATGATGTCGGCGAGCCCCTGCGCAATCAGCGGATAGCTGTAATCCGTTTCCGGCCGCAGCATGCGCCGGCGCAGGTGCCCCGTCATCTGGCGCCACGGCATCCAGCGCCGGTGCTTGGGATCTCTCCACACATCGGATTCCGCAAAGAAATGCTCGATGTTGTAGGGACCGGGACCGGCCACCACGAACGTCGGGGAGTAGACGATACCCGCGCGACCAAAAAACGTCGCCGCGTCACCATACAGCGGGATGTAGCTCATTGGATGCTCCCACCCGGTCTGCCCATCCAGCACCATGCCGATGTTGTAAAACAGATCGCCCCCCTCCGCCGTCACCATCAGACCTCTCTTGCGCGCCACATCGGACACCCACTGTCGCTGATCGCGGCGCGGCTGCATGTATTGCTTGAGCGAGACCGCGCCCCATTTGGCGAGGCGATCGATCTCGTGCTCGGTGGTTTCGTAGTCGCGTAGCACGTTCTGCCGTGCACCGTCACCGAATCCGTAGAGTGGATCGCCCGTGCTGAACGTACGTGGTCCGATCATCCGTCCGGCCTCGATCAGCTCGGCCGAGGGGAAGACGTTCTGGGCCCACATGGAATTGTCGAGGTTGGTGGTGACGCCGTAGGCGAGATACATGGCCACCTCGTAATCGCGAAGCGGACGGTACCCGCGGTGCTCGCGAAAATGATGCGAGTGCATGTCAACGAAGCCCGGGATGATCGTCTTACCGCTGGCGTCGATCGTTCGCGCCGCACCTGCCGCCTCGCAGGTGCCGACGCACGCAATCCGGCTGCCCTCGACCACCACGGTCCCCGACTCGATCACCTGGTCGCCTTGGAGGGTGACGATCCGCGCGCCGGTGAATGCGATCCGACCTTGGGGTACCCGTCGAGGCACGCTCAGGCGAACGGTTACCGTATCCGCCGACTTGTCCCTCAGGCGATACGTGAGATGCTGGTTGCCGCTCCCGAACTCGATCGTGTTCGAATCGCGCCAGGTGGGGAAGAGTCCACCGGCGCGACTCACTTGGGTCACCGGGAGCTTGCCACGCCGCTTGTCGAGGCTCACGGGCTCGGAGCCCGTCCCCGCGAACGGCAATGGTGTCAGAAAGACGTTATCGCCTTCCTGAAACGCGACCCAACGGCCGTCCGGTGAGGGCACGGCGTCGTCAGTGGCGGGGAGTTCCAGGTGGTCTCGCCGGTCGCTGCCGTCGGGTCTCACCGAGACGAGCACGGTTTGGAGCCCACCGTCGCGACGAAACTCCGGGAAGAAGATGCGTCCCTGCGGACCGAATGAGGGGCGAAAGATCGCCCGTCGCGCAACGGAGTTGGGGCCCATGCCCGCGGGGATCGCCACTCGAGTCACGACCGTGGGAGCCCCGCCGGCCGCAGGTACGCGCACGACATCCCACCAGGGATTGTGCGTGACCGTGCGCTTGCGTGCGGTGGCACCGGAGCCCCGCACCATCACGATCTCGCTCGCGTTTGCGTTCCAGGCAGGATGCAGAAACTCACCAGGCTCGGGCGTGAGGCGCTGCGGCGTGCCGCCGCGTGCCCGAATCTTCCACAAATGCCCGCCCAGCGTATCGTCCCACGTCGTGTACGCGATCCATTGGCCGTCCGGAGACCAGGCCGGTGCGAACTCCTGAATCGCCGAATCGTCGGCCGTGAGCCGACGGGGTGATCCGTCGGGGATGTCCATGATCCACACGCGTCCTACCGCCTGGAAAGCGAGCCTCGACCCATCGGGCGACGCCGTGTGCCACCGCAGGAACGTTGCGTCGAACGGCTCGTCGGTGATCCGAAACGGTTGGTAGGCCATCTCCGAAGCCGTTCGCTGCACCCGAGCGGTGAAGGGGATGGTGGTGACCTGACCCGTCGCCACGTGCACTCGTCGGATCTTCCCTCCCTGGGAGAGCACCAGAGATCGACCGTCCTTGGCCCATGCGTAGCCAGGAAGAATGCGCAGGCTCTTGGATCCGCTCTCGATCGCCAGCGAAATCGGATCCATCAACAGGCGCTCGGCGCCGGTCTCGAGGTTTCTGAGCCAGAGCGCGGTGCGCGGACCGAACCGATGCCCTTTGAACGAGACCGTCCCGTCCGGAATCTGACGGGCGTAGGCGAGCCACCGCCCGTCCGGCGAGACCTCCGGGGCGAAACCACCCCCACTCGTGACGCGTCCGGCCGCCGGCCCTTCGGCGTCACCCGCAGTCACGTCCATCCGCTCGCCGGTCTGGAGATCGAAGCGCTGAATCTGGTAATGCCCCCTGAGGGCGTCGCGGCCGCCGGAGCGGCGCTGAACGTAGACGTGCCGCCCGTCCGGTGAGACCGACGGCCACGTGGCGGCGGACACTTCGGTCCCGATGAGGGCGACACCCTGGCCGCCGTCCCGATGGTACATCCAAATCCCCTCGCGGCCCTGGGGCCCCTGCTCAACCCGTGAGCCCGGAGGTGCAGCGTCCTCGTCCGAAGAGCCCACATAATCCCGTCGCACGAGGAGGTATTGGCCGTCCGGTGTCCAGGCCGGCAGCGCTGCCCGCACGTTGCCATCCCTGAACACGGCTCGGGGCTCCGAGCCATCGGCGTTCATAATCCAGAGATTCGTCTGGCCGTTGCGGTCCGAGATGAACGCAATGTGGGCTCCGTCCGGCGAGTAGCGCGGGTGGTAGTTGACCGCCACGCCGCTTTCCTGCGTGAGCACCTGGGCTTCGCCGCCGGCCGCGGGCACTCGATAGATGTGTCCCAAGAGATCGAAGACGATCCACTGGCCGTCCCGCGAGATGTCAACGGACATCCAAGTGCCCTCGCTTGTGGTGAAGTCGATGTTTCGGGTTGCACCACGCGCGAGTGTGACGTCCCAGTCCTCGTCTCGGACACCAGCGCTGTCCGGCTCCTGGGCGGTTCCTGAGGTCGAGGTCAACAGAACGGATACGAGCAGCGCCAATGCACGACGGCAGGGGGACCAGAGAGTAACGAGGAAACGCGACATCGTGGCAACTCCCGCGAAGATGGCTCCGGAACGCGAAGATGGCTCCGGAAAAGGATGAAGATGGTGTGCGTCTCTGGCAAACCGCCCTGGCTGAGGCCACAGCCTCCTCCGATCTTGCGGGCTCCGGGCGCCGGTGTTATATGAGAAAAACACTTCCCATTCGGGCGCGATCGAGCTGGAAGGGTGCCTCGCGTTTGTCACTACTGAGGCCCTTTTCGGAATGTGGTTTTGGATTGGAGCGCGCGACAATCGCCGCTCATCCACCGGCTCCATCCAAAGGGGGTGACGCCCGACCGTTGTTTGTTAGCTCTTTTGGAGCGTCGCAGCGACAGGAGTTTTCCCTGGTCGCGCGAAGACCAGGCAGCAGTCGCCTGGCTGCCCTTCCGGCTTCGGCCCTCCATGAAGTCGGGCTGTGCAGGTTTCTCCGCCGATAGAGATCACTCCAGGGCTGGGACGTCGAGCGCTTCCCTGAAAACTCTGGGTAGTCATTGTGTCGGGAGTGCCGGTGCGTGCCGGCGCTAGACGCAGCTAACGTCGTCAGCGGTAGGCAGACGGCATGATCGTCTGTCGTCCGCGTTGTTGGGCCGTCGAACGGCACGGTCGACGGTTCGCACTCACAAGGAGGTGTGTATGCGTCCAAAGATTCGTCTATTCCGGATATTGGGTGCCGCGTCGGTGCTCGCTATCTGGCTCGGCACCGCCGGGCCATTGCTGGCGCAGGTCGGCGGCACCGTCCGGGGCACCGTCACCGACCGGGCGACGGCGCGACCACTTGGGGGCACCCGCATCGTGCTCGTTGGACAGAACCGGGAGACCCGGACCAACGACCAGGGTGTCTACGAGATGGGGGGGATCACTCCCGGCACCTATATGGTGCGCGCGCTCTACGTGGGATTCGCCCGGATGGAGATGCAGGTCACGGTAAGCGTCGGGCAGACGGCCACGGCGGATTTTGCCATGAACCGGGCCCCGATCCAGTTGCAGGAGATCGTGGTCACGGGGACGCCCGGCGGCACCGAGAAGAGGGCCCTGGGGAACGCGATCACGAGTATCAAGGCGGACGTGATCACTGAAGTAGCGCCGGTGGCCACCGTGCAGGAGCTGCTGCAGGCCCGCTCACCGGGTCTCACGTTCTACAAGAACGCCGGCTCGGCCGGATCCAGCTCCAACGTCCGGATCCGCGGCGCCGGGTCGCTCGAGGCCGGATACAATCCCGTGTACTACATCGACGGGATCCGGTTCGAGAGCAACACCCAGCAGACGGTCGACTCCGAGTGGGGTGGCGCCCAGGGTACGAGCCCACTCGACTTCATCAACCCCGAAGACATCGAGAGCATCGAGGTCATCAAGGGACCGGCCGCCGCCACCCTGTACGGTGCCGATGCCGCCGCGGGTGTGATTCAGATCTTTACCAAGAAAGGGTCCCGCGGCACCGACCGGATGCAGTGGACCACCAGTTTCGAGTACGGCCAGTCCGACTGGACCGAGGGCAATGTCGGAAACCCCTCGAACTTCTGGCTCTGTGAGCTGGATGACATTGCAGATCCCAACCGGTTCCCAGGGTGCGCCGATCCGTCGTCGGTGGTCTGGACGGGGCCCAACGGTGTGGTCACCGGGATTCCTGAGAGCGACATCACACGGCTGTCCGATGGCCGGATCCTGCTGACCGACGATCCGCTTCGGCGGCACCCGTCGGCGCTTCGGAGTGGCGATGTCTATGACTTCGCGCTCTCCGCGCGCGGAGGTGGTCAGCTGTTCAACTACTTCCTGTCGTTCAATCGCTACGACGAGGACGGGGTGTTCTTGAACAACTTCCATCGTCGCACCGGTGGCCGCGCGAACTTCGAGTTCACGCCCAACGAGAGACTCAACTTCTCCGTGAACTTCGGCTACGGGCGCACGCACACGCAGATACCACTCAACAACAACGCGTCGAACGGAATCTTGCGGAACTCGTTCCGTGGTCGCGCACGCGCGTCGAACGATCCCTGGGAGGCCGGATTCCGTGGATTGGGTCCGGACCAGGCTAACCTTTACGACAACCAAAGCCGTGAAGAGCGGACCACGATCGGACTCACCACCACGTGGCAGCCGTTCTCGTGGTTCAACCACCGGCTCACTCTCGGGCTCGACAAGTACGATCGTCGCGACACCGAGTTCGACCGGATCGATACGACGGGCATGCAGCCCTTTGGGGCCACGGCGGCTGCAGGTCGTATTCAGAACGATCTCCCCGTCACTCATACGTGGACCGTGGATTACGCTGGATCGGCACGATTCCCGCTCACGTCCACGTTGAGCTCCAACTTCTCAGCGGGCATGCAGTTGAACGCCCGCCAGCGCCGGCGATTCAGCACCGACGGCCAGGGACTGGTAGCGAATCAGCTCAACCTCACTGGGTCGGCCGCCCAGACGTTCGGGGACGAAGCGTTCGTGGAGCAGACGTCGCTCGGATTCTACCTCCAGGAAGAGGTGGGTTGGCGCGACCGGCTGTTCGTGACCGGCGCGGTCCGCATCGACGACAACTCGGCCTTCGGTTCGGACTTCTCGCTGGTGGTCTATCCCAAGGCGTCGGTGTCGTACGTCATCTCCGATGAGGATTTCTTCAACGTCGGTGTCATCGACCAGCTCAAGCTCCGGTTCGCGTGGGGCCAGGCGGGGAACGCCCCGGCACCATTCACGGCGGATCGAACGTTTACGACCGATGTTACGACGATCGCTGATATCAGCGTAAACACCCTGACACCGTCCGAGTTCGGCAACCCGGATCTGAAGGCGGAGACGGGATCCGAGTGGGAGCTCGGCTTCGACACGGCGTTGTTGAACGGGCGGGCCGGGATCGAGTTGACCTACTACAACCAGAACACCAAAGACGCGCTCATCGCGATTGCGGATCCGCCCTCCAGCGGGTTCAGCGGTCAACATTTCATCAACATTGGGGAGGTCTCCAACACGGGGTTTGAGGCGCTCATGACCGGAAATCCGATCCTGGGCCGAAACTTCGTGTGGGACGTGAACTTCTCGATCTCGACCAACAAGAACCGGCTCGTCGACTTTGGATCGCTGCCGGACGGTTCCCCGGTGCTCGAGGAAGTGACCTTTGGGTCGTTTGCTTCCGTGCAGCGGCACCGTGAAGGCTACCCCCTCGGTGGTTTCTGGGCCGTCGACGTGGTGCGAGATGCTGCGGGGAACCCCGTCCTCGACGCCGGTGGCGACGTCACCGTCGACTTCGAGTGCTCGTGGCCGGACACCGATGACCCGAATGGCTTTGGTGGTACCTGCCATGAGAAGTACATGGGGCCATCGCTTCCAACGGTCGAGATGGGTTTCTCGAACATCTTCACTCTGTTTGGAAACCTCCGCCTGTTCACACATTTCGACTTCAAGGGCGGCCATTACCAATGGTGCGCCATCTGCTCCATCCGCAACCGGATCGATCAGAACACGTGGGAAGTGAACAATCCCGATGCAGACCCGGTGCAGGTTGCACTGTGGAAGAGCCGCCAGACGCTGACCCATATCTTCCCGGCGGACTTCTTGAAGCTGCGGGAAATCGCGGTGACCTACACGCTTCCCGAGTCGTTCGGCAACTTCTTCCGAGCGACCAAGTGGAGCGTGACCCTTTCCGGCCGTAACCTCTGGATGTGGACCCGCTACGAGGGCACGGGGGACCCAGAAGTCAACTTCTGGAGCCTGGCAGATTTCACGCGGTTGGATTACGCGTCGTTGCCGCAGACCCGTCGTCTCGCTGCGTCCATCCGGGTTACCTACTAAGGGAGGGGTGAGTGATGAAAAAGAGCAAATTCACAACGTGGGCCAGCGCGCTACTGGCGCTGGCGTTGATCCTTCCGATGGGAGCCTGCGGCTTCGCCGACGAGCTGTTGAGCGTCGATAATCCGGAGGAGATTCCCATCGACGCCCTCAACGACCCGACGCTGGTCAGCGTCATGGTCGCGGGCGTGATCGGAGATTTCCGAGAGATGTACGACGATCCGTTCATCTGGCGTGCCTCGATGCTCACCGATGAACAGGTCACCGGTATCAACTGGGAGGGCACGGCACGCCTCAACCAGCGCCTCGTGCGATACGATGAGGGGGACGCGGATCTGATGTTCTCCAATATCAGTCGAGCGTACCGTCAGGCCGTTGACGTGAGGGATCGGCTCGAGGGCGGCCTCGTGGCCAACCCAGGGTCGAATAAAGACATCGCTCTGACCGAGGCATATGCCGGCTACAGCCTGATCATGATGGGTGAGGCCATGTGTCAGGCCGTGATCGGGACGGCAGACAATCTGGGCACCACCATCTTGTCGCCCAATGACCTCTTCCAACAGGCGACCACACACCTCGGCCGCGCCCTCACCGTCGCCAACGCGGCTGGCCGCGCGGATCTCGAAAACCTGGCGCGAGTTGGGCTAGCCAGGGCTCATCTGAGTCTGAGCAATTTCGGCGACGTCATCACCCATGCATCGGCGGTGGTCGACCCGACGTTCGTGTACAACGTCGAGTACTCGTCGAATTCAACCTCCGAAGAGCTCGTGCTGTTCTCTCGGGTCACCGGATCGAATCATTCGCTCGGTGTCCATCCCGCGTTCCTGAACGGGACCTTCGGAGATCTGGGGATCGTCGCGGGCCAGACGGACCCGCGGATCCAGCACACGGAGGACTGGTCGCTGGGGCACAACCGCTTGACGCTGCTCTACAAGCCGTTCCAGAGCCTGCGTTTCAGCGGGTACAACGGTGAGACGATCGCCAACGGCGGCACGCCCATCCTGTATGAGGAAGGCACGGATATCGTGCTCGGCGATTACCTCGAGGCGCAGCATCACATGTTCGAGGCGATGATGCGCTCCGGAGGTGACGAGGCCCAGATCCTCCAGTTCGTGAACGATCGCCGGGCCTTCGGCAACGAGGGTGCGGTGACCCTCTCTGGGGACGCGCTGTTTGCCGAGCTGAGACGGCAACGTTCCCGCGATTTCTACATGGGCGGTCTCCGTATCGGTGACCTCAGGCGGTGGGCACGGGACGGTGTGGGGAATTTCTTCCCCACCGGCACGCATCCCAACACGCAGTGGGGTGACTACGGCGTGTGGACCTGCTTCCCAATCCCGCTCGAAGAGTACGAGGGGAATCCGGGTCTGCAGAAACCTGCGAACCCCCTGGATCCACCGGGGATCTAACGGCACGGAGGTACCTACGTATGAGGGTCGAAAGGTGGAAACCCCAAGTGGGTTTCCACCTTTCGTGCCTTTCGTGCGTGAAGCCCTGGCTCCGCCGGGAACCATGGGATCCTCTCGAGCCGTTTTGTCTTAGGAGAGCGGATGGCGCTTTCGCCGGCACCCCTCTTGCGTTAGGATGCCTGAGAGGACGAGCGATAGGTCAAGTGGTGAAACGCTTCAGAGCCGTCCTGATCGGATGGTCGATTGCTGCCACGGTTCCTCCTGGGATCGCGGCGCAGTCGATCCAGGGTCGCCTACTCGATATGGTCACCAATGAGGCCATCGAGTCCGGTATTCTCACGCTCATCAACGAAGACGGCGAGCGGGTCGTTTCGGTCCAAACGGATGCCAGCGGCCAGTACCTGCTCCGCGCCCCCGAAGCCGGTGTCTACTACATCGAGGCCAGGCGGCTTGGGTACCGTTCCTGGATCGATGGCCCAGTGGAGCTCGGTCAAGGAGACGACTGGAGAACGGCTTTTCATCTTCGCCCGGCGCCCGTCACGATGGATCCCGTGGAAGTGTCGGCACCCGCTGTGGCCCGGCGCAACTTTCTCAGGCGTGTGGGCTTTTACGAACGGCAACGAGCGAGCTTCGGGCATTTCATGACTCGTGAAGTGATCGAGAAGCGCCGAGGTGCCCGCGTCTCCGATGTGCTCTCCCTGGCCCCGGGTGTCCGACTCATTCCCACGGGCGAGGGCATTGCTCGCATGGACGTTCAGCTGCGGGGGAGCCAGCTGTCCAACGGCAGCCTCTGCCGACCGCGTGTCTATGTGGACGGAATCATCGCCATCCGGGGCGACGCGCGCCCGAGAGGCGTCGGTACGGCTCCCAACGCGGACGCCACCGAGATCGACCAATTCGCCCCACCGCCTCGGACCGAATACAACATCGATGACCTGGTGGATCCGGATGACATCGAGGCCATCGAGATCTACCGGAGTGTGGCGCAAATCCCCGTTCGATTCGGCGGCGCCAGCCTGGGGACCCAGTGCGGCGTGATCGCCATCTGGACCAGGCGCGGCCGCTGAGCTTTCCGGCAGTTTTCAGAGAGATCGAAGAAAGACCAGCAGATCTTGCCGGCTCACGAGGTCGAGAGCCGCAAACGCCTCACGGGCTGCCAGTGCCTCGCCACCATGACGGAGCACCGCCTCCGTGATGTCCAAGGCTCGTCCGTCGTGCAAATAGGCGCTCCGGTGCCGCAAGCCCATCAGCATCTCTGTGCGAACCTCCGACGGGGAAGCTCCGACGCCGCAGATATCCGTCAGTTCAGGCCCCATATCGTGCAGCAAGAGGTCAGAATAGAGGAATACTCTCTTCCGCTCTAATGCGCCTATCTCGCTCGTCCCAGTGTCCATGGATGGCACGTGGCACTTGGCGCATCCCAACCCGGAAAACAGTTGCTCTCCCCGTGCAACGGAATCACGATGTGCCGGCCCCCGCTCGACCCGACTCACCGGCGCGAGAAACCGCACATAGTCCACGAGTCGACGGATCATCGGCTCGCTCACCTCAGGATCCGGAGCGGGGTCTGTCCCCACGGGCAGCGGTTGACCGTTGAGACCACTCTCGAGGGGAGATATGGGTGTGGTGAGCCCGAGTTCGAGCCGCAGAGCCGAATCGATGAACTCCAGGAGAGTTTCCGCTTCGCCCTTGCGGCCAAATCGGCCGAGGCCACCAGCCGGGCTCCGGCCGGGACGTCCCGAGATCCCGTCCCCATCGGCGTCCTCCGGGTCCGCCAACGCCATGATCGTTTCTTCAGGAATGGCCTCCACGAGGCCCAGACCGTAGAGGAACGGAGGTGTGAAGCGTCCTCGCTCGGTGGCTTCCGTGGGAACGGTCTCTTCCTCGATACCGAGCGCTTTCATGGCGGGGGTCGCCTGGGACCGCACGTTCTCCCCGCCCAATGGCAGGAGTCGGTCGCAGGAGCTGGGCGGCACGAAACGACTGGCTTTGGTCACGCGTTCGCCACCCCCACCCCCGCTGGTTGGATCGCTGTGGCACGCAGCGCACTGATTTTCGTTGAACAGCGGTCCCAGTCCCTCCTCGGGTGTGAACACCCGGTCGAACAGCGTCTGCCCAGCATGGAAGTCCGCCAGCTGCTGCTGGGTGAGGCCCGGAAGGGGCGACCCCGGCGGGCCCGGAGGGGCGGTTTCCCGCCCACACCCTTGGAGCAAGGCGGTGGTCAATCCGATGATCGCCAGGGGACGGAACATCTTCATAAAGGGCCAGGTACCTGTGGGAGCGGATCAGTCCGTATTGGTGGCTCGTCGCAGTCGAAGAACATAACTTCATGAGTGCACCCGTCCAGGCCACGAGGGAGGCCGGCTCGCATGGAAACCACGATGTACCACATCCGCCCTGTCAGGATCCGCCGCTTCCTACCGGCTCTGCTACTCGCTAGTGGCCTCATGGCCCCCGGTCTGAGTGGATGTACCGAGCTTCTGTTCTCCGCTCGGGACCTGGAAGTCGTGCCCAATCCAGCCGAGCCAGGGCAGCAGGTCTCCTTTGTGTTCGCCATGACGCTCGTGCCCTCGCATCCGTTTACGGCCACGGCGTTCATCGATGGCCAACCGCACTTGAGCGAGTCGGGGGAGGGCGTTGTCGAATCGCTGATCGAGATGCAGATCGGCGACGCGGCTGATCTCATCGCGCAGTACGGGACGGGACAGCATACCGCGCGCGTGCTCGTTCAGCTAGACGACGACTCACAAAGCGCGGGGACACAGGAAATCGTGTTCGAGCTGCAGGAGGCGAGTCCATGAGGCCGATCTTGACAGGCATCCCGATACTGGGAGCGGCGGTCGGTCTGTTGTGCGCTTGTGCGGCTGGTCCCGCTGCTGATGAAGACCTCCTCCCCTTGGCCTCCGACAGTGTGTTCGTCATGATCGTCAACGAAACACAGTACGACGCGCGGGTACATGCCTTCTATCGTGGCGGGGCGCGCTACCCGTTGGGGACGGTGGGGAGCAATCGGACCACGGAAGGCCTTGCGATTCCCTGGCAGCCACGCGGCCTGAGCGTCGAGATCGATCTCGTCATCGGACCGGGCGTCTTCCGATCACAGGAGGTCACCGTTGCCCAGGGTGATCTCGTCGAGGTCCGGATCCCGCCCAACATTCAGACTTCGGGATTCTTCATCAGGGTACAGTAGCGCCCCAGCCCCGCTCCCACTTCCCAGGCGGGAAGGTGGCGTGAGCGACCTGCTACTTCCACCTCTTCTTACGGATTTCCTTCATCCCCTTCGAGAATCCGATCGATCCTCACGACGGCATCCCGTAGGTGATACCGGGTGGGTCGATGGGATGTCCGGTCAGCCGCTCGGGCTACCTCTTGCCGTAGTTCCGTGAGTTGACCCCGCACGAATGCCCGGATGTCGGACTGGCTGACATCCACAGGCGTACGCCACAGAAATGGACTGCTTGGCGTAGTGACTTCCTCCGTCATCAGGAAGGCCATGCGCTCGAGATATCCCCGCTGCAGGTTTCGCCGGTAGGTGTCGATGGGCTCGGCGCGCCGGAGCTCCCGCCAGACCCCGTCCTTCACGTCGCCCAAAAACTCGAGAAGCGAGTAGCTCCCGCCGTCGTCAAACGTCTCCATCTCGATGAGGCGTTGCATGCGGGCAGGATCCAGCAGCTGGTCGAGCCGACGCACTTGCATGCTCCGGATACGGTCCACCGCACCCGCGTGCTCGATACGCCGCAGGAGACTCACATCGTTCAGCCATGCCGGTGTCTCGAAGACCTCGGCAACGAGAAACTGTACGGCCTCTCGTTGTCTGGCGGCGGGCACGGGCTCGTAGACGGGGCCATCCTGATCGGTGGTCTTGAGCGTTTCGTGAATTCCTCCCACCACGGTGAGCACATGTCCTACGTAGCGGTTCCACTGGCCCAACAGCTCGCTATACAGCTCGTCGAGATCGCCATAGTCCTCACCATCCGTGGACGTCCAGACCACGAGATTGGGTAGGACACGCTTGAGATTGGCGATGGCGTACGTGGAAGCCTCGACCGGATCGTTGCCGAGATCCTCGGTCTGTGCTCGCGGATCGACGAGGAGACCGCCGCGCTGACGCCCGTAGCGATAGATCGGATCGCCTGCATGCTCCAGGATCCAGCGATCCAGTGTGGCTTTCTCGTCTTCCGGAGTACGTGCCTCGGGAAGGACGCGGTATCCCCAATTGATCGCGTACCGATCGTACGGACCGATCTTCCGTATGAACCGAATGTCCCCGTCTCCGGGCTGCGCGATGTAGTTCTGTCGAGCGTAGTCCATGATCGTCGGCGCCACGCCCATGGCCTGTGTGAAACTCGGCGACCGGAGCGAGTCCACGGGGTAGGCAGAGCTCGCGATCATGTTGTGCGGCAGTCCCAAGGAGTGCCCCACCTCGTGAGCAATTACCGCGCGCATCGCCTCCCCCAGTAATGCGTCGGGAAGTGTGAGGGAGCGGGCTTCGGGGTTCGCGGCGCCTGTTTCGATCATCAGCCGGTTGCGGTAGGACCGCATGTGGTTGTGATACCAGATGATGTCGCTTTCGAGGATCTCCCCGGACCGTGGATCGGCCACGCGTGGCCCGAGCGCATTCCGGGTCAAGCTCGCAACCCAGCGGACCGTGGAATACCGAACGTCCTCGGGATTGAACTCGGGATCCTCCTCAGGCGTGGGAGCGTCACGTGCCACGATCGCGTTCTTGAAGCCCGCCGCCTCAAACGCCACCTGCCAGTCTTCGATTCCCCGGCGGACGTAGGGACGCCAGCGGGCCGGGGTGGCCGGATCCAGGTAATAGACGATCGGCTTCACCGGCTCCACGAGTTCGCCACGAGCGTATGCAGCAGGGTCCGTAGGCTCGAGACGCCAGCGCTGGATGTACCGCCGCGTCGCGGCTTTCTGGACGTCCAGGCCAAAATCGATCTGCTCGAGCGAGATCCAGCCAACACGCGGATCGGCGTATCGTCTTCGCATCGGGACAACGGGAAGTAGCACCATCGATTGATGCATCTCGAGCGAGATAGTGCCGGTGTGCTCGTTGGACGGTGGCTCGGTGGCTTGGAAGGTTGTCGTATGCCGCACATCGACATTCAACGGAAACGATCGCGCGTAATTGATGAACGTTCGCTGATCGTCGAGACTTCGGACCTTGAACCGCTCGCGGTTCGCTCGTGAGAGGCCACTAATGGCCGGGATATCCTTCTCATAGAGGTCGTTGACCGCGATGACAGGCGCACCATCGGCTGCGTTGAACGTCTCGATCGCGAAGGATGCGATGATGGGAGCGAAGTTGTTCTGGCGCACCGACTGGTAGACGGGCAACGTATCGCTCGCATCCGCCTGATACGAGACAGTCTTCAAGAGGATTCGTTCGTCGATTCGCTCCCACCGCACCACCTGCTCGGCCACCTTGCTCCCGGCATTGATGAACGGACTGAGGTTGCTGGGTGAGCCCGCCACGCGGCTGATCAACAGCATGTCCCGACCCAGGAGACTGTCCGGCAGCTCGAAGTACACTTTGCCGTTTACGCGGTGCACCGAAAAGAGCCCGCGATCCGTGACCGCACTCCCCGTGATGACCCGGGTATATGGCTTGAACGGCCCCATCTCGGCTCGGGCTTGCGCCGGTTCCGGTGCCACCGATGCTTGTTGCCCACCGCAGCCCAGCAGTCCTCCTCCCGCACATAACAACCAGATTCCGTTCCCAAAACGCGACATCCGCGAGATCCTTTCGGACATAGTGGTGATCGATACGCATCAGATGGTCATCGAGCCCTAAGATACGGCACATGAAGATCCTCGGCGAGGTTGCCGATCTCCTCTTGCCATCGGGCAACCGGACGCGCACGTTGCGTTTCGAAACCGTGAACTCACGCCCCACGAGCCCTGTTGATCTGCACGCCGATCGTATCCGTTGTCCTCCCGTGTCGAGATGCCGCCGCAACTCTCCACGATGCGCTCGAGTCGTTGTCCGTTCAGACGTTTGAGGCCATGGAGGTGATCGTCGTGGATGACGGATCTACGGACGAAACACCGTCGATCCTGCACCACTGGAGTGAGCGCGACGCTCGGTTTCGAGTTCTGCGTTCCCACCCACACGGCATCGTGGCGGCCCTCGACGCCGGCGCCAAGCACGCGCGGGGTCGGCTGCTCGCCAGAATGGATGCAGATGACCTGATCCCTCCCCAGCGTTTCGAGCGGCAGGTCGCGTTTCTCGATGCCCATCCTCGTCTGGTCGCGTGTGGCACCCGCGTGCGGTACTTTCCCCGCCGACTGGTGCGGGCCGGTGCGCGGCGGTATGAGCGTTGGATCAACGCTCTTTCCACCCCCGAGCAGATCGAACGTGATCTCTTTGTCGAGTGTCCCATCCCACATCCGAGTCTTGTCGTGCGGCGACACGCATTTGAGGCGGTGGGAGGATACCGGGACCTAGGGTGGCCGGAGGATTACGATCTTCTCCTGAGACTCTGGTCTGCTGGCCATCGGTTTGGCAACGTGCCGGAAGTGCTTCTCGACTGGAGGGAACGCGCCGATCGTCTCTCGCGTACGCACCCCAGGTATAGCACCACCGCCTTCCGGCGGTGCAAAGTCCATTTCCTCGGACGGAGAATCGATGGACGGGCAGTCGTGATGTGGGGTGCTGGTCCGGTGGGGAAGGCGTTTGCACGAGAGCTCAAAGGGCAGGGACACGAGCTCGCTGCGTTCGTGGATCTCGACCCGCGGAAGATCGGTCAGACCATCCACGACGTTCCCGTGATTCCCCCCGGGGACATCGCCAGCTTTCGGGGAGCGTATGTGCTGGCCGGTGTGGCCGGCTCTCCAGCGCGAACCGAGATCCGCGCCACGCTCCACAGCCACGGGTTTCGTGAACCCGAGGACTTCTGCGCTGTCGCCTGAACGAAGGAACCCATGAGCCTCACGACGCGCGCCGTCCTCATCGAGCGCCTCGGTCCACCGGCCGTACTCGTGGAACGCGAAGTGCCCCTGCGCGATCCCGGTCCAGGAGAGGTGCACATCCGCGTGCGGGCGGCCGGGCTCAACTTCGCCGATCTCATGATGCGGGCAGGGCTCTACGGGACCGTGCCGCCGCGTCCGTACAGTCCTGGCTTCGAGGTGGCGGGTGAGATCGCTCGGCTGGGACCGCGGGTGCACGAGTGGCACGATGGAGATCGAGCCGTGGTGCTGATGCGTCACGGCGGCTACGCCCGGGACGTCGTGGTTCCGGCAGCGCACTGCTTCCGGTATCCTGAGTTCCTGACCGCCGTCCAGGGGGCCGCGATCCCAGTGGCTTTTCTCACGGCGTGGGTTTGTCTGTTCGAGGCGGGAAACGCGCGGCGTGGCGAGACGGCACTGATCTTGGGCGCGGCTGGGGGCGTGGGGACCGCCGCGGTCCAGCTTGCCGTCCGTCGGGGACTCCAGGTGATCGGGACGGCTGGGACCGAGGCCAAGCGGGCTTTCGTGATCGACGAGCTGAGCGCGCGGCAATGCTTCGATTCACGAGGCTCGTGGGAGACACCGGTTCGCGAGCTCGTGGGCGCCCGAGGGATCGACGTTGCGCTAGATCCCGTAGGAGGGCAAGCGACGGCGGCGTGCCGGCGCCTGTTGGCGCCCTTGGGACGGCTCGTTTTCTACGGTCTGAGCGACGCCATGCCCAAAGGCAAGCGGCAATGGCTGAACGCGGCTCGCGCGTGGTTGCGCACGCCGCGCTTCCATCCGATCTCGCTCATCGAGCCCAACATCGGTGTGTTCGGCGTCCATCTTCTTCACCTGGGATCAAAGGAGCAGCTGCTCCGGCCAGCGCTCGAAGAGATCTTTCGTGGGGTTACGGCTGGTGAGCTGAGACCTATCATCGATCGTACCTTTATGCTCGATCGCGACGGAGCGGTCGCCGCCCACACGTACATCCATCAGCGGCGGAACCTGGGAAAGGTCGTGTTGGCCGTCCCGGACGACGCGGAGTGGGTTGACGGCGATTCGTCGCCTTGACACATCTTCCGGTAGTTAGGGAGCAATCGTGGTGCAATCCGGCGCGTTGATAACCAACGATGCGGCAATCCTCGGGCTTCTCGCGCTCACCTTGGGGCTGATCTTCTACACCGCCAAGAGCGCGCATCCAGCCCTTCAAAAATTCTATAAGTACGTTCCGGCACTCCTGCTGTGTTACTTCGTTCCATCGCTCTACAACACGTTTGGCATCATCGATGCCCAGCAGTCGCGACTGTACTTTGTGGCGTCCCGGTATCTCCTGCCGGCAACGCTCGTGCTCCTGACCCTCAGTATCGACATGCAGGGGATCCTCCGCTTGGGCCCGAAGGCGTTGATCATGTTCGGCACCGGTACCATCGGGATCATTCTCGGCGGACCGCTGGCGATCATGATCTTCTCCATCATCAGTCCATCCACGGTGGGTGGTGAGGGGCCGGCGGCGGTGTGGCGAGGTCTCACGACAGTGGCCGGGAGCTGGATCGGGGGTGGAGCCAATCAAGTGGCCATGAAAGAGGTCTTTGAAGTGGGAGACGACGTGTTTTCCACAATGGTGGCCGTGGACGTGCTCGGGGCCAACGTGTGGCTGGCCATCCTGCTCTACGCCGCGGGCGAGTCCAAGGTGATCGATGCCCGAATCGGAGCGGATACGTCGGCGCTCGAGGACCTGCGGCACCGCGTCACCGAATTTCAGGAGAAGTTCGCGAGGATCGCGAGCCTCAGTGACTTGATGATGATCGCTGGTGTGGGGTTCGGCGTCATGGGGCTCTCGCACGTGTTGGCGACCCCCCTCTCGCAATGGATCGAACAGAGCCTTCCTCAGCTCGAACGCTTGAGCCTAACGAGTCAATTCTTTTGGCTGGTGGTCTTTGCCACCACGGGCGGATTGCTGTTGTCGTTTACCAGGGTGCGAGAGTTGGAAGGGGCCGGTGCGTCCAACGTAGGCTCGGCGATGCTCTACTTCCTGGTCGCCACCATTGGGATGAATATGGATATCACGGCGGTGGTGGAGCGGCCGGGGTTGTTCGCGGTTGGCGGAATCTGGATAGGCTTTCACGCCGTCTTGCTGATTGTCGTGGGCCGATTGATCAAGGCGCCAGTGTTCTACCTAGCGGTGGGCAGTCAGGCCAATGTGGGCGGAGCGGCATCCGCGCCCATCGTGGCATCGGCGTTTCATCCCACCCTCGCGCCTGTCGGGGTGCTCTTGGCGGTCCTGGGCTACGCGCTTGGCACCTATGGGGCGTGGCTGTGTGGGCAGCTCATGTGCGTGGTGGCGCCCTGATGGAACTCTGACCCGACGGACAAGCATCGGGTCCGCCGCATCTTGAATCCCACCACCACTAGCGAAGCTCCACTGCGCCGGCCGGCGTCTCGATTTGGGCCATGAGCGCGGGTGCTGGACTCGGCGTGATGGACAAAAGGAACCCGACGGCCTCCAGCATGGAGCGGACACGATCGGGATCGGGATGCTCGGCTCGCAGGTCGAGCAGCCCTCCAGCGCGCGGCGCGGACGTGGCTGGATGTGGGGAATCCGCCCAGTCGATCAGAAACGGCACCAAGCCGTCGCCGAGCGTGACGGTAGGATCGGTCAAACGCCAAGAGAGCACCGAGCCATCGGGCTTCTGCCGGCTCGCCTCCGAAATCGCACCAAGGAGGACGCCTCGGCGGGCCGCCGCCGCAACGCGGGCCTCCAGGTTCTGGGCCTTCGCCGCCCAAGCCACCAAGCGCGGTGCGGCCAGCGCATCGATACCAAAGATGGTCGGAACGATTGTTGCGGATCGCCCCGGATCCGGAGCGAGAATCTCCAGATAGGTCCCCGATCCGAGCGAGAGGATGGCGTTGTGCGTACCCCACTGCGGATGCCGACCCCCGACGGTGGCCCCAACGCCCAGACGGCGCTCGAGGTCCGCCACGGTTGATTGGAGATCCGGCGTCGCATACACGAGGTGATCAATGGCGTCGAAGGCTGGCCGGATCACTGAACGGTGCGCTGTGATGAGTGGATGTTCCGGAGAGAGATCACCGGAATCATTGGAGGGGAGCACGACGGCGACACGCGGCGGTGGTCGGCGCCACGGCTTTCCGCAGGGCGGTCGTGGTTGGAAGCGGAAGTGGGCGGATACACGAGGCGCTCGGAACCAAGCGTCTGGAAGGTGGGGCTCTCCTCGTGGCTCAGCCCATCCGAACGCTGGTCTGCTCCTCCAAGCCCCTCAGCGTGTCGAGCCGCTGGGCTGCTCCCCACCCCCCGCTCCCTGTTCCCCGCTCCCACCGCTCGTGACCCAATGCATCCGGCCGCGGCACCCCAGACATGTCACGTCTGTTCCCGCTCCGATGTCCGGTACGGAGAGCAACAACTGTCCGCCGCATCGGGGACAGGCCACGAGGGCCTCGGGGTCGCCAAACATGGCCTCGACCTCCAGCCGCTCCCGCTCGGTGAACGCGTAGTACTCTCCGCTCCGGCGATCGTCGTTGCCCCGTCGATCTTCACCACGCCGGTCATCAGGCGTTCGGCGATCGTGTTCCACCGGTGTGGGCATCCCACGGCGCTCGTCTGAGCGCCGATCGTCCCAGGCGCGTCGCTCGGTCCCGGATCGTAGGTCTTCTAAGAACCGCCGAAACGAGCCGTCGAGATCATTCATGTGCAAACGATAGAGGTTGGGACCGGACCCTGCTAGATGAGCCGGCCAATCCGGGCCGCCATCTCCGTGGGGCTTGCCTGGCCAGACGCTCACCCTCCGTAGGTTCCTCCGCTGCCCCGACCTCATTGGTGACTCAGCGACCACACATATGCGGCCACCGCGAGGATCTCGCGGTCCGTGGCACTGTTTCGCCATCCGCGAAACGGCATTTCTTGCCCGGTGACGGCTTCGTCCTCGGGCACTCCGTGGGTTACCAGCTCGATGATGGCAGCGTAGCTCCCATCTCCGTGCAGCCATTTCTTGTCTGAGAGCCTGGGCGCTCGCTCGGTCCCACGTCCGTTCAAGCCGTGGCAGGTGACGCAACTCGGCGTACCCAGGAATACCAGCTTGCCCTCGTAGATGAGCCCGTCCGTTATCCTGGGCAGCTGTCGTTCTCCCTGTTGGGCGGGTAGCGAGATCGCCGGAGTGATGACGAGAGCCCCGACGAACAGCATGGCGGTGAACCGATGGTCTAGGCGCATAGGGCCCCCTCGTGAACGTTCCTGAGGACGCGAACGCCGTCGTGGGCGAACTCCTAGAAAGACGCGTTAGCATGCGTGATATGAGGGTGAATTACGGATGAAACACGCACGACCGAAGTCGTGGAGACGGCGGAGTGGTGGTGTGGACCAGCGGTGAGTCCAGTTCAGCCGAGTGCGACGTCTAGCACCATCATGACGGTGAAGCCGAACAAGGTGCTCGCCGTTGCCAGATCGGTATTGCCAGCACGCTGGGACGCAGGAATCAGTTCTTCGATGACGACGAAGATCATGGCGCCGGCGGCGAACGCGAGCGCGTATGGTAGGAGAGGCCGGAACGTCAGCACGGCTGCGGCTCCGAGGACGGCGGCCACGGGCTCGACGGCCGCGGAAAGCTGTCCCCACCAGAAGCTTCGTCGTCGGGAGAGGCCGTCCGCCCGGAGCGGAAGCGAGATGGCGGCCCCTTCGGGGAAGTTTTGCAGTCCAATGCCGATGGCCAGTGCCACGGCGGCGCTGAGCGTTGCGGCAGGGAGTCCGGCGGCGACGGCCCCAAAGGCCACCCCGATCGCGAGGCCCTCGGGGATGTTGTGGAGGGTGATGGCGGAGACGAGCAGCACGCTCCGCTGCCACCCCGTGCTTGGTCCCTCGGCGGCACTGGGCGGCAGGTCGGGATGCAGGTGAGGAAGCACACGGTCGGTCAGGGCCAAGAAGCCGGCCCCGAGGAGCAAGCCGGCCGCCGGCGGTGCCCAGATGGGGAGCCCTCCCGCCGCGGACATCTCGATGGCCGGTGCCAGGAGCGACCAGTAGCTGGCCGCGAGCATCACCCCCGCCGCGAATCCATTCATGGAGGCGAGGATGCGAGCGTCGATGCGCCGTGTGAAGAAGACGGTCGCGGCTCCGAGCGCCGTGACTCCCCAGGTGAAGAGAGTGGCCACGAGCGCCTGGAGGGTTGGTGAGAGATCCGCGAAGTTGGCAATCATTCGGTATTTGGTCAAAAGACCATCCAAGCTCGCGCGGGTCGTACGCATGAGCAAGAGCAGGCCCTCGGAAAGGACCTGGCCGGTTCCGTCCTGGTCCTTCATCTTACAAACTCATGAGCCCTCATCCTTGCTGATGTCTTCCTCGACTCCACCTCGCCGTTCCTGGCCCGCCGCGGCCGATATCGACGTCTTTGGCCTCACGGACGCCGGCAAGCGCCGGGAAGAGAACGAGGACCATTTTCTGATTGCGAGTCTGCACAAGTTGCTTCGTGTTCGGCAGACCAGTCTCCGGGTGAAGGATCTGTCTCAGGTCGTTTCCGAAACGCGCGGCTATCTGTTTCTCGTGGCCGATGGGGTGGGCGGTGCTTCGCATGGGAAGGAGGCGAGTACGGCGGCCCTCCAGGCTATCGCCGAATACGTCACGAATCTGATGTCGTTGTACCGTCGCGTAGACCCCGCACAAGAAAAGGTATTCTTGGAGGAGCTCGAACGATCAGTGTGGCACACCCACCGTGATCTGGTGGCGCAGGGAGAGCATGAACGGGACAAGAGAAGCCTCGCGACCACGGTCACGATGGTCGCGGTACTCTGGCCTCGAGCGTACCTGGTGCAGGTGGGGGACAGTCGGTGTTACCGACTACGCGACGGACAGCTCGAGATGATGTCCAAGGACCAGACGATTGCGCAGGCCCTTGTCGATGCGGGTGCGCTTGATCCCGCAGACGCGGAGCGATCACCGTTTCGCAACGTGCTGGCGAGCGCTCTGGGTGGAGCCGAGGCTACGCCCATGACGGCGAGTACCGACACCCGGTGGGATGACGTGCTGCTACTCTGCACTGACGGGTTGACGAAGCATGTGTCGGATGCGGAGATCCAGGCTGAACTACGGAACATCACCTCGGCCGAATCCGTTTGCCGTCGTCTGGTCGATCTCGCGCTCGAGCGCGGAGGCACCGACAACGTGACGGTCGTCGTAGGTCGCTTGCGAGCTCGCCCGCACGATTCGATGGCCTGAGCGGTTCGTCTCGGGGATTGCGACTTTCGCGTTCCTCCCCATCTTGATACGGCTGCAGATGGCGGGTGCCGCCCCCGGACGGGCCGGGTTGGCAAGATCCGTCAAGGCCAGACGGGAACCAAGTATGGGCGACACGGAAGTCCGAAACGCGCTCAACGAATTGCGAGAGGCTCTCGAGGTTCTCGATGCCGGCGAATCCGCCACCGCAACGGGGGCCATCCATGCATTGGCGGGCGCTGTGGATGTACTCCGCACCAAGGTGTGGGCGTTCCTCACGACTCATCAGGCGGGAGATCTCAACCGGTATCTGGGCGAAATCCGCGTACGGCGGGCAACGGAGGCTTGTGATGAGATCCTCGCGGATCTCTATGCTGAAACGTTAGCCCCCAATACGCCCGGCCTCGGTGAGTTTCGCGCCACGCTGGCTCAGGTGGCCGAAATCTCCAAGACGGTGAGTTAGGGAGAGCGATGGATGAATGAACTGAAAAGGACGGCCGAGGAGCTCAGGCAGTCGCTCGATGCGATCGAGCCGTTTCTCACGCGGTCCGACACCTCGACGACGGATCTCGAGAATTTCAAGGCTACGCTCGACCGCCTCCGTACCAACGTCCAGGCGATCGCCGTCAGCGATCATCCGTCGGACCATGCCGAATCCGTGCGGCGCTTCCGCCTGAAGCGAGCCGCCCAAGTCTGTCAGGGGGTCTTGAAGGGGTTTGCCGACGGCAGTATCACGGCGGCCACGCCGGGGCTCGGCCGGTTTCGCACGACGGTGGAAGAAACACTGGAATATCTGGGCCGCCTGCCTCGAGTGCGATAACTCCGTAGCGCGATCCTACAAGACGAGTTGGTTGGTCCAGTACGTGGCGGGATCGAGATCACGCGAGACCAACCCCCGCGCCCGCATCCACGCCCCAAGCTTCGCGTAGTACTCTCCGCTCATAGAGAAATCGTAGGTAAAACAATGTAGGGTGGCATCGAAGATCCGGCGCATCATCTCGTCGTTGGGATCCGTGCCGGTGTGCTGCCGGTAGATCGTCTGTGCTACCGCAGGGTGCTCATGGAGAAAGTCAATCCCCCGTCGCAGCACCCGCAGCAGTGTCGTGAGCGCGGCGCGGCGTTTTCGGAAAACCGAGCGGGAAGTGATCAGAATCAGCTGGCAGAAGTCCGGAACGCCCCAATCCTTCAGCGCGAAGTAGTGCGCGTCGAACCCGCGCGCGCGCGCCTCGATGATCTCGAAATTGTAAAACACGAGCGTCGCGACATCCGCTTTGCCTTCGGCCAACGCGTTGGTGTGGTAGAAACCGTTGTTGACGAGCTCGAAGTGGCTCGTATTGCACTTTCCTCCGTCGGCCTCGACCATCGTGGCCACGATCGCAGGCCCACCTGGCCCGGGCGCTCCCGGATACTGAATTCGCTTGCCGGCCATGTCCCGCGGCCGCGTGATCCCGCTGTCGCGGAAGTACATGACACCGCCGTTGGTGTGGAGGAATCGTGCGAAGCCGAGGACGTTTTTCCCGTCCGCCACATCCTGTACGAGGTGAATGGGTTCGGTGATGGCTACGTCCATGCGACCTTCTTCGATCTCCTTCACGGCGTCGAGGTGCTCCTGGGGCTCGACTAGTTCGAGCTCGAGTCCCACGTCGGCCAGCCAATCCCGCTCGAGCGCAACCAGGAGGGGAACATGATCGGGATTGAGAAACCACTCCAAGCCAAGGCGCACTCGCTCGGGCTGGCGGCTCATGGCTGATACTCCGATCTCAAACCGATATCGTCCAGAATCACGACGGAACTCTGGTTCTTGGGGAAGACAAAGCGAATTTCGTGCAGGCGGCGCCAGTCGAACGACAGGGCCGTGGCCTGAAAGGCGCTCTCGGGAATGGCGTACGTTCGCAGGATGGGTTCCCAGGTCTTTCCATAAGTCTCATTGGAGAGACCTTGTGTCTTCAAGAGCAACGGGGTGAGAAAAGGACCAGGAATGCTAGCAAGGTCTTGGAGAGCCGCCCGTGCGGTGCGTCCAGCACGGTCTTCCAAGATGATGTCTGCCGCGAATGCGGAAGTGTCCGAATGCAGTTCGATCTCGTCATCGCCGGGGAGGCGATCGGCTGTGCGAGTCAGGGCAAAGGTGAGCCATCGATGTGATGGTGAAACGGTGAACCCCTCCGGGAGCGTGACGGCAAGCACGGCCGAATCGTCAGCCACCGCGGACCAACCCAAAATGACCCCGTTGTTCATCTGATCCGCTTCCTCGGTGCGAAACGGCAAGGGACGCTCACTCCACATATCGACGTTCGAGGCACGAATCAGACCGCCGGGAACCGTGGATGTCGTGACGTCGGGGTCCTCCTCGAAGATGGCGATGGCGCGGAAGCTCGTGTCCTCGAAACGATGGAGATACCCAGTTTGTGGAAGCCAGTGAGCGATAGTCCGCGGATCGCGAAACATCGGGAGGTACTGGGCCTGGGCCCGCAGGGTAGCCTCCAGAAACCCGCTCACATAGATCAAGGCAATCCGACGTTGGTCCGCGCCTGTGATCAGCGGCTTCGTGTTCAGAAACCAGCTCCGCGGTGGCGAAGTATCTTCTCGTCCCCAAACCGTATTGAACTGTCCATGGTTGGCATGATGGACATACAGCGCAAACTTGAATCTGTAGGTGCCATCAGAGAATCGCACGCGGTCGTATTGCCGCATCCCGTAAAAATTCTCCACATCCGTATCATACCCACCGTGTACGGTCATGTAGTTGACGTTGTGAACCGTCATGCGACGAACGTATCGGTGATCGGTGGGGGCGATGGCGATCACGGCTTCGATGCCAAATCCCGTGTCGAACGGGACCAAGGCGTTGTCCGGGGAGTACGGTACGCGGTTGAACACCGTGGCCATGGCCACGGCCTCACCGCCTCGTGAATGGCCGATGAGACCAATATTCTCAAGGTCCACGCGACCGGAAAACGGGCCGTCCGGAGCGGTATTCCACTCACGCCATTGACGAAGGTGCTTGAGCAAGAGGAAGGCCCGAACGGGCATCTCTTTGCCACGAAAGTCGCCGGACCACGTAGCATTGGTGAGATTCTCATCGACGGAGACGACGATAAAGCCGCGGCTTGCAAGGTGTTCCCCGAGGTAAGCGTATCCGGGATCGGAAAACTCCTCCATGCTGTGATTACCGTGTACCACGAGCACGAGGGGGAAAGGCCCGTCTCCCTCCGGTGCCCACACGATGCCGTTCACGGGGTATCGATCGATGCCATATCCCCAGTAGCGTTCGCGCATGCGCTGGCGAAACCCCTTCCATTCGGGGAGGAGGCCGGATGCGTCGACGGGCTCCGTGCGGAGCTGAACCGACTCGGCATACATGGGGCGGCGAGGGTTCTCGCCGCTCCCGTACGTGAGGGTGCGAACGACGTAGGGACCTCGCTCTGCGGGATCGCCGCCAACGAGCGGTGGCACGCGTTCGGGCTCGAGGATGCTCAACGTCACGTTGTCGGGAAGCGTCCCCTCCCGAGCCAGCCAGACGACCGCCGCCACGTCCACGAGCAAGACGGACACGATGACGCCCATCGCCGTGAACCGACCCACCCGCCCCAGTTTTCCGAACCTCCCGGTGCCCAGGATCCACACCGCCGCGCCAAGCAACGTGTGGGCTGCGAGGAACGCGAGGAGGGTTTGGTAATAGATGTCTGACGGCCAGGGGCTCCCACGGCCGGGAATCGCATCGAACAGCAGCTGAATGACGAACAGTGTCCCAACGGAGGCCCCGGCCACGACGACGAATGGTACCGGGATCCGGCGCCCGATCACGACCACCAACAGCATGATGAGGGAAAGCACCGTCAGCAGCACCGCGCCAGTGAGGAGTCCGGCCGCCGTATCGAGAACGGTGCCGAAACCGGACCGGAACAGGAATCCGAAGAGCGCGGTGAGAAAGAGCACAGCGGTCAACGATCCCAGGGCCCCACCGGTCCAGGCGGATCGCGTCGATCGTTCGTCATCCATATGGAGCAGCTCGCGGCATTGAGGTGGGCCAAGTATGCGTCGAATGACGCTCCTTGGCCATGAGAATATCGGTGCGGACCTCAGGCCTCGCGTCCCGGATGTGGCGCCATATGTTCTGTCTGCTGGACCCAGTCATGAGCGTCACTCGCGAGCGAGGCCACTTCGGCACGGAGGAACGAGAAATGAGCACTCGGGTCATTCTCATCATTGCCATCGTCTTGGGATCCACGGCTTGCGGTACCGCCGTTTCCCAAACATCGGCATCCGCGGCGCAGGCGCCGCCAGCGCAGACAAGCGTTGACCGACCCCAGTACGCGTCGACGTACACCCGACGGGCGTATCCACCGGTCGCAATCCGGAATGCGACGATTCTCACGGGTGCTGGCCAGGAGATCGTGGGGGCATCGATTGTGTTCCGCGAAGGCCGGATCGTGGCCGTGGGACAGGCTGTGGAGATTCCGCCAGACGCGATCGTGGTCGACGCTAGCGGAAAGTTCGTGACGCCGGGGATCATCGATACCCACAGCCATCTCGGTGTCTATGCGGCGCCAGGAACGGACGCGGAGTCCGACGGCAACGAGTATCCGGTGCGAGCCAACACCGCCTACGTGTGGGCGGAGCACGCGTTTTGGCCGCAGGATCCCCAAATCCCGCTGGCCATTGCTGGTGGGATCACCACCATTCAGGTGCTTCCAGGCTCGGCCAATCTGTTTGGGGGCCGAAGCGTCACGGTGAAGCTCGTCCCCGCCCGTTCGGTTCAGGAAATGAAGTTCCCCGGCGCTCCATACGGGCTCAAGATGGCATGCGGCGAGAATCCGAAACGGGTCTACGGAGAACGAGGCGGTCCGGCATCGCGGATGGGCAACATGGCGGGCTACCGGGAAGGATTCATCTCGGCCGAGGCGTACCGTCGGCAGTGGGACGAATGGCGAGCTGACCCCAACGGCGATCCACCGGATCGAGACCTCGGCAAAGAGAGCATCGCGGGCGTCCTCAGCGGCGAGATCTCGGTCCAGAATCACTGCTATCGCGCGGACGAGATGATGCAGATGCTGGATCTCGGCAGAGAGTTCGGCTTCACCATCCGGTCGTTCCACCACGCGGTGGAGGCGTATAAAATCGCCGACAAGCTGGCCGAAGCCGGAACGGCGGCGTCGATATGGGCGGACGCGTGGGGTTTCAAGGAAGAAGCCATGGACGGTGTCTTGGAAAACGCGGCACTTCTCACGCAGGCCGGGGCACGCGCCGTGATCCACTCGGACGACGCCACGGCCATTCAATGGCTCAATCAGGAAGCGGCGAAAGCGTTGTTTGCTGGCCAACGAGCCGGCATCGATGTCACGCGTGACGATGCCATCCGGTGGATCACGGCCAATCCGGCGTGGGTGCTCGGTATCGATGACGTCACCGGGACTCTCGAGCCGGGCAAGATGGCGGATGTGGTGTTGTGGTCCGGGGATCCCTTCTCCGTGTATTCACGCGCCGAGCACGTCTATAACGACGGTTGGCTGGTTTACGATCGCAACGATCCGTCGCGCCAGCCGCGCACGGACTTCGAGCTGGGGCAGGTGGTACGATGAACGAGGCGACAAGGCAAGAGGCGAGATGGCAGAGGGCCACGAGAATGCAGAATGCGCAATGGCAAGTTGGGATTGCACGGAGACGGGCCAAGGCAGGCACGTTATCGAGGAGCGCCGCTGGTTTGGCAACTGCCTGCTGCCTCGTCTTCCTTACGCCGGAACTCCATGCTCAAGCGATTGCCATCACAGGTGCCACGGTCCTCCCGGCGTCGGGTCCTCGACTCGAGAACGCCACGGTGCTGATCGAAGACGGACGGATTGCCGCGGTGGGCACGGACGTTCCGATCCCGACAGGTGCGCACCGGATCGATGCGACCGGCCGGTGGGTGACGCCGGGGTTGATCAACGCCGCCACGCAGCTTGGTCTGGTAGAAATCTCCTCGGTTCCGGGCAATCGAGAAGGCAGTGATGGCAGCGCGGCGGTGAGTGCGGCATTCAACGTCCTCGAGGGCATCAATCCAGCATCGCAGATCATTCCGGTGACTCGAACGGCTGGGGTGACGACGGTCGTCTCCGCACCCAGCGGTGGTCTGATTGCCGGCCAGGCCATTGCCATTGATCTGCTGGGCCCGACCATCGAAGACATGGTGATTGCCTCACCCGTGGCGATGATTGCGGCGATCAACGAGGGTGCCAAGGAAACCGGTGGTGGATCGCGGGCTGGAGTGATGACTCGACTCCGACAACTCTTTGAGGACGCTCGGGAGCTTGATCGTCGCCGAAACGACTTCCGCCGGGATCAGATGCAGGAGCTCTCGGCACCGGCGGCCGATCTAGAAGCTCTCCTCCCCGTACTCCGGGGTGTTGTGCCCCTGGTTATTCGAGCAAATCGTCGCAGCGATATCGAGAACGCCCTGCGTCTCAAAGCAGATTACGATCTCGACATCGTTCTCGCCGGTGCCGAAGAGGGCTGGCAAGTCGCAGCCAGTATCGTGACTGCCGGTGTCCCGGTGATCGTCGATCCCCTTGCCAACATCCCGTCGTACAACGCTCCAAGTGCGCGGCTCGATAATGCGGCGCTGTTGAGCGCTGCCGGTGCGAACGTCATCGTGATGGGAAATGGGTTTCAGTCCAGCCATAATGCTCGAAACATCCGCCAGGCCGCGGGGCACGCTGTTGCGTACGGCATGGAGTGGGCGGCGGCGTTACGGTCAGTGACGATCAATCCGGCGCGGGCTCTAGGGATCGACGATCGTTACGGGTCGTTGGACATTGGCAAGGTGGCCAACGTCGTGATCTGGACAGGCGATCCGTTTGAACTGTCGACCGGGGTGGAGGCGGTATTCATCCGAGGTCAGCCGGTGCCGCTCACCAGCCGGCAGCACGAGCTGCTGGAACGTTACCGCACTCTTCCGCCGAGCTACTAGGGGATCGATCACGTCCGTTGCAAAAGGCGGCGGCGTCCGGGCCTGAGTCCGGGCGCCGCTCGCGCCAGGCTGGTCCTACTGCGTGTGGGCTTCCATCTTTAACGATTCTCAGAGACGAGCGAGTCGATTCCTCCGTGTCCGACCCATCCCTCAGTCCCGAACGTTGGGACCGCGTTCAGGAAGTCTTCCACGCGGCACTGGCCATTCCGCGCACGGAGCGGTCAGCGTACCTCGATCGGTTGTGCGGTGACGACCCGGCCTTGCGCTCCGAGGTGGCCGCGCTGTTGGAGGCGCACCAGGAGGGTGGCCCCGTGGGCACCGCCGAAACGCGTTCCGATCGGGTGCTCGAGGATCTCCGCCGAGCCCTGGCTGGCCGCTATCGAGTCGAGCGGCAAGTGGCCACCGGGGGCATGGCTTTGGTCTTTCTGGCGGAGGATGAAAAGCACCATCGAAAAGTCGCCATCAAAGTGCTTCGTCCCGATCTCACGGTCACGATTGGGGCCGAACGGTTTCTTCGCGAGATCGAAATTGCGGCTGGTCTACAACATCCGCACATCCTCCCCCTGTATGATTCGGGAACGGCCGGCAATCTCCTGTACTACGTGATGCCGTATGTAGAGGGCGACACCCTGTGGGACCGTCTGCAACGTGAGGGCGCTCTCTCCGAGAAGGCTGCGGTCCAAGTTGGCATCGACATGCTGAGTGCGCTGGAGTACGCCCATCGCCAGGGTGTAGTGCACCGCGATGTCAAGCCTTCCAACATCCTGCTGTCGAGCTCGGGCGGTCACGCTGTGGTAGCCGATTTCGGCATTGCCCGCGCCGTGAGTGTGGCGGGGGGCGGGACGCTCACGTTTACGGGTTCACTGTTGGGCACGCCGGGGTACATGGCACCCGAGCAGGCTGCCGCCACAGCCGTCACTCCCGCGACCGACATCTACGCCGTGGGCATTGTGCTCTACGAGTGTTTCACCGGCCGCCAGTGGTCGGGGCCGGCGAAGCCCGATGAAGCCGACTGGTCGGGCGTTCCGCCCCAGTTTCAGAGCGTGATTCGCCGAGCGTTGTCTTGGTTCCCCGAGGAGCGGTGGAAGGATGCCGCAGCGTTCCGTGACGCACTGCACGATGCCCTGGGTCGGTCGCCACGCCAGCGACGAGGCCTGATGGCGGCCGCGGTCGCCGGACTCACGATTGTGGCGAGCGTGGTTGGCTGGTTGGTGCTCGGACGGACGAGTGCGCGGCCCGGCCCTGCAGGGTTGGGCTCGGCCGTGGCCGTCATGCCGTTCACCGTGAGAGGCAGCAGCGACTTTGCATACCTTGCCGAGGGAATGGTCGACCTGTTGAGCACCAAGCTGGATGGTGCCGGCAATTGGCGCAGCGTCGATCCCCGTGCGGTTCTCGGCACCGTGAGTCGGGAGGGGGGCGGGGTGTTGGACCTCGAGGGTGCTCGCCGCATCGCCGAGCGCTTGGGAGCCCAGCTCTTTGTGTTGGGCACCATCGTCGAGGTCGGCGGCCGGTTGCGCTTCGATGCAGGTCTGTACGCACGCGAAGCGCGTGGGAACGTGTTGGCCCAAGCCTCCGCCGAGGGCTCGGCCGCGGAGGTCCTGAGTATGGTGGACCAGATGGCAGCCGGGTTGCTTGCGGCACAAAGCGAGATTGCCGAAGCACGCCTCACGAGAATCGCACTCGTGACGACGAGTTCGTTGCCCGCCCTCAAGTCCTATCTCACTGGCATTCGGGAGCTGCGGGCGGCGCGATTCCCGGAAGCGGCAGCCGCCTTCGAGAGTGCTGTCACGGCGGACTCAACGTTCGCCCTGGCGTGGTATCAGATGAGTGTCACTGCAGATTGGCTGCTGCGGGCGGACCTAGCGCGAACCGCGGCAGAGCAGGCGGTGCGCTTCAGCGACCGGCTTGCGGAACGGGACCGGCGGTTGCTCGAGGCGCTGCGCGCCGCGCGGCAGGGTGAGGCGGGACAGGCTGAGCGCCTGTACCGTGCGATCGTGGGAACGTATCCTGAAGATATCGAGGCATGGTCACAGCTGGGTGAGACGCTGTTTCATTTTGCCCCTCGTCGGGGCCGCGACCTCGAGGAGTCGCGAGAGCCCTGGAATCGGGTGCTCCGACTCGAGCCGGATCAGGTCGCCGCCTACGTCCACCTGGCCCGGATCGAGCTGAGCCAGCGCAATGTGGCGGCGTTGGACTCCCTGGCACAGCGCGTCATCACGCTGGTCCCGTCCGGGGACCGCACCCTTGAGATGCGGACGTTTCTCGCGTACACGAATCCGGACCGCACGGCTCGAGAGCGCATCCGGACCCAACTGGTCGGCGCGACGGACGGTTTGCTCTCCGAAATCGTCTGGAGTATGGGATCGTTTTCCGGCGACATCGATGCGGCGATCGACCTGGCACGCCTGTTGACAGCGACCTCTCGCTCCGTCGAATTGCGTGTTTACGGACATACGTTACTTGCGTACCTGCGCCTCGCCGGCGGACAATGGCATCGCGCAATGACGGAGCTGGACGCGGCCGCCTTACTCGATCCGGCCGTGGCGCTCGAGCCACGCGCCCTGCTCTGGCTCTATCCCCTGCGCCCCGCCGATCCCGACTCGCTTCGGGAGTATCGGCGTCGTATTCAGCGCCTAGACGCGGGCGCCGTAGGGCCGAGCGCCACGCGCGACGTGTGGTTCTCGGTCCACGACGGTTTGCACCGTCACCTGCGGGCCTACCTGTTGGGACTGCTGAGCGCGGCTCTCCGCGATAGCGCGGCCGCGATGAGCCACGGTCGCGCACTCCTGGCATTGGGCCAGCCACCGGGATCGGGGACGCTCATCCCGGACATGTGGCATTCCATCAATGCCACCCTGGAGCGGAGCGCGGGTCGTTCCGAGCGGGCCCGTTCTCACTTCGATCAGATCCGCCTCGATGTCTGGCATCAGGTAGCGACGGCGTCACCCTTCTACGCCCAGTCCTACGAACGCTATCTTCGCGCGATGCTCTTCGAGGAAGCCGGGCAGATGGCGGAAGCCTCGCAGTGGTACCGCTCGTTTCGTCACACCACGATCCACGATCTCATCTATCTCGCACCGGCCCACCTCCAGCTCGGCAAGATGGCCGAAGCGTCCGGTGATCTCGACGCGGCGAGATTGCACTACGGCCGCGTGCTGAGGCTGTGGGCGGACGCCGATCCGGAATTGCAGGGGGTCGTGCGCGAAGCGCGCGATCGCCTAGCCGGGCTCGAAAACCGGTAATCCTCAGGTCGGGACGAGGCCCGCGAAGACCGCGACGAACCCTACCGTGTCGTACAGTCCATGGGAGACCACGGCGGGCCACAACCAGCGGTGTGTCCCCACGAACAGCAGGCCGTAGCCAAATCCCAAGAGCCCAGCGAGCATGGCGCCTGCGGCCCCCTGATAGAGATGCCCAAGACCAAACACCGCTGAGCTGACCACGAGACCGGTGACCAAGGCTCCCCGCGGGCCGGTCCCCCAACTCCGGCAGAGATCCTCCAGCCCGCTCAGCAAGAACCCGCGGAACAGGATCTCCTCACCGAAGGCGGCGGTGGTCCACACCACGACGAGTCCCGCGGCGAGCGCTGGGATGTTTCCGCGGATCTGCGCGAATGACTCGAGATTGGGCGTGAGACCCCCGCGCGCTAAGAGCGCCCCAGCAATCGAGGAGACGACGAGGAGCAGTACCGTCGCAGCGGCGGAAAGACCGATGAGCCGTCGCGGCGAGCCCCGGGTGAGTCCCAACACGGCAGCGGGCGGCCCCCTCTGCCCGGCCACCATCCATGCCAACAGGGTGCTTGTCACGACTCCGAGGAGCGCAAGCCCTGGCATTTCGAGCAACAAGGCGATTCCGACGCTCAGTACGAGAGGGCTCGCGACCCCGAGGATCTTGGCGGCCCTGGCTTGGGGCGTGCCGCTGAGGATACGAACGTGGGGCTCGGGGCTCGCCGATCGCTCTGCGCTCATCCGGACATGCATCGTGGTTGGCTCAGTTGTCCTGGCCACGGACTGAGAGACATGCTCGGTCCGCGAGGCGTCACCCGCCGATGAGTGAAGCCCGGTGGCATACCGAGTGGAGAATGCAGGTGGTTGAGGGCAGGGGAAAGAGGGCAGAGGGATAGCGGGTGGAAAAGGAGATCGCTGGATGCGAAAGCCCCCCACCGATGCGAGATGAGGGGCTCATGGGGTTTCCCAAGCTCTCTCAGCCCGCGGGGCGCAGGAACTCCTGGAACGATGGATCTTGGCGGAGGTCGCGGAGGTTCGGGTCCCAGGGGAACAGGCGGGGTAGCAGAAACCCCTCCGCTACCGCTTCGCGGAACAGCCGGACTGCGTCGGCGGTGTCTCCCGAGGCAGCGGCGATGTGCCCTCGCCAAAACGTGTTGCTGCCGAAGACATAGGGGCTCGTCTCGCCCTCCAGCCACTTGGCGAGCAGCGCTCCCTCATCGGCATCGCCGTCACGAGCCGAGCTGACCCCCAGGAGCCCGCGGTAGGTTCGATCCTCCGAAAAGTCGATCACGAGCCGGCGATACGCCCGGCGTGCCTCCGGCCATCGCCCGGCGTTGTAGAGGGTCCAGGCCACCCAACTCCGGTGGTTCTCCGAGAGCTTGGTCTCCCGCGGCTGTGCGTCGAACCATTCCAGCGCGCGCTCGAAAAGACGCGAGGCAGCACCACGGTCACCGGTTGCGGCCAGCACCACGCCGGTGTTGGTCATGACGGCGCCGAGATTGAGTCCACCCGCAGGCACGAGGGTTTTCCCTTCCTCCAGTAGGCGCTCGATCTCTTTGGCATTGCCTTTGAAGGCCATGGCCTCGGTTTCCAGATACAACGCAGCTAGGCTCGTGGGGTAGTGCTGGCGCGCCTGGCGGGCGGCCTCCAGCTGGCGGTCGTGTTGCCCGAGGAGCGCGTACGACCGGGTGAGCTGATTCCAATATGGAAACCAGCCGCGCATGGGCGCCTTCATGGGATCCAACGTCTCCAGCGCCCTCGCGGCCTCTTCGGGCTTGTTCAGGCCGACGGCGATGAACGCTTGGTTGTAGACCGCCTTGGAGCCGGGAGCCTCCTTGGCCGCCCGGCGAATCGCCCGGAGGGCCGCTTCGTTGTCACCGAGCATCCGACCTTCGAGATAGCTCAGCCACCCCGTGTGGTAGGCGTCCAAACGATGCCGGTGCTTTCCCAACTCCTGCACCAGAGAATCCGTGTCGGCGTACTCGGTGAGATTGTTGTGACTCAAAGCCGCGAAGACCAGTGGCACCACGAACGTGGAGTCCAACTCGTAGGCGCGATACAAGTAAGGCAACGCTTGGCGGTATTCGGTGCCGAGGTAGTGCGCATGGCCTCGATCGAAGGCGGCCTGTGCTTCGGGCTGTGCTGAGGTCGCGACCTGCGACGCCGCAGGGACCGCCATCGCCAGACCGAGGAGGCTAAGCCCAAGGGCTCGGGGGAGCGCGCGGAGCATAACGGTCTCCATGAGGTAAGCCGGGTCGAGTTGGCGCCAGCAACTTTGAGAGGAGCCACCTGCCCAGATCGTCCATCTCTCAATAATTGGGCGCTCGGTCACGACCCCGTCAAGGAAACGCGGCCATCGACGACCCTGGACGGGTCACTGTTTGGCGCCGACGACTCCGTCTCAATGACGGGAGGTTCAGGCGCGCAACGATTTACGGAATGTAGGCTTACGTGTTGGCGGGAGGCGTGAAGTCGCCAGGCCGCGAGTGACGACGCCAACGGCGTGGGCGTGATCCCGCCAATTGCAGACACTGCGGGCAGCTGACACTCTCGAGATGTGCTTCGGTGACCACATCGTACGGAATCACGGCGTCGTCCCCCAACCCGATGGGGCGCTCGCACAGCGTCAACCGGCGCTGCTTCCCGAGATCGTGGTGCACCAGATGCACGGCGAATCGGGGGCTCGTTTGGGCGGGTGGCTTGGTCTCGACCATGATGACCTACCTGGCTAGCAAGCGGCGTGCCCATGGGAGGCCGCCGAGGCGGCAGAAGATACGTTCGTGAATCCGCTGCGGTAACCCTCGATCATTCTCACACGTCTTCGTTCCCTCTCACGCCTCGCAGCGGCCCGGTGTATCATTGACGCGACGAGCCACCGGAGCGCCGAGGGATGAGTCTCACCAAGCGCGGTACCGCATACAAGTCGTTTGCCTATCTCGACGAGGGCACCGACTACCGGGCGTTCGACCTAGCGCCGGAACTCGATCGCGTCGAGCCGTATCTCATTCCGCTCACTAGGGACGAGGAGCAACGCGTAGAGCGGCTGATTCGCGACTGCGTGATGATCTCGCTCCACGAGCACGTTGGCCTGTTTCCCAGTGACATTCGCCAATCGCCTGCGTATACACACGAAGGCCGGATGGCAACCGCGTTCCGGGCGCTGGCCGCCAGTCATTGGGATGGGGTGTTCGACAACCTGATGGATGGAATCCTGAACATCGAGTCTCCCCACGGGTGGAAGTGGACGGAGGTCTTACACGATCTCGGAATGCGATTGTGCGATCTCGCCCATCAAGACTTCGTCCTGCATTGCACGAAGGTGGACGAAATCCTTCAGGCCCACGAGGAGGGTCGCGTGGCCTGGATTGCTTCGATCGAGGGCGCGGCCATGATCGAGAACGAGCTGGACCGAATCGACATCCTCTACGGTTTCGGAGTACGTGCGCTCGGCGTCACGTACAGCGAGTCCAATGCGCTAGGGTCGGGACTGAAGGAGCCACGCGATGGCGGACTCACCGTGTTCGGCCGGAAGGCCGTGGCGCGAATGAACAAGCTTGGAATGTTGGTCGACTGCTCCCACTGCGGTGATCAGACGACCCTGGACGTCATTGCAGCCAGCGAGAAGCCGATCGTGCTGAGCCACATTGGCGCTCGAGCCTTGTGGCACTCGAATCGGTTGGCACCAGATGATGTACTCGAGGCTTGTGCCGCCAAGGGAGGGGTCATTGGTGTGGAAGCCGCTCCCCATACGACACTCACACGAAACGACACCACGCACAGCATCGAGCCGGTGATGGAGCATTTCGAGTACATCAAGGGTCTCGTGGGCATTGATCATGTGGCCTTTGGTCCCGATACCCTGTACGGGGATCACGTGGGTCTCCACCGGGTCTACTCGGCTGCGCTATCCATCAAGGAATCGCGAGATGCTGATGGGAACGGCGCCGAGAACCCAGCGTTTCAGGAAGTCGAGTACGTGAAAGGGCTCGAGAATCCCACCGAGGGTTCGAAGAACATCATGCGGTGGCTCGTGAAGCACGGGTATTCGGACGAGGAGATTGCGAAAGCCATGGGCGGCAACGCGATTCGTCTGCTCCGCGAGGCGTGGAGCTAGCGGACGAGGAAGCTCCGCGCGACTTGCGACGAGCGTCGCTAGTTCCTCTCCAGGCGTCGGCGGAGTCCCTCGAAAAACCGACGCAGATCCCGCTCGAAGCCGGACCACCCTCGCCGCCCGTCGCGGCTCGAAGCCCAGTACGGGGCGCAACTCTCCTCGGGTGCCGTCCCGGGCAGGAAGACCTCCGCCTCACCGCGACAGCCAGGTCCTGCCCGAAGCCCAGTGTGCGGATCGATCTCGACGACCTCGATGTCCCGCGGCGGGTAGAAGTCACCGTCGCCATATCGGCCCACCGCACCGAGGAGAAATCGGCCGAAGATCGGGAGTGCCGCCCCCGATCCCGGGAGGCCCACACTTCGTCCATCATCGAATCCAACCCACACGCCGATGGCGAGGTTGGGCGTATATCCGATGAACCACGCGTCTCGATACTCATTGGTGGTTCCGGACTTGGCCGCCAGAGGGCCACGATAGCCCATCGACCGGAGCCCGCGGCCCGTTCCGCGGTTCACCGCTCCCTCTAACGCCGATGTGACGAGATAAGCCGCCGCGGCACCGATCACGCGTTCGCCGTCCCGCTCGAACTGACTGACCACCTCGCCGTACGGGCCGAGGACAGCGAGTGTTGTCTGGGCGTTGGCCCGATACCCCTCTGCGGCGAGCACACCAAAGGCACGCGTGAGATCGAACGGACTCACTTCCGATGATCCCAAGGCCAAGCTGGGGACGGGCTGAAGCGTGCCGCGCACCCCCAAGCTCCGCGCAGTACTCACGATCCGCTCAGGTCCTACCTCCAATCCCACGCGCGCGAGCGGAACGTTGAGGGAGCGCTCGAGAGCCTCGCGGAAGGATACCCGTCCTCGGAACTGTCCGTCGTAGTTGGCCGGCTGCCAGAGCCCGGCGGGCGTCTCGACCGCCAACGGCTCGTCGGCCAGTGGCGTCGCGAGCGTGAATCCGCTTTTCCCACTGAGCGCGGCCACCGCGACGATCGGTTTGAACGCGCTGCCGGGCTGCCGCCGCGCATGCACCGCACGATTGTACTGGGACTCTGCGTAGTCTCTACCCCCGACCATCGCGAGGATCTCACCGGTGTGGGGATTCAGTGCCACCAGGGCGGCCTGGAGTGGAACTCCTTCGGCCCGGAGCCGCGGATACGCGCGTTCCAGTCGCTCGAGCCCCTCCTGCACCGCGTCCTCGGCGGCCCGCTGCAGCGTGAGGTCCAGCGTGGTGAAGACCGACAGACCCGTCTGCAGCGCGTTCGCGCCTTGGCTGGCCAGGAGCTCGGCGGCTACGTAATCCACGAAGTAGCGGCCGCGGCGCGTCCGCGCGGAACGCTCACGCAATCGAAGTGGCGCCTCAACCGCACCCTCGAAGGCCTCGGCCGAAATGAGCTCGCGATCCCTCAAGAGACCCAGCACGAGATTCCGCCGGGCCCTCGCTGCCTCGGGGTGCCGTACCGGCGAATAGAGGCTCGGCCCCTTGATGATTCCTGCCAAGAGCGCTGACTCGGCCAGATCGAGCTGGCTCACGTCCTTGCCGAAGAAGAACTGCGACGCCCGGCCAACACCGTGAATGGCGTAGGCCCCATCTTGTGCGAGGTAGATCTGATTCAGGTAAGCCTCGAGAATCTCGTCCTTCGAATGACGTCGCTCGAGCACCGCGGCCATGGCCGCTTCCCGGACCTTTCGGACAGGGGTGCGCCGGGACGACAGGAACCGGTTCTTGACGAGTTGCTGGGTGATGGTACTGGCACCCTGCACCACGCGTCCTGCCTTCACATTCGCCACCGTGGCGCCGACGATTCGCGAAACGTCCACCCCGCGATGCTGATAGAAGCGCTGGTCCTCCACCGTCAGCACGGCGGCGATCAGCGATGAGGGCACGTCCGCCAATCGCACGGGAATGCGGTCGACGTGGGTGCTTCGAGCCGGACTGTGCAGCAGTTGCGGTTCGAGGGAGAAGTATGGCAAACGGTGGCCACGGGCGTCCCGGATGCCGCGCACGCGATCGTTGTAATCCAGGGTCAGCACTGCGACGCCGCCCGAGTCGAGGTGACCCGGTGCTCGAAACCCACGACGTCCCACAGTCCAGGTTCGGCCGCGGCGGGCGAACTCACCCACATCGACGCGCGACGAGCGGACTGCCCTATATCCGAGGTCGTGGAGCGTTTGGCCGAGGCGATCGGTATCGACCCGCGCACCGGGATACAGGACGGTGGGCCTGGCATAGAATCGGATGGGGGTGTCGGTGATCTCGTGGCCGAGCCGGGCTCGCCATAACGCCTCGCCAGCGATGGCCACCTGGGCGAGCGCCGCACACACGACGCCGGCGGTGACCAGCAGAGTGGTCGTGGATTGGTGGCGCAACCATGGGACGCGTCGCATGGTTCGCTCCCAGAAAGAGAAGAATGGCAACAGGATATCCTACGCAGTTGGATGCCCGGGTGTTTCGGAGGGTTGCAGGGGCGAACAGACGGCTCTAGGCAGAGGCGCCAGCGCGAGGTCATCCTGGAAAGCTACCGACCTGATTCCTCCTTTCGTTGAGCCAGGCGGCTCCGGCCGATTATTTCGATAGTCAGGAGCACGATCAGGAATCCTCCGATCAGCGCTCCGCCGGTGATGAGGGCCCAGAGCAACACCGCCAAGGCGTCCCGCGCGAGCTCGCCAAGGGGGGGGCGCTGGCTCACGATGACCATCCCCAGAAGCGCGAGCGGTGGGATGTTCACCAAGACCCACACGGCGAAGAGCCAGGGCGCGAGGCGCTGGGCGCGTCGACGGACCCGTCGTCGTCGGCGCTCACGAAGGCGATGAATCGCGTCCAGTTTTTGCCCAAGCCGGCCGGGATCCCAGGATGGTGGCATGTCTGGAAAAGGGGCGAGTCGCGCCAGAGTCGCAAGGAGCGGCTTGCCGCCTCAGGTGTGGACCGCCATGTTGCTCCGGTTTTGGGATGGTCAGGGTGAGGGGTGCGGGACGGGTTGCAGGTTCGGGTGTCGGTCGATGACGTGCAACGAGTGGGCGGCTGTACAGCATTAATCCATAGTGTAGATGGTGAACAGGTCATCACTGGGAGGCTCGCGATGGTCCGGCTGGGCGATATGGCAAAGGGTTCAACGATTCCCGCGCTCATCCTCGCGGTGAGTCCGGTCCTCTTCGGGAGCGTGGCACCGGCTCAGGGACCGGTCGAGGTCGTGCGGACGTACCACGCCGAGCACTCGGTCGAGATCGTCACCGAGCTGCGCGATCTTCTCACCATTCCCAATGTCGCCTCGGATCTGCCCAACATCCGGCGGAACGCTGAGGCGCTTCGGTCGATGATGGAGGCCCGCGGGGTCACGACCCGGCTCATCGAGACCGGTGGTCCGCCGGTGGTGTACGGCGAGCTCGGCGATCGGTCACTTCCCACGATCCTCTTTTACTGTCACTTCGATGGTCAGCCGGCCAATCCCGAGCATTGGCAGCAAACCTCGCCGTGGAATCCGGTCCTTCGGACCGCCTCGCTGGCCGAGGGAGGCGATGTCATTCCCGAGTGGCCCACCGCGGGGACCCCTGTCGATCCGAATTGGCGGCTCTACGCGCGGTCCGCGAGCGACGACAAGGCTCCCATCGTGGCGCTCCTGCGGATGCTCGATGCCTGGCGCACCGCCGGCGTCCCGCTCCGAAACCGGCTCGCGTTTCTTTTCGAGGGCGATGAAGAGGCGGGCTCGCAGTACTTGGCGTCGGTGGTGAGCGACCATCACGATCTCTTCGCCGCCGATCTCGTAGTCATGGCGGATGGACCCATTCACCCCTCGAATCATCCCACGGCTGATTTCGGCCTTCGGGGTATGGCGGCCGTCACGCTCACCGTCTACGGACCGATCCTCCCGCTCCACTCCGGGCATTATGGCAACTGGGCGCCCAATCCGGCCATGCGGCTGGCGCAGCTCCTGGCCACGATGAAGGGCCCGAATGGCGAGATACTGGTTTCGGGCTGGGACGACGACGTCACTCCCTATGGACCGGAGGAGCAGCGCGCCTGGGCCGAGTACCCACACGACGACCCGCACCGTCGACTCGCCCTCCAGCTGGGCTCGGTGGACGGTGGTGGCGCCCCCCGCATGGAACTGGTGGCGCAGCCCTCGCTCAACGTCCGCGGGCTCCAGAGCATGTTCGTGGGATCGCAGGCCCGGACGATCATTCCAGACATGGCGATCGCGGAATTGGATCTCCGGCTCGTGGCGGGAAACAACCCCGAACGTCAAGTGGCCAAGCTGGTCCGCCACATCGAACGGCAAGGGTACACGGTGGTCCGCGAGGAGCCTGATTCGCTGACCCGCGTGTCCTCACCGTTACTGGTCAAAGTCACCGCCGGACATGGCTATCGCGCGGGCCGTACGAGTCTGGCGAGTCCAGCGGCGCGGGGCGTGATCGCGGCCCTCACCGCGGCGGGATTGGGCACCCCGGTGATCAGTCCCACGATGGGTGGGAGCGGCCCCGCCTATGTGTTCACGGATATTCTCGAGGCGCCATTCGTCGTCATCCCGACGGTGAACCACGACAACAACCAGCACGCCGCCAACGAGAACGTGCGGATCGGCAACCTGTTCCGAGGGATGGAGATCTTAGCGGCAGTGGCAAGCGCGGATCTGAGACCGGTTCAGTAGCAACAGGTGGCACAGGTGGCACGGGTGGCAGGAGCGGCAGCGACGCGAGGAGACGCAGCGGGACATGCCATACCAACCCATTGAAGACTACGGCATCATCGGGAACATGCACACCGCCGCGTTGGTGGGCATGGATGGGTCTATCGACTGGTTATGCCATCCGCATTTCGACTCGCCCAGCGTCTTTGCCGCCATCCTCGACGATGAAAAAGGGGGACGGTTCCGGATCGCTCCTGCACGCGGAGATGTGGTGCCCCGCCAGTTCTATTGGCCCGACACGAATGTCCTCGTCACCCGGTTTCTCACCAAGGACGGTGTGGGTCAGATCATCGATTTCATGCCGGTCGGGATCACGAAGAACCGGCTCGGCTTCCACTGGCTCATGCGGCAGGTGCAGGTGGTTCGAGGTCAAATGACGTTCGAAGTCGACTGTCGTCCCGCGTTCGATTATGCCCGCAGCGCGCATGACATCGTGTTGACGTCCACCGGTGCCTGCTTCGAACCCACGACCGGGCCGACCATGGCATTGGTCACGAGCGCACCGCTGACGCGTGACGGCGCTGGGGTGCGGGCGGAGATGACGTTGGGGGAAGGAGAGTCACTCACGTTCGTGTTTCGCGGTGTCGAACGGGGCAAGGGGTGTGGCCCGTGTCCTTCGGAGGACGAGGTCTTCGAACTGTTTCGCGGTACGGTGGACTACTGGCGGCGCTGGCTGGCACGGTGCAGCTATGCGGGGCGATGGCGGGAGATGGTGCAGCGATCCGCCCTCGCGCTCAAGCTCATGACGTACGAACCCACCGGCGCCATCGTAGCGGCTCCGACCATGAGTCTTCCAGAGCATGTGGGCGGCAGCCGCAACTGGGACTACCGCTACACGTGGCTGCGTGATGCCGCGTTCACCATCTATGGGCTCATGCGCGTCGGCTTCACCGAAGAGGCGGCGCAATTCATGAGTTGGCTGGAGGCACGCTGTCACGAGCTCGAACCAGACGGATCCCTCCAAGTAATGTACGGGATCGACGGGCGCCACGATTTGCACGAGGAACCCCTCCACCACCTCGAGGGCTATCGCGGCTCCCGCCCTGTTCGCGTGGGCAACGGTGCCTACGGTCAGCTCCAGCTCGATATCTATGGCGAGCTGATGGATTCCGTCTATCTCCACAACAAATACGGGTCGCCCATCTCCTACGATCTCTGGACCCATCTGCGTCGACTGGTCAATTGGGTTGGCGACCATTGGCAGGAAAAAGACGAAGGGATTTGGGAGGTGCGGGGAGGGCGCCAGCACTTCGTGTACTCGAAGCTCATGTGCTGGGTGGCCATCGATCGAGGGCTTCGCTTGGCCTACAAGCGATCGTTCCCGTGCGACCACGAGCGGTGGCTCAGCATTCGTGACCGGATCTACGAAGATATCATGCAGCAAGGCTGGAATCCCAACCGACGGGCCTTCGTGCAGCACTATGGAAGCGAGAATCTCGACGCCGCGAACCTGATCATGCCGCTCGTGTTCTTCGTGTCGCCCACGGACCCACGCATGCTCAAGACGCTCGATGCCATATGTGAGCCACCAGGACGTGGGGGCTTGCTCGCCAACAGCCTCGTGTATCGCTACAACGTGAATGAAACCGCGGATGGTGTTGGTGGTGAGGAAGGAACGTTCAACATCTGCACCTTCTGGTTGGTGGAAGCACTCACCCGGGCCGGCCAGGCCGATCCCGCCATGCTGGATCGGGCTCGCCTCATGTTCGAGGAGATGCTCGGCTATGCCAACCATCTAGGCTTGTACGCCGAAGAAACGGGTTCGAGTGGGGAAGCACTCGGGAACTTCCCCCAAGGGCTGACCCACCTGGCGTTGATCAGCGCGGCGTACAATCTGGACAAGGCGCTGGGGAAGAGGGCCTAATAGCAGGGCCGGCAGGGGCGCAGAAAACGATACTACTACCTATGGAAACCGTCCTCGACGAAGAGCACATAGGTTCTTTTGCGCCCATCCGCATCGTGCACGGGCCGACCGTTACGCCCATTACGCCCGCGAGCGCCATCATGCTCAGGGCGGTGACCTTGCATGCCGATCGCCTCTCGGGATTGGGGGTCGATTGGGGAAGCGGCACGGGCTGCATCGCCATCACGCTGGCGAAGAACCCGGCAGTGCGACACGTGATCGCGCTCGAACTGTCTCAGAACGACGTATCTGCGACCCGCGCCAACGTGAAACACAACGGCGTGCGCGAGCGAGTCACGGTGCTGCACAGCGACTCGCTCCGCCCGTTCGATTCCAGGGCTCGTCAGCGCCTCGACGACTCTCGAGGTCGGGTCGACTTCGTCGTCGCGAATCCACCTGGAAGCAGCGGCGATGACGGATTTGCGGTCCGCCGTCGCGTGGCGAAGGACGTGATCCCATTCCTGAAGCCTGACGGACTCCTCTGGCTCCAGATTTCTGTGCAGTACGACACGAGCCGGATCGAGAGTCTCGCCGCACCGGACCGCGGATTGCGCTACGAGGGAGTAATCGCCACCACGGATTGGGAACCGTTCGATCTCGAGCGGCCAGACTTGCGAGCCCTCATCGAACAGTATGCAGCGGTCGAAGGCGCCGGTGGATTGCAGTACGCTTTTGGGGATCCGACGACGGGAGGAGCGACACGCATCACCGCCACGGCTGCGTTTGAACTCTTCCGGGCCAGCGGTGAGAGTCCGCTGACCCGGTGGCAAGTGCATGGGTATGTGAAAGCAGGGCCAAGGGATTAGGGGGCTAGGCTTTTCGAGCCGGCAGCGGGTTGGGGTTCGGAGCCCACGCCCAAGCCCCGGCCCCTACCCCCCCCCTTGACCCACTAACCCCTAGCCCCTGATCCCTATCTTCCATACCTCTCCAACCACTGCAAATCCAAATCGTCCACCCGCACCAGGTAGACCGTTCCCTTTCCGAAACCCACGAGGCGGCGATCCGCGGGTAGGGTGATTCGCTGCTCGAGTGCGCCGTCGGCGTTGAAGACATCGAACGAGCGCGGGTCACCGGCCGTAACGGAGCGTTCCACCCAGGCTTTGCCTTCGGGGGTGATCCAGACCCCGTTCGCCACGAACGGTGGCTTGTGATCGGGCCACTCATAGGTGTTCAACTCGGGCCCGCTCCACTGGCCACCGCCACCCCCTCGCCGCATCGACATCTGCCGATCCCCATTGTTTACCGTCATCGAGATCCGAAGTCCGTTGTTGAGACCTTCGGCCCACTCTTCCTTATCCGCCTGCTTGATCCGCACGCGCTTGTAGTCGACGGGATTGCTCTTGGTCACGCCTCCGCCCGGTGTAATCCATTCCAGGTGATAGTCGCTGGCGCGGGCAATGGCGATCTTGCCGTCGGGCGCCACGTGCCAGGCGTCTTCGGGGCTGAGTGGCTTGGGTTGGATCTGGACGTTTCGGTTGCCGGGGCCACCCGATTCCTTGCGATCGCGCTCCTGGAGCTTGACCATGGCGACGGTATCCATGGTGTCCGAACTGCGGTCCCAGCGGATCACGGGTGCCGAGTCCGGCAACCCGCCGCCGGGGCCCGCCCCGAACGTCTGGAAATAGATCCGACCGCGGGCATCCACCGCGCGGGGGAGGATGAACATCATGCCCGGGCCCATCCCGCGCCCACCGCCTCCACGTGCGATCGGCGTGGTGGGTCCGAAGCTACCGTCCGGTCCGAGCATCGTGAGCCGGCCGTTACCGAGGTCGACGAGCAGGGTCGAGTCTCCCGGCATCGCGAAGACCCCATCGGGTTGTCCGTATTCCCGCGGGCCTTTACCTACGCCGCCCAGCGTGTCGGCGGTTCCGTTGTTCATGTCCGCGACCACAAGGGTCTGCCCCAAGGGATCGGCGATCATCAACCGACCGGTGGGCAACTCGCGCACTCCGCGCACCAGGCTGAAAGCCTCGGGGAAGGTGGCGTCGGGGTTGGCGAGAACGCGCTCGGGCGCCTGCGCTGTTGCAGCACCTGCTGTCGCGACTGCGAGCATACCGATCATGATTGTCGCGGATGATCCAAGGAGAATCCGTGGCATTGCTTCCCTCGTGGTTGTGCGAATAGTGGACGGCGAAAGGTCACCAGTCGGTGTCCGACCCGGTAGATGCGGGAATGGACGGAAGGGTCGCAGCCGGTGCCCCAGGTGAGCGTCCTACCACCTGGCGCCCCGCCGGTCATCGTTGCCGAGTGAGGTCCCGAGCGATAAGCTAGCCAATGCCCATGGGTCTCCGCGTTGGAGAAGGGCGAAGACCGGATCCGCCAATACCAGATTCTTGCGCACTGGGTCAGTTGCCCAGTGACTGATGGCTATCCCCCCGAGGAGTTGGCCGAGACGGCCAAGGTGACCGTTGGCGCATTGCATAGGTTCGCGGGTACGCGGTCGCTTGCGGGCAGTGAAGCGTCTGGCGCTCGGCTGGGCCACTCTGGCCACTGCCGCCTGCGCGTCATCACAGAATCCGGACGTGCCGGCTCCCGAAACCCGCACGCGGATGACGCATCCCACGTTCGACGTCGAGATTTTCAACCAGCCCGGGGTAAATACGCGCTTGGTGAGCGCGCCGATGATGGACGTCTGGCGGATTCTCCCCACGGTGTACGATACGCTGGACATCCCGGTGACGCTTTCGGATCCGCAGGGCCGCCAGTTCGGCAATCCACGGTTTCGACCGCGCGAGATCGGCGGTGAGCGGCTCTCGGTCCTGATCGATTGTGGTCGCGGAGTGACGGCTACGCCCAACGCCGATCGGTACGACGTCATACTCTCGGTCGTGACCACGCTGCGACAGCGGGAAGACGGGAGCACCGAGATCTTGACGTACGTGGACGGTTCGGGGAAGCCGCGGGCGGTGAGTGGCAATGCGGTGCATTGCTCCTCGAAGGGGATACTCGAGTCCGTGATCAGTGAGCTGGTCACCGAGCTCGTGGGTGCGGTCGAGCCCTGAGTCTCACGATCCCCCCGTAACCCACTCTCACTGTTAGCCTGGGTGACCTCAGCATTCGACATTGCAGAGGCCGAAGCCTGCGAGATGGCGGCATTCGAGGCTTTCTATCGTGCGGCGCCGCGATCGCTCGCAGCGGCCGCGGGGATCGAGATCCATCGCGTGGCGGGCTCCCTGGTTGTGGTGGCATCCACAGCGGATGTCCTCGCCTTGAACCGCGTCCTGGCGCTCGGTGTCCACCAAGCCATCGGTGGTGACGATCTCGAGCGCATCGTTTCAATCTTTCGGCTGGCCAACGCAACACGGTTCTTTGCACAGGTGCCGCCGGGGCCACACCAGGGCCGCCTCGCGTCCCAGCTGTTGGAGCTCGGATTCGAGCGCTACAACTGCTGGGTGCGGCTGTGTCGAAATCTCGAGGAGCTTCCAAAGCCCACGAGCAGTGCTGTCGAGGTTCGTCAGATTGGCCAAGCGGAAGCACGAGTATTTTCCGAGATCGTCGCCTTATCGTTCGACTGGCCTCCGGCGATCGCAGATTTGGTGTCACACACGGTTGGCCTTGACGGCTGGGCGCATTATCTGGCCGAGCTCGATGGACAGCCAGTGGCGACGGGTGCGTTCTACGTGTGCGAGGGTTTGGCGTGGATCGACTTCGCGGCGACGCTCGAGACATCTCGGGGCCGGGGATCGCAGACGGCGCTCCTCGACCGGCGGTTGGCGGACGCCAAGGCCATGGGATGTCGCGGGGTCGTGGTCGAGGCCGCCGAGCCTAGGGCGGATCACGACGCTCCCTCCTATCGCAATCTGTTGCGGCTGGGCTTCACTGAAATGTATCGGCGGCCCAATTTCCTATATCGCTTCGGCACCGCGGGTGAGGCCGCGTGAGCGCGGTCACCGCCCTGGGCCTCCGCGCAGCTATCTTGAGACACCTACGAGCGAGTCTCCACTTTTCTGTCGGCCACGCGCGCTCGGCCGTTGGGGGCCTGGGCACGCGTGGCTGGCAACCTCGGTTGGTCCTGGAAGCACACGGCGGTATGGGGACTCTTGACCGCCATCCTGCTGATCGTGCTTTTCGATGCTGAGACATCGTCCCAAGTCGTGTCTATGCGGATCGTTAGGTCCGGTGTTCGCTGTGCGATCGTCATGTCCACCTGGCGGCTCGCATGTGACCTACGTGATGTCCTTCCCCGCATACTGGCGGCGATCGTGACTGCCGGAGCGGTTGCGGCAGCGGCCGTTGCGGCGGTGTTGGATCGAAGGCGCGTCTAGGCGGGTGATCCCAATGCATCGATTCGACGTGTTCGGGAGGCTGGTGGGTGTGGAACGCGAGGGCACGCGGTGGCTCGTGTGGTCCTTGCAGGGTGAGGGCACGCGACGGCCACCTCATGACTTCCCGATTCCGGATTGGGCCGACGATTCGTCGCTCGCTCGATACTTGGCCGACCTCTGCCACGAATGGGCGTCGCCCCAACATGGCGAGGTCCGATTCCTGGAATGACCAAATCGCCCCTTCGTGCGTGACTTCGATCTGTCTGTCACGGCTCAGTGACTTCATCTTTCACAATTGTTGCACGCGGTGGCGCTCCTGGCTCTTCCGTGATGCGACCACGGGGGAGCGCGGCGCATCTACGGGTTGGCTATCGGCGTGCCGCCGGCGAGCAAGCGCCTTCTCGGGAGTGAAGCACATCGATGCATCCGCCTAGTCGTCTCATTGGGTTTTCCGTCGTCATGGTCGTGCTGATCCTCCTCGCGGGCGGTATCTATCTCAGGATCGGGCGTGCTGCGGACAAGGTGGGAGTGGACGAGACTGCGGCGGCGAGCGGGGGTGGGTCCGACGTGCCGGCGACGAGCGCCTTCTCCACGGCCACGGCGATCCCCGTCTCCGGAGCATCGGTAGTGCGCGACACGCTCGTCATCTCCGTCTCGGCGGCCGCCGAGGCCGCGGCGGCAAAACGCGCCGCTCTTCGCGCGCAAGTGCAGGGTCGTGTCACCAGGATTCACGTGGGTGAGAATCATCGCGTGGGTGGCGGACGTCTGCTGATCGAGATCGATCCCACCGAATACGAGCTGGCCGTGGCCAAAGCGGAAGCCGCGCTCGCCAGAGCCCAGGCCGAGTACCGCGAGCTGACGCTGTTCGACGACGAGATCCAGGACTCCGTGGTGCGCGCCGAGCGCGATCGCGTGGCGCGGGCCAAGAGCGGGTTAGACGAGGGGCGAGTGAGTCTCCAAGAGGCGCAACTGCGGCTCCAGCGTACCCGCGTATCGGCACCGTTCGCGGGACGGGTCGCCAACATCGAGATCGTGGAGGGACAGTGGGTCGGCGAGGGTGACGAGCTACTCACCGTGGTCGATCTCGAACCCATCCGCGTGGAGGTCAAGGTTCTCGAAAGCGAGGTGGCGCTACTCACGCCGGGTCGCGGCGCATCGGTACGTTTTGCGGCCTACCCGGGCGAGACATTCACGGGACGTATCGCGACGATCAATCCGGTGGTCGAGCGCGATACCCGAACGGCGCGAGTGACAGTCAACATTCCGAACTCGGACGGTCGCATTCTCCCCGGCATGTACGCCCGTGTGTCGCTCGAGGCCCGCCAGTTTCCCGATCGCATCTTAGTGCCTCGAGCCGCCGTTCTCGAGCGAGACCGTCGCACCATGCTCTTCGTGTTCGAGGGGGAGAGTGCGCTCGGACTCGCCAAATGGCGGTACGTGACGACCGGGCTGGCCAACGACTCCGTGGTTGAGATCGTCGAGAATCCCGAGACCGAGATGGTCGGGCGGGGTGAGATCGTGCTCACCGATGGCCATTACACCTTGATCCATGATGCGCAGGTGCGGTTGGTGGGGAATGTGCGAGCTGAAGGTGGGAGGCCGAGATGAATGGCGGCGGAAGGGGCGAGGGTGGCGGAAGGGGCAGAAGAGGCAGAACAGAATGAGGACCGGACTGTTCTACCTGACACTTCTTCTGATGGGCGGAGTAGGTCCAATCAACGCGCAGGAGATCCCAGAACGGCTCACCCTGGAGGACGCGCTGCGGCTGGCGCGGCAGCGCAATCCGGCCTTGCTCAGATCCCAGGCACAGGCGGATGCCACTGGCGCCGACATTCGCGCAGGCATCGGGAGTTTTCTGCCGAGGGTCGAGGGCGGTCTCTCCTTCACCGGCTCGTCGCTCACGCGGGTGACCGGAGAAGACGATTTTGGCCAACCGGTAGAGCTTCCCAGCCCGATCACCTTCCAGTCGAGCGGTGCCAGCCAGACCGTCGGTGCGAGCCTCACGCTGTTCGACGGGTTTCGGAACGTGAACACGCTGAAGGCCGCGCGGGCGGGGGCGGCGGCGCTCGACCGAGCGGTGGATGCCGAGGCGCTTCGGCTCGACGCGGAGATCACCAGGCGGTTCTACGATGCTCGTCGGGCGCAGCTTTTGGTCGAGATCGAGCAACGGCTGCTCGCTGCGCGGCGCGAGGAGCTCGCCGCCACCGAACGGCTTTTCGGTGTGGCGGGACAGACGCAGGTGGACGTACTCGGAGCGGAGATCGAGGTCGCGCGGCAGGAGCAATCGCTGGAGCGGGCGCGCGGCGACGCCCGGAAGGCAACGCTCACGCTCGCACAGGAGATGGGTATCGAGGGTGAGGCCGGGTTCGAGCCGGTGGGGGATTTCCCGTCGCCCTTCGACGTGCGAGCGCTCGATACGGAAGCATTGGTTCGCCGCGCGATCGCGCGTCACCCGAGAATCGAAGTCGCCACCGCGCGGGTTGCGGAAGCGGACTATCAGACCGGTGCCGCGCGAGCGGTCCGCTGGCCCACGCTCGAGGCGAGAGGGAGCTTTACGCGATTCTCGAACCGCAACAGCTACGATGCACTGTTCGATCTGAATCCAAAGGATCGGAACGTTGGGTTCAGTCTCACGGCGAGTATTCCCTTGTTCAGCGGGTTTCAGACATCCCAGACGATCGCGCGCGCGGCCGCTTCCGAGGAAGCGGCGCGGGAGGACCTGCGAGAAGAGCGTTTGCGGCTCGAGCGAGAGGTGCGAAGCGCGATCATCGACCTGGGGAACGCGTTTCGGACCGTGCAGCTGGCTCGCCGGTCTGCAGAGCTCGGGCGCCGGAGAGTCGAGATGGCGCGGGAGCAATACCGGGCGGGTTCGCTCGGATTCACGGAGCTGCAGCAAATCGTGACGCGGTCCGCAGACGACGAACGGCAGGCGCTCACCGCCAGCATGGAGTTCGCGACGGCCCTGGCCACGGTGCAGGAACTGGTGGGCGAGCGCATTCAACCGTGAGTCTCTCTCGCCTCGCCATTCGGCGGCCGGTGGCGGTGGCCATGTTCTTCGTCGGCGTCATGTTCCTCGGCCTCATCTCGTTCGCCCGTCTCCCCATCGACCTGCTTCCCGACATCGCCTACCCACGGCTCGTGATCTACACGGGGTATCCCGATGTGGCTCCGGCCGAGGTCGAGCAGTTCGTCACCGAGCCCATAGAGCGCGCTACGGCACGGGTTCCCGGTGTGGAACGCGTGGAGAGCGTATCGCGAGAAGGTGTGTCGCTCGTGACCCTCAGGTTTGTGTGGGGGACGAACATGGATTTTGCCGTGCTGGGTGTCCGCGAGCAGCTCGATAACATTCGTGACGCGCTTCCAGACCTGGCGGACCGACCCGTCGTGCTGCGAACCGACCCCAACGCCGAACCGATCATGGCGCTCTCGCTTGCGGGCGGCTCCGATCTCGCTGGGCTCAAGGATCTGGCGGAGTCGATCTTCAAGCGACGCCTGGAGCAGATCGACGGTGTTGCGGAAGCCGCGGTAACGGGTGGCCTCGAGCGAGAGATCCACGTGGATGTGGATCCGGCGCTCCTCGAGACGTACGGACTCACGATCGACCAGATCAGCGACGCCATCGACGCAGCCAACGAAAGTGCGCCGGGCGGCACCATCCGGCGCGGCCGCTACCGCTACGCGCTTCGAACGCTGGGGGAATTCCAAACAGTCGGGGAGATCGGCGACGTACCGCTGAATCCCGACACCGACGATGCCGAAAATCTCATCCTGCTACGGGACGTGGCTGTCATCGAAGACGGATTCCGCGAGCGCGAATCCGCGGCACGGCATGGAGGCGTTGAGGCTGTTGGACTCTTGCTCTTCAAGGAGTCTGGTGCCAACACGGTTCGGGTTGCCGACGATGTCGACGCGGTATTGGGTCAACTTCGACGTGAGTATCCCGAGATGCGTCTCGACGTGGCCATGAGTCAGGCGGGATTCATCACGGAGGCGATCGCCAACGTGGTCCAAGCCCTGGTCCTTGGAGGCATCCTCGCGTTTGTGGTGCTGTTCCTGTTTCTCGGGAATGCGCGCTATCCGGTGGCGGTTGCACTCGCGATCCCGATCTCGGTGGTGGCCACGTTTTCGCTGCTCGATCTGGCCGGTGTCACACTCAACATCATGAGTCTCGGTGGTCTGGCGCTGGGTATCGGCATGCTCGTCGACAACTCGATCGTCGTCCTGGAGAACATCTTTCGGCATCAAGAGCTGGGTGAGGCAACGACGGATTCGGCGGAGCGCGGCACGGATGAAGTGCGAGGAGCCATTACGGCATCGACGCTCACGACCATCAGCGTGTTTGCACCTATCCTGTACGTCGAAGGCGTGGCGGGAGAACTCTTCGGTGCGTTGTCGCTCGCCGTTGCGTGTTCGTTGCTGGCGAGCCTGCTCGTGGCGGTTACGCTCCTGCCAATGATGGCGGCCCGCACCGGAGACGGGACCCGAGCCACGGGACTCCGCCGGCTGGTGGTTGACATGTGGGTAAGCGTGGGGTCGATCAGCCGACGGGTATTCCGACCGCTCCTCGACGCCTTCGACCGATCTTTCCGATCGTTCGCCGATTGGTATCATCGGATTCTCGTGGCGGCGCTCGGACAGCGCGCTCGGGTCGTGGGGCTGGCAGCTTTGGCACTGGTGGTCGGCGTGATGGTGGGTGCCTTGCTCGATCGAGATGTGTTGCCAGAGGTGGATCAAGGTGCGTTCCGTGTTCGCATCGCGCTCGCCCGCGGCACGCCCATCGAGGAGACCGAGATGTTTGCCGCCCGGGTCGAGCGGGCGGCGCTCGCCGATCCGGCAGTGCTTTCCGTGTTCACTCGTGTCGGCAGGCAGGAAGCGGTTGCCGGAGTCGAAAACGACGAGAGTGGACTCCACACGGCCGTGGTGGATGTTCGTCTACGGGTCGGTGAGGCGACGTCGCAGGCAGTGGCGTCACTGCGGACGGCGTTGGCCGATGTTCCCGCTGGCGTATTTGCCATTGAAACGGGAACGGCTACCGCGTTGGGACGGCTATTGGGGGGCGATGAAGCAGACTTGGCCGTCCGCGTGAGGGGGGATGATCTCGCCGCAATAAGGAACTACGCCATCGCTGTCGCGGACCGAATGGTGAAATCGCCATCCCTCACCAACGTCCGTGTGGCAACAGAAGAGGGTCAGCCCGAGATTCGAGTGGAGATCGATCGGGAACGGGCAGCAGCATTCGGCATCGAGCCGCGTGTGATTGCCCAAACGGTGCAGCACGCCATGCGCGGTAACTTGGCAACGGAGTTCCTCGACTTCGATGAGAAGGTTCCCGTGGTGGTACGGTTTCCGGAAGCAGAGCGCCAATCGCTCGGGACACTGCGCACGTTGCAAGTGAATGGGGTGCCCTTGAGGGAGTTGGTCGCAACATACGAAGAAGTCGGTCCCTCTGAGGTCCGGCGGCTCGAGCAGTCGCGCACCGTGACCGTCCACGCGGACGCGGTGGACGGTCTCGATGCGGCGGTGGCAGCCGCCAGGGAGGAGCTTCGACAGGCACCGCCGCCCGGCGGGGTACGGGTAGAGGTTGGGGGCGCGAACGATGAGCGCACCAAGAGCTTCCGCGAACTGGCCTTTGCGTTTGGTCTGGCACTGTTGCTCGTCTACATGATTCTGGCGGCCCAGTTCGAATCGCTGATTCATCCCTTCACGATCCTACTCAGCGTGCCATTGGCGACGGTGGGAGCGGCGGTGGCGCTGTTCGTGGCAGGTGAAGGCCTGAACACCATGAGCCTGATCGGTCTGGTGATCCTCGTCGGGATCGTCGTGAACGACGCCATCGTCAAGGTGGATTTCATCAATCAGCTGCGGAAAGAAGGAATGGCACTGCGGACCGCGATTCTCGAGGCGGGTCGGGTCCGGCTTCGTCCCATCGTGATGACCACGGTGACCACGGTGCTGGGTCTCACCCCCATGGCGCTTGGCGTGGGGCGGGGTGCGGACCTCCGCGCCCCGCTGGCCCTCGCCGTCATTGGCGGGCTTCTGAGCGCGACAGCGCTCACGCTGGTCGTAGTGCCGGTAGCGTACGATCTCTTGGAGGAGGTGCGGGGAAAGATTCGGGCGGTGATGGGCCTCAGCGCGCCCAGCGAATTCCGGATTGGACAGGAACTATGATGGGCGGTAGTGCCGGCCGCTGCGGCAGAGGCGACGCGCCCGCCTTGCCGCCGATTCACTTTCTGTCCTTCGATCCTGCCATCCTCCAACCGACATGATCGGTCTCTCCATCCGCCGACCCGTCGCCGTGGCCATGGCGTATCTCGCCTTGGGGGTTCTCGGTGTTGCGGCGTGGCGCAACATCCCCATCGAGTTGCTTCCGGATACAGAACTTCCACAACTCGCTGTGCAAGCCTGGTGGTGGAATGCATCTCCCGAAGCGATGGAAGCGCTCGTGACGTCTCCCCTCGAGGCAGCCGTCCAACAAATCCAAGGCGTCGAGAAAGTCTTCTCGATCTCCGACGAGGAGTTTGGTGCCGCCCGCGCGACGATTACCGTCGAGTTCACGCGAGACACGGACATGGACTTCGCCCGACTGGACCTGTCCGAGCGGCTGGCGGCGCTCGAGCGCGACCTGCCCCCCGGCGTGTATGGTCCGCGGATCCAACCTTACGTGCCACAAGAGCTGCGACAGCAGGAACGGGCATTCTTGCAGTACACGCTGACCGGTCCTCACACGCTGGAGGCATTGCGGACGCACGTGGAGGATGAGGTGGTGCCGGCATTGCTCCAGGTCGATGGCGTGGCCACCGTCGAAACTCTCGGCGGGCGCGATCGGCTCCTCGAAATCGTGCTCGACGAAGAGAAGATGACCGCGCTGGGCCTCGATCCCATGCGTGTGCGAGCCAAGATCGAAGAGTTGGAATACGTCAGCGAGGCGGGAGTCATTCGCGAGAATGGTCGGCTTCGAACGCTGGCCATTCGACACACCACGGAGTCCGCGCACGACGTGCGTGCCGCACCCGTACTGATCGACGCCGGGCGGGTAGTGCGAGTACGGGATGTTGCCACGGTGCACGACACGTTCGAAGAGCCCACGGCGCTCTATCGCATCGACGGCCTACCCGCGGTCGCGTTCGTGGTACACAAAGAGATCGGCGTCAACACGGTGAGGGTCGCTGGACGGGTCAAGCAGCGCCTCGTGACGATCGAGCATACTCACCCCCCAGGTGTGCGCCTGATCCTGGATGAAGACGAGAGTGAGGTCATCGAGACCCAGCTCACGAGCTTGCGCTACCGGGCGTTGATAGCCGCGGTGGTGATTTTCACTGTGCTGGTCCTGTTTCTCCGTTCGTTCCGTTCCGCGGGGATTGTATTCGCCACGATCGGCTTCTCGATCCTGATTGCGCTCAACCTGATGTACTTCGGTGGATTCACGCTGAACGTGTTGACACTCATGGGGCTCGCCATGGGGTTCGGGCTGATCGTGGATAACGCGATCGTGGTGCTGGAGAATGTCTATAGGAAGATTAGCGTGGCAGGAACGGCAAAGCAGGAATCGACGCGCCGACCCGCCGATCCGCGGAGCCGACCGTGGGTGGAGGCGACGGTGGCGGATGCGGCTCGCGAAGTCGTCCTCCCGATTCTCGCAGCGACGCTCACCACGCTCATCGTGTTCATTCCATTCGTCTATCTCCAGGGCGAGCTTCGTGTGTACTACGTCCCGCTCGCCATCGTCGTGGGGATGAGTCTATTGGCTAGTCTTTTTGTCGCGTTCTCCTTCATACCGGCGTTGGCGGCCAAGATACTGATACGGGGAGCGGGGGATGGTGGCCCGGCCGGGTCGGGTGAGGCGGCCCGCGGGGGTGGGGCTCGCCGCTCCCCGCTCCCCGCCCCCCGCTCCCCTATCTACGTTCGCTTTTACTCCGGTCTGCTTGGTGGCACGCTCCGCTACCCATGGGTCACGGTCGTCCTCGCCGCGCTGACCCTCGGCGGGTCCTACTACCTCTTCCAGGACTACGTGGTACGGGGAGTGATCTGGCGCAATTGGTGGGGTGAGCAGACCTATGTGGAGGTGGTGATTCGGTTGCCCCGCGGCGAGGAGTTGGAGCGTACCGATGATCTCACGCGATACTTCGAAGAGCGGCTCGCCCAGCTGCCCGAGGTTGAACGGTACGTCACCAATGTGCGCCCTCAGTACGCGGTGATTCGGATCACCTTCCCAGATTCCCTCGAGGCCACCCGCGTCCCGGTGGCGACCAAAGATCAAATGACCGCGTACAGCATGCTGTTCAGTGGTGCGGAGGTGCGGGTCTACGGCTATGGCCCATCGTTCTACGGGGGAGGAGGCAGCCCGCCCAACTACTCCATCAAGGTGGCGGGCTACAACTACGAAACAGTGCGCCGAATCGCGGAGGACCTAGGACTTCGCCTTGCACGGTTCTCTCGGGTGCGGGATGTGGACGTCAATGCAGCGCCCGGCATGTTCCGGCGTGATAAGGCCACGGAGTTCGTGCTCCGTGTGGACCGGGCGCGCCTCGGGCTCCACGGCCTCTCGACCCGCGACGTCGTATGGCAGGTGGCCGCCGCCGTCCAGGGGCGGGTACGCGGCGACCGGATCCGCGTGCGCGGCGAAGAGGTGGCGTTTGAGGTGAAACTCGCCCGCAATCGCCGGCTCGACGTCGTCGAACTGCGGGATCTCCTGCTTCAGACCTCGTCGGGGGACCCGGTGCGCTTGAGCGACGTGAGCGCATTGGAAGAGCGCGAGATCTTGAGCCGCATCGTGCGGGAAGACCAACAGTACCAGCGTTATGTGAGTTATGAATTCCGCGGACCCACCAAACTGGGGGACAGAATTCGGGATGTGGCGGTTGGAGCCACGGACCTGCCAGCCGGATATCGCATCGAGACATCGGAGGAATGGCGCTGGTCCGTCGACGAGCAGCGCCAGATTTGGGGCGTATTGGTCATTTCATTGGTCTTGGTCTTCATGGTTACCGCGGCATTGTTCGAGTCACTGCGGCAACCACTGTGTGTATTGCTGGCGGTGCCCATGGCGCTCGTCGGGGTTTTTCTCCTGTTTTTGTATACGGGTGCCAGCTTCACGCGAGAAGCGTACATCGGAGTGATCATGATGGGTGGGATCGTGGTGAACAACGCAATCCTGCTGGTGGACCACGTCAATCGCCTGAGGCGGCTCGACGGACTGGAGCTGCGAGCGGCGACGATTCGCGGAACATTGGAGCGCGTCCGGCCCATTCTCATGACCAGCACCACGACGATCTTCGGGTTGCTGCCGCTTGTTCTGTTCAGCGAATTCGCGGACGCCAACATCTGGAATGCCCTGGGGTTCGCCCTCATCGGTGGTCTCGCCAGCTCCACCCTCTTCGTGCTCACCGTTACCCCCGCGCTCTACCTCCTGTTCGAGCGGGGTCCTGAGCGTCGCCGACTCGCGGCTCCGTCCGCGTCTGTTTAGTTCGCGTTCTTCCCGTCGTTACTCTTTCGAGAACGCCGGCGATCTACCGCGCGCTGGCTGCTGTCCTGGCGTGTACGTGATGACACCACGAACTTCTTCGTGAAGCGACTCATTCCTCAACGCCGGACGGCCGTGAGGTCCTTGACGCGTTCCCACACGCGCGTGGCTTTCCCGGCCGCTTCGAGCACGGTCCACAAACGGGCAACCAGGTCCGCATCCACATAGCCCGGTGGCGTTCCGATTTGCGGAGTCGAGAGCCCTTGCGCTTCCCGAAACGCGTCTACGGCTGATACCGCTTCGGCTGTATAGACGAATGCGTCATCGTCTACGGCGAGGCTGTCCATCCCAGGACGGTAGTATCCCAGCGCGTGGAGCATCAGCTTGAGTTGCCAGACATCGCGTCCTTGAAACTGCTCGAGCTCCCGGTAGCCGAGCGTCTGAGAGACCGTGTTGTAGATACGACGTAACTCGGCGATCGGCTGAGGATGCTCGCATACGTTGATATGTGCTGTCACACCGTCGGCGCGCCGTGAACGGCCCTCTCGGGGATCGGCCACGATGACCGCAGCGGACTGGACCCGACCCTTGCGTGCGTCACCGCCCGCAGCTTGGCCGGCAGCGAGCGCCGCGATGAGACGGTCCGCAAGATGGCGTCCGGATGCCGCCGATCCCTCGAAGCTCCCAGCCACGGCCGCCAGGACCTCGGGACCGACCAACAGGTTCCCTTGCGTGACGTAGTTCGGTCCTGCGCGGTGTCCGGCCCACGGATTGGTTCTCGAGCCCGTGTGTTGGGCGCTGCCCTTGCCAAGTCCGATCACGCCCACCTGACGGCGCGCTGCGAGCGTGTCCGCAGACACGGCTCGGTGGAGCGCGTCACTGGCCGGCGTGCCCTGGGACATCATGTCCAAGAGCTCGTTACCGTAAGCCGTTCTCGTAAACGCCTGGGTCGCCACGGCCCCAACGCCAGCCCGAACCCATGGGACGCCGTTTCCGACGCACGCAACCCGCGTGGTCACCGCCACGCCGGATTCGCCAGTTGTGGGATCTATGGCCGCGATCGAAAACGTGGAGAATTCGAGATCGGGCTCCCAGCTGGCCGGCTCCTGGCCAACGACAACGCCGGAAGCCACATGCAGGAGAACGAGAACGCGCAACGTGCGCATAGGAGGCTCCTCCCCTTCGAGTGTGTCTTGCCCTAATCCGCGAATTGTACGCGAAGATCGGAGTGTCAGCGAGCCGCGGTGGGGAGATATCGCGACGACGCCCGGCCTAGGTGTCGCTCAGCCGGGCGTCGTGAAGCCTCGAAGTTCGGTGCGCTTAGTGACGGAAGGCCGTCGATCGGGCGAGGTAGAGGTTGACGATCACCTGATGGGCCACATCCCGGTCTGGGAAAACCAAACCCATCCGCTCTTCGGCCGTGAAGCGAATATCGACCGATTTTGGAACCACGTTCTCCAACGCCATCGTCACAGCGTCGGCTACCTCGGTGAGCGAAACCTCCTCAAACGATATATGGTCGAGCTGTGCGGACGGCCGGACTTCATGAGGTGCCGCGGATGCGCTATTTCCGTTGGTCGACTGCTCCTCTAATAACGAGAAGCGTTCCCGCAGCTCCTCGAGCTCCGCCAGCAGCTCCTTCTTGGTCTTGTATTTGTCACTCTTCCCCATGACCCAATCTCCCTGGGTTCTCGGCCAACAGCCGCCGGTACCGGACGCGATGGTGTGATTTGCGGAGTCCAACAGACGCAAGCACCATACCGCCGGCGTGCGCTCGTAAGTCCTTTCCAATATGTGTTTTGAAGAGTGTGACACCCGTCACGATCGCGTTGGCACCGGTATGCCGCACGACACGCCGCAGGGTGCCGCGTGCGACGTCAGGTGGTGGCCAGTCTGCTGACGAGCTCATCGATCAACGCCGCCTGCGCGGAATTGATTTTGCGAAGCGCTTGCTTCACGGAATAAAAGGCGGCACGGTCGATCTCCGGGTATTGGCGCCGACGGCCGGAGCGGGGCGGCCACTCCAACTCGAATGTGTTGCTGGTAATGCCATCCGGATCGCAGGTCCCCTCGAAGGCCCACGCCTGCACGACCTTCCCTCCCCGCTGCCGAATGGGCGTCAGCTCGAGGAATGGACCTTCCGGTGCGACGCCCGTTTCTTCCAGGAACTCGCGTTTCGCCGCCGAGAGCGGATCCTCGTGCGGGCCGATCTCGCCTTTGGGGATCGTCCAGGCCCCATAGTCCTTGTGCGCCCAGAAAGGACCCCCTGGGTGGACGAGGAATACCTCCAGCGCGGAATCCGTCCGTCGGTACATCAGGAGTCCGGCGCTCCGTGCGGGCATTGCAAACCTCGGGCTAACGAATCAAGGAAAATGCAAGGTCAGGCATACGAGCACGCCGGAATTTGAGCGGCGTATTCCGCCCATCGTCTGTCGCGAACTTCCGAGTCCTTGCACACACTTAGCGTCATGTTTGCCTGGTGACAAAGCTCACGGAACCTGCCACGGACTCGGCGTAGTTTCACCGCGCAGCATTGAGAATCCCTCCACAATCGGGATGTGAAACGCCAGCGAGCGCACAATGCGATACGCCGAGACCGAAGTGCTCGACTACCTCCCCCCCACCGCGTGGAAAACGCTCGAGACCTTCACGGCAAGCGCGAGGATTTCTCGACTGCGCCCCCGCGACTGGCGTCTATTCTACGACTTCGTGCGTACGTGTCACGCGAATCAAGCGTTGCTAAGCAAGGAATCGCTGTTCGGGTTTCTGACAAACAATGGCTTTGCAGATGATGTAGCATCGGAGCTGGGGAGCGTCTATCTGCATGGACGCGCCTTATTGGCCGAGGGCGGCATGTCCGGCAACGGCGAAGTTGTCTGAGGACCGCTGAATCCCAACGAGTTTCATACTCGTTATTCACGACCCACTTCCCCAAAACAACCACGAAGTCCCCTTGGCGGTTTCAGGACCTCTGGAACCTCGACGGGTTGCTGTCACGTTTCGACGACAGATGCCCCACGCGGCGTCCATAACGCAGGTGGGATGTCCGTTTTCCTGGAGGTCAACGTGAAACCCACGGCCAGGGCGGTCTGAGCTTGCCCGGCGGGAGCGAACGAGGTGACGAGGCCCGTGACCAGGAACAGGCATCGGATGGTTGATCGCATGTGCTATTCCTCGTGTGGAGTCCCCTGAGACCTGCCAGGGCTCGTCACGGCCGTGTGCCACAAAGCCAGGTCCGGGATTGATGCGGTGGCGACCGCGATCCCCGGACCGGCCACTTGACAGCGCTCTCCTTCGGCTGGATCCTCTCTGCACCCACTAGGTCTCCCCCCGCATGGACCCTGGGGGCTTCTCGATGAAACGAATCACGTGGGTCGGTTTGCCGCTGGGTGCCTTCGGACGGGCGGTCTGAAGTGCGAGCGCCTGCGAAGCCTGGGTCGCTCGAGGATTTCATTCGAGGCCTCCCCAAGGTCGAGTTGCATCTCCATGTCGAGGGCACCCTCGAGCCGGAGCTCATGTTCACCCTCGCGGAACGCAATGGTGTCCGGCTCCCGTTCGATTCCGTGGACCAGGTCCGGGACGCGTACCGTTTCTCCGACCTCCAGTCGTTTCTCGACATTTACTACCAGGGGGCGCGCGTCCTCCAGTTGGAGCAAGACTTCTACGACCTCACGTGGGCCTATCTCCAACGCATGCATCGGGAAAACGTCCGCCACGTCGAGGTCTTTTTCGATCCGCAGACTCATACGGCCAGGGGGGTGACGTTCGAGACCGTGGTGAATGGCATTCATCGCGCCCTGATGGATGCAACCGAAGAACTGCAGATGTCCACCGGACTCATCATGTGTTTCCTGCGGCATCTCGATGCCGGCGACGCGATGGACACGCTGGAACAGGCGCTACCCTACAAGGATTGGTTGGTTGCGGTCGGGCTCGATTCGTCCGAACGTGGCCACCCACCGGAGAAGTTCGTCGAGGTGTTCGATCGGGCCAGGGACGAAGGGTTATTGGCGGTTGCGCACGCAGGCGAGGAAGGGCCACCAGAGTACATCTGGCAGGCGATCGACCTTCTCAAGGTCCGAAGAATCGACCACGGCGTTCGATGCGTCGAGGATATGCGTTTGGTGGAGCGGCTCCGCTCGGAACGAATTCCATTGACCGTTTGTCCGCTCTCGAATGTGAAGCTTCGGGTGTTTGAGCGGATGGAAGACCACAACCTGAAACGGCTCATGGATCTCGAGCTGCACGTGACCGTGAACTCCGATGATCCTGCGTATTTTGGTGGCTATCTGACAGACAATTTCTTGAGCGTCTGTGGCGCGCTCGATCTATCGCGGGACGATGTCATACAGCTGACACGGTGTGGCTTCGAGGCGGCGTTCATTGGCCCGCAGGAACGTCAGTCGTTACAAGAAGAGCTCAAGGCGTTCGTGGATATGGCGGCCGCCTGAGACCCCAGCCCAATTGGATGGGGAACCGCAGGACCTGGGTATCCAGCGGAACGCCCGCGTAACGTGGTCTCTCGCCCTCCCCTCGAGTCGTTCAAACGACCCCGGGCGTGGCATCCGAGCAGCATGCGGCGTTGGCACGCGGTGTGCCGTTGGTAAGGGTCGGTCAGAGTCGTTATGACCGGAGCCCTCGCCTATGGAGAAGAACGGCATGCGTTGGTTCGGACTCGCGGTCCTCGCGCTCGGTGCACTCACGGCAACCTTGTTCGTGAGGACCCCGCCCCCGCGCAGAACACGCAAACGGGTGGCCAAACGCCCCAAGGTGAAGCCTGAGCGGTGGCGTTCGGCGGGAGCACTCTGAGCCCGGGCTCAGTGCAATCTCACCCCAATCGTCTACGCGGGTAGCGCGCTGAGGAGAATTTCGGGCGCGCGTCCGTGACGCGAGCGCTACAGGGCGACTCCCCCCATCTCACGTTCGCCCACCGCCACCTTCCCCTCACCTACCAGCGGCGGAGCCACGACACCGCGGCGGCAAAGCGTCGCGATTTCGAAACACCCGCGGATTCGGGGCAGGGCCAGGATTCTCGGCCATGGAGCACCCAGGGGATAAGGGGCCGTATCCCGGCGTCTCACTCGTCCCCAGGGCCCGATGCGCCCGCCACTTGATCGGCGCGGATTTTTTCGGGATCGAACCGCTCCGCCGCACGCACCATCTTGTCCACGGTCTCGTCAAATTCCGCTTTGCCGCCGCGCTTGAACCGCAGCGGGTTGATCCGTGCCACCACGAACGCCTTGAGGTATGGGCTGGTGAACCCGCGGGCTTTGAGGCCCTGCACGGCGGCTGCCACGGCGTCGTCGAGCGCGACGAGTTTGGCGGCCCGGTCCCGCCGGATGGTCAGCGTTTGTGAGAGCCTTGGCGTAAGGAATCGCTCGACCCGCTTGATCACCGAGTGATAGGTACTGCCTGCGAACCGACCTCGTTCTTGATAGCACAGTCCGAGCGTCAGCAGGGCCGGCTCCTCGAACTCGGTGGCATAGTCCCGTTCCGGCCGGTCATCGAGCTCGACGAGTCCCTGAGCCATGCGAATCACCTCGAGGGCACGCTCTCGGAGATTGTGTGCCTTCTCGGTGTTGAGCGCGAGGATTCGGTACGCGAGCTCTGGCTCGGGCACCACGAGGGCGACGATGGATTTGGCACCGAGCTGTCGCATGGCGGCGAGCCGGTGGGCCCCATTGGGAACCCAGTACATGCCGTCGTCGACCCGGACCGCGATCAGCGGATCGAGGAATCGGTCGAGTTTATCGATGGCCTCCGCCAGGCGGGCCACGTGGGCCTCGGAGACATCCCGCTGAAACGGCGTGGGCTCCACACGATCGATGGGCAGTCCGGCGAGGATCTGCCAATGACCCCCTAAGGGATCTCGATACATGCCAAGCGCGGCTCCACCATCGGTTGCGATGGAATCCACGAGACGCTTGACCGATGCCGGGGGTCTCGCCGTCTCGAGGCGGTTCCCGGCGATGCCTCTCGATTTGGGGGTCGCAGCCCGCTTTTTTTTCGGGGGGCGTTTGGTGCCGCTGGGCTTGGTCTTCTTGGGCATCGGCTGTCTCCGAGCTCCCAGGGTGGCTCGGGAACGTGGGCGCTCAACGCTGCAGCATCAAGTGGGGGGACTGCTGGGTGAGGTGGTGCTAGTTGCGCGTCCACACGACGATGGCGCCGCAACTCGATCCGAACCCACCCGAGCGATTGTACTGGGCGGGGATCGTGGCGGCACCCGAGTAGATCTCGATCCCGTCGATCATGTCCGGACTGGTGTAGGCATCGATGTCGAGGTCTCCTACGAGCGGAATGCCATCCACGAAGAGGCCTAGCTGACACACGTCCCCACGCCGGGCGCTGAGAATCCGGGTCCGGAGGCCGAACCGCTCGATCCGCAGGCCCGGAATCGAACGCAACAGGTCAGAAGTGTCGAGGGCGGTTTGTCCCTCGATCTCCTCACGGGTGATGAAGTGGCCTTCGCCGAGTCGACGACGCTGCCAGAACTCTCGCATCTTCCCAAACTCGTAGATCACGCGATCGCCCAGCACGACGACTTCCGGCATGAGTATCGCGGTCGCTGACATGCGCACGTTGAGCTCAAAGTCCGTGGAGGGATCCTCGACCCAGAGCATGTCGGTCACGGCGGCATATCCGATCCGCCGCACGGTGAGCAAGTTGGTGCCCCAGGCCACGGTTCGTCGCGCGATGTGAAACCGACCGTGCGCATCAGCCTGCACCATGACGGTGCCATTGAGCAAGACCTCCGCCGCCACGATGGGATCGTTGGTGGTCGCGTCGCGCACAATTCCGGTGATCGATGCCTCGGGAGCCGGCCCCGGCCGGAGAAGAATCAGACCGATATCGACCGTGCCGGCGGTTTCTCGGACGGAAAAATCGTACGTGGTGGGACTCCACGAGGCCTTACGGAAAAAGATGCGGTGTTTGCCGGGACTGACCGGGCCGATATGAAACGCCCCGGTACCGTCGGTCATCGTGTACGTGGGTAAACTGTCGAGGTACACGATGACGGACGGAATCCCCGCAAACGTGGAATCCACGACGAATCCGGACAACGTGAGGCCCGACTCCTGCGCGGTGACCACCGCCCATGGTGCGGTGACGAGGAGCGAGAATGCGGCGGCTCGGCGGCCGAAACGACCAAGCATTTGCGGACCACTCCCTAGGACAGAATCGGGCAATGAGCTGAAATCTTGGCCTCTGGTCCCACCGTTGGAAGATAAAGAACGCCGAGCGCCCCCGCGACACCCGCCTCGGTAGCGCCACTCTCCGTCAAGAGAGTCGAGGCCTACGGTTCCACGGGGTAGGTGGTGTGGTTGCTCCAGTCAATGAAGGACCCGTCGTAGAGCTTCAGCGGATAACCCAACAAACGGGCCACAAAATAGGCGTGGCTGGCCTGTACCCCGGACCGGCAATAGGTGACGACGGTGTCACCGGGTTCGATGCCCTGGGCACGAAACATGGCCCGGAGGGCTTCGGCATCCCGCAGCACCGGCCGGTCATTGGACTCCAACGCGGTTTCCCAGAACAGGCTCACCGCGCCCGGAATGTGTCCGGCGCGCGCGATGCCACTTCCGGGGTCGTCTCCCCGATACTGCTCCTCGGGACGTGCATCGACGAGCGCGATGGTGGAGCGGTCGCGTCGTTGCTCTATCCACGCTGCATCCACCACTAACTCCGTCCGCGGCCGAGCGGTGAAGGAGGCGCGCACCGCGGCGGGGTGCTCCCGCGAGACGGCTCGCCCTTCCGACCGCCACACCTCGAGGCCGCCGTCCAGCAGGGCGGTTCGGTCGCCGAGACCTAGGTAGTCGAGCGTGAAGAACACGCGCGCAGCCCACAGCCCACGATAGTCACCGTAGAGCACGACCTGGCTGTTGTCTCCCACGCCGTGGGCTTCGAAGACTGACACCAGGTCATCGGTGTCGGGGATCTCGTTCGGCAGGCCGTCCCGCTCGACCACGATGGTGGAGATGGGGAGAAACCGGGCTCCAGGGACGTGGCTTTCGAGATACCGGCTCGAGTCCCGACCCACGTGTAAGACGACCAACGATGGATCGTCCAATCGCGCCGCGAGCCAGTCGGTCGTCACCAGCAGGCTCTGCCCCGCTCCGGCAGTTTCGTGGACTCTTGAACGGGAGCGCATCATGAGCACCGCGCCGACGGTGATGACTACGGCCACGAGCACCAAGAGCGCGGCGGTTCGCAATTCTCGCATGGCAGACCTCGATGGAAAACGAAGGAGCGCCATTCGCTTCCGTAGCGCTCCTCCACCGTTGCCGGAAAAACGAACTTCGTCATGTAAAGATAATCTGGCCCCCGGCCGCCGTCTCGTAGAATTCACCCACCGTGATGATGCTATCGACCTGTGGGATGAAATCGTCCATCGTCAGATTGAACATGTCGACCGATGCTTTGCAGGCGTAGAGCTTGGCGCCGGAGTCCGCGATCATCTCGATGAACTCGGGGATTGGAGGAATGTCCAACTTCTCCATGGCTTTCGCCATCTGATGGGTGACAAGGGCGGACATACCTGGGAATCCACCCAACCAGGTGGCCAGATGCAGACCGGGATTGCCGACGGTTGCGACCTTGATGTGATCGTGGCGCTTTTGGTGGATCGCATCCATACCGAAAAACGTGAAAAACACATTGGCCTCGATCCCGTCCATGCGAGCACCATTGGCCATGATGAGGCCGGGATAGATCCCTTCCAACGAGCCACGCGAGATGATGATCGAGACTTTCTCGATCCTCGGCTTCTCGTCCGCGACGAGGGTATGGCCGTCCCCGCGTTCTCGTGTCAGTGTATCAGCCATGATACCACCCCCTTAGATACAGCCGCGGGGTTTCGGAATCCCACCGAGTTTCGCGGCCAGCTTAGCGGGTCCTTTGGGAAAGAGCTGGTACAGCTCTTTGATGGGCACGCCGGACGCCTTCCCCAGAGTGCGAATGCTTGGTGCGGAGCCAGTATTCAAGTACTGACTGCGCATGTACTCGATCACCTGCCAATGGCGATCGGTGAGCGTATCGATGCCGACTTGTTTAGCCAGTTCCACGGCAATGGTCTTGTCCCATTGTTCGGGTCGTTGGAGAAAGCCCTCCCCATCGACTTCCACGTCCTTCCCGGCGATGGTGGTCATAGTAGCAGACACGGTGGTTGCTCCTCTCGGGTCAGGCCGCCCGTACGGCGTCGCGCTTCTTGCCCCGCATCGACAGCTGCGTGGAGATGCCGGGGAGATCGCGACCGGGCAGCAACAAGTTCCAGTAGATCCAACGAAATGCCAACTTCCCCGCATGGTTGAGACGGCTTTCTTTGAGCAGGCTCATGGGGCCGACAGCTGGGAGCGGGAACTTGCCCGGCAACGGCTCCACGTCGTAGTTGAAGTCGATGAGCAGTGCTTTTCGGAATCCGGTCTCGACGAAACAATTGGCGTGCCCATCGAACGCGGGCTCCAGCCTCTCCCCACGCAAGAATCGACCGATGTTGTCTGTCAGGACCTCCGCTTGGAAATGTGCGACGGATCCCGCCTTGGAGGTCGGGACGTTGGTGGCGTCGCCAACGGCGAAGACGTTTTTCCTCACCTTCGCCTGGAGCGTGGCCGGATCGGTCAGCACGAAATCCAAATCGTCCCCCAGTCCGGGAGATCGCCCCACGAAATCCGCCCCTTTGTGCAGCGGGATGCTCACCAAGAGATCGAAGTCCACCGTGCGCTCGTCCCACGAGCGCAGCCGACCGTGGGCCCCGTCCACCGCGCCCGTGTTGAACTCTGTGACGAGCTCGATCCCCTTGTCCCGGAGGAGGTGGCCAAGCGTCTCGGCCGCCAAGGGCTTGGTGAACGCCCCGTCGAGCGGGGTGACATAGACGAGATCGACTCGGTCGCGTATTCCCCTCTCGGTGAAAAACCAATCTGCCAGGAAGGCAAACTCCAAGGGCGCAACGGGGCACTTGATGGGCATATCCACGACGTTGATGGCCAAGCGGCCGCCCGGCCACGAGTCCAGCTTGCGGGCGAGTGCAGCGGCTCCGTCGAGCGTGTAGAACTCGAACATGCGCTCGCCCCAGCCGTCGCCAGTCAGACCCTCGGTCTCCTCCGGTGCGATGCGCGTACCGGTGGCAACGATCAAGACGTCGTACGGGACCACCCGCCCATCCTCGAGATGGACGCGGTTCGTCTCGGCCTCGACGCGATCGATGCGACGGCGCACGACGTCGATCTCCGGCGGCAAGAGATCGGGCAGGGGTCTCACGATTTCTGCCGGGTCGTAGATCTGAAAGGGCACGAACAAGAGGCCGGGTTGGTACACGTGACGGGTCTCGTGATCCACCACGGTGATGGAGAGACGTCCCCGGCGGATTTCCCGTCGGTAGAGCTTTCGAAGGCGGTTCGCCATGATGGTTCCGGCCGTCCCAGCTCCGAGAATGACAATGCGTTTCATCGACGGTCGCTCCTTGTGGGCGGATGACTCATGGCCGCGTTCGCGAGCGCGCTGGGCGCTGCGGGTCCAGCACGGCACGTAGAACATAGATATAATGCGATAATTAAATATGAGCTGGTTATGAACGCGCCTTCACGAGCACCGGCTACCAGCCGATACACGGGAGCAACTCCTTGAAACCAGAAGACTTCCGACGTCACGGGCACTCCATGGTCGACTGGGTGGCCGACTACCTACAGGCAGTGGATCGCTTCCCGGTCCTGTCACAGGTGGCGCCAGGAGCGGTTCGGTCCGCCCTGCCCCCCGACCCACCCGAGCGCGGTGAGCCCTTCGCCGACCTCTTGCGCGATGTCCACGACATCATTCTCCCGGGGATCACGCACTGGCAGTCACCGATGTTCTTCGCCTATTTCCCGGCCAACAGCTCGGGACCGGGCATTCTGGGTGAACTCCTATCCGCCGGGCTCGGCGTGCAGGGGATGCTGTGGGCGACGAGCCCGGCCTGCACCGAGCTCGAGACCCACGTCCTCGACTGGTTGGTGGGGATGCTCGACCTTCCCAGCGCCTATTTGTCGGGTGGAACGGGGGGGGGCGTCATTCAGGATACGGCCTCGTCGGGCACGCTTTGCGCCCTACTCGCCGCCCGAGAGCGGGCGACGCAGGGCGAGAGCAATCGTCGCGGCGTCGACGGGTCGCTCACCGCCTATACGTCCACCCAAGCCCACTCGTCCGTCGAGAAAGCGGTTCGCATCGCCGGTCTCGGGAGCGACAATCTCCGGTGTCTCGAAGTGGATGAGGCCTTTGCCTTGCGGCCCGAGGAGCTTGCTGCCGCGATCGACCGAGATCGGCGCAAGGGGAAGCGGCCGTGCTTCGTGTGCGCCACCGTTGGGACCACGTCGTCGATGGCCCTGGATCCGGTTCGGGCCATAGGGAAGATCTGCCGTCGCGACGGGATCTGGTTACATGTGGACGCCGCGATGGCGGGTACCGCGGCGGTCTGTCCGGAGTTCCGAGGGATGCACGATGGTCTCGAGCTCGCGGATAGCTACAGCTTCAACCCACACAAATGGATGCTTACCAACTTTGACTGCAGCGCGCTCTTCGTGACCAACCGCGCGGAACTAGTGAGGGCCCTCAGTATTCTTCCCGAATACCTGCGAAACCGGCCCACCGAGTCCGGTGCCGTGATCGACTATCGCGATTGGCAGATCCCGCTCGGTCGGCGGTTTCGCGCGCTCAAGTTGTGGTTCGTGATTCGGTCGTTCGGGGTGGAGGGGATCCGCGCGATGGTCCGTGAGCACGTGGCTCTGGCGCGGGAGTTCACCGAGTGGGTGACGGCGCATCCCGACTTCGAGCTGGCGGCTCCCGTACCGCTCAATCTCGTATGTTTTCGGCATCGGGCAGGAGACCAAGTCAATCGAGCGATCATGGACGGGCTGAACGCCTCGGGCGCTATCTATTTGACGCATACCAAACTGGCGGGGAAACTCGTGCTGCGGCTCGCCATTGGCCAGGCGGGGACCGGTCGAGAGCATGTGGAGCGGGCGTGGGAGCTCATTCGTCGGCATGCAGCGGAGGTATCACGGTGAACGTCCATCTGATCGACGGAACGTACGAGCTGTTCCGCCACTACTACGCGCTCCCCAAAGAGCGCAATCACCACGGCCAAGAGGTCGCCGCGGCTCGTGGGGTGGTGGAATCCATCCTCGGTCTCCTGACGAGCGGCGCCACGCACGTGGCGGTGGCCACCGATCATGTCATCGAGTCTTTTCGGAACGAACTGTGGCCGGGGTACAAGGACGGCTCGGGTATCGAGCAGGAGCTCAGATCACAGTTCGAGCTCTTGGAAGAGGCCTTGACCGCCGCCGGCATCCTCGTCTGGCCCATGGTCGAGTTCGAGGCGGATGACGGGCTCGCGGCCGGTGCGGCCATGGCGGCGGCGGACGATCGGGTGGACACCGTGTTCATCTGCACGCCGGACAAGGATCTGGCTCAGTGCGTCGTGGGTGAGCGGGTTGTGCAGTTCGACCGGCGCAGGCGGGAGGTTCGGGATGCGCAGGGGGTACGGGAAAAGTTCGGCGTGGTCCCCGCCTCGATCCCGGACTACTTAGCGCTGGTCGGGGATTCTTCGGATGGGTTTCCCGGGATCAAGGGGTGGGGCGCGAAATCGACGTCCGTCGTGCTCGCTCGGTACGAGCACCTCGAGCACATTCCCCGCTCGGGAGCCGAGTGGGATGTGACGGTTCGTGGGGCCGAGCGGTTGGCGGGGGCGTTGGCCGAGCAGCGAGACCTTGCATTGCTGTTCCGTCGGCTCGCCACGTTGGATACCAGAGCGCCGGTGGCGCAGCGTGTGGACGAGCTGGCCTGGACGGGTCCCACGGCGGCCCTCCCCGCGATGAGTGCCACGCTCGAGGCCCCCGCACTTCGGCGCCGCGCCGAGGAAGTCGCCGCTGGCAAGACGCTCTGAGCGGATCAGGCCGATGCCCACACGTGGAAGAGCAAAACGATGCCAACATACTTCGCCGTGAGGCCCAACAGACTGTACCCCACCGCCCACCTCAGACGAAAGCGGACGATCCCGGCGGCCAGGAGCAACGTCGGGGAGGAGAGTGGCAGGAGTGTGAAGAGGAGCACCGCCCAGCGACCGTAGTCGTTGATGGCATGCTCCGCTCGCGCGTAGCGTCTGGTCCCGATGACACGGTTGATCACTCGCTCGCTGAACAGGTATCCGATTCCGTAGTCGATGAGCTGTGCGAGCATCGCGGTGACGACGGCGACCACGACGATCGTGGTGGGCGCGTGTCCCTCGGCCAGATACCAAGGGACCATGGCTTCCACGGGCATCACCAGAAAGAATAGATACCCGCCGAAGTGAATGAGCGTGAACGAGCCGAGGGTAGGCTGCCGTCCCGCGATGAGATCGGGACCCAGAGTGAGCGAAACGAGCCCCGTGATGCCGAGGAGCATCAGGGCCACGATCAGTGCGTGTTTGAGATTTCTTTTCATCCGGGGTTCTCGTGCACGCCGTACGGTTGCAGTCGGAACCGGGTTTCGCTGGCAGGCAATGTAACAACGAAGACCGGCTCCCTCGGGGAGGGGGCCGGCGGCTACGGCAGCGGCAGGTGTCAACTGGGCGGGGGTCTCTCTGGTGGGCAATTGGACTGGGTGGTGGACTGACGGATCGGCGCTGATGCGCGAGGCGCCCGGAGGGGGTGCGGATCCCTCCGGGCGCCGTCTCCATAGGACGAGAGGTTCTAGCTGATACCCAGCCGTTTTTCGAGGTGGGTCTTGACGGCCGGGGTGATCACTTGGCGCTCGAGCAACTCTCCAATGGTGCTCGACAGCCGCTCTCGATCCGCGTCGAGCTTCTGGTCCCGCAGCTCGGTGATGATCCGCGCAAGCCGCATATCGTACTCACCGTGCTTGAGCCTCCCCCCGTCCATCTCCTGCTTCAAAGCCTCGAGCTTCTCGACAAACCGCTCTATCGTAATCGCCATCCTACGGTCTCCTGAACGTCAAAATCGAGTGAATGAGCCAACCGGCGACTGAATCTATCCCGGCACACACGCGACGTCCATTCTGCGCTCGAAGGCTGTCCGAAGGCTCGCGTCTTCAGGGGGCACCGTCCGCGGACAGTGAGCCCACGAGGGATTCGAGAAATTGTTGGACTTCCGATGGGTCACGGAGCGTGTATCGCGCATGCGAAAGCAGCGGACGGTGTTCCCCAACCAGAATGCCGATGCCTCGATCGTGGAGCGCGCAAAACGCATCCTCGTCCGTCACATCGTCGCCGAGGTAGATGGGGAGCACGTCGGACCCGTTCATACCGAGCGCCGCTAGTAACCAAATAACGGCCGCGCCCTTGTCCCAATCGAGCGCGGGGCGTAGCTCCAATATGCGCTTGCCGGGGGTCAGTCGGAGATCGGGATACCGCGCGGCAACCTGTGTGACGGCTTCCTGAACGCGCGTGACATGGGGCTCGGCCACGAGGCGGTAGTGAATGGCCAGCGCGTACCGCTTGGGCTCGATCAGCACGCCGTCCAGCCCGTCGAGCACGCGGCGCAGCTCTTTGGCGGCTCGGTCCAGCGAGGCGGTATGTTGGGCGGCCTCTGGGTGCTCCATCTCGAGGCCGTTTGGTCCCGCGATGTCGAAGCCGTGACTCCCGGCATAGACCAGCGATTCCAGTCCGACGAGCGCCGCGACGTCCCGTCGGTCCCGCCCGCTCACGATGGCGACCGGGCACCGGGCCGCGAGTCGCACCAGGGTCTTCCGCATCTCATCGTCGAGGGTGGCCAGCTCAGGACGTTCGACTATGGGCGTCAGCGTGCCGTCGTAGTCGAGAAACGCCACCACTCGTTTCGCTGCGAGGGCCCGGCGGATTTCGTCGACGCGATCCAGCGCTGAGGGAGGCGATCGGTCCTGCTCAAATGGCGAATGGTTCATGATTTGAACTGTCATGGGTGGTAGGGCAAAACGTCAAGGCGCTGGACAGCGGGTGGGGGGGAGGGTACGGTTGGCACCATCCAGTGACCAGAATCCCAGCAGGAGGAATCGGAATGGCAGGCGGAGCGCTCATTGACAGGATGAAAGGTGCGGCGATGCTGCGCATCGCGACCTATGAAGAGGTGGAAGCGGATACCACGGCCACCGCGCAGGCGGCGGCGGTGGTGACGATGGTTGCGGTGGCGCGAGCGATTGGCGCATTCGGGTCTGGTGGGCCCGGCATCATCGGCGCCGCGGTCGCTGCGGTGGTCGGGTGGCTCTTGTGGTCCGGAATCACGTACCTGATTGGGGACAAACTCCTCGGGGGCACGGCCACCTGGGGCGAGCTGCTGCGGACTATCGGGTTTGCCCAAGCCCCGGGGATGCTCTTGCTTCTCGCATTCGTGCCCGTGCTAGGCGGGCTCATTGCCTTCGCGGTCGCTGTCTGGATCCTCATCGCGGGAATCGTCGCCATCCGCCAAGCGCTCGATTTCAGCACGGGCAAGGCGGTGATCACCGCCGTACTGGGATGGCTCGCGTTGATCATTCCGATGGCGATTCTGCGAGGTCTCGGATTGGGTGGCTGATCGGGGCCGCCCGAACCTCGTCGGCCACCTATGATGGCCGGTCACACCGTGTTTCTGCTCTCGCCGGCCAATACTGCGGGGAAGCGGGCGAGAGCAATGCTCGAGAGACGAGACGGCTCCTCCATGGTCCAGGATCTGGCCGCTCGGGGCGTGCCCATCGGTGAGTTGTTCTCCTTTCTCTCGGGTCTCTATTTCCGTGGCAAGCGAGTCTACGCCGAGCGGTTCGGCGTACCACCGCCGGGCTACCCGGGCGCGCTCGTCATCGTACCGGGTCGTGGACTCGTGGGACTCGACGTGCTCGTGAGCCGTCATGATCTCGAGCAAATGGCGGCTGTCCGGGTAGACCCCAATAGTGTGCGGTTCGTGACCGCACTTCGGGAGGACGCCACCCGCCTCGGCGCCCACCTGTGCGCCGAAGACCGAGTCGTACTCCTCGGCAGCATCGCCACCGAGAAATACGTGGAACCGTTGCTCGAGGTCTTGGGTTCCCGGCTCTGGTTTCCAGAGGCGTTCGCGGGCCGCGGCGACATGAGTCGCGGGGGGCTCCTCCTGCGATGTGCAGCCGCCGGCCGAGAACTCCGGTATGTGCGGACGTTGGGCGCCTCGCGCCACGGACCCCGTCCACCGCGCCTGTCAGATTCGACGCTCGATGAAGTGACATCCTGAGCGTAGCCGCATTGGCCGCGCGAGTTGTTCGGCGCTAATACGCCACCGGATCACTGCCAGAGTAGCTTCCGAATCTGCTCCGCCGTTAAGGGTTCGCCGAACAACATCTGGAACCTCTCCGGACCCGATTCCATGAAGACCCACTCTCCGTCGACGAAGTCCACGAAGTCGAAGGTCATGGCGGTCGTATAGTCCGGTGGGATCGGGATCACTCCCTCGATGTGCTCGAGCCGATTCTCGACTTCGTTCCATGTCACCACATCGATCCTTCCCTCCTGCTCGTACTGCTGAAGCGCCGTACTGACGTGGCAGGAGACGCAGTCCAGTGCCTCACGGGAGATGGTGTGGGCGTAATACGGTGCGAAGACCAGAAAGCTCTTGTCCTGGTACTTCACGCTCTGGAAGTTCGCAGGATGGACTTTCCCGTCGCGATTCACCAAGAACGTCCAGTTCTTGAATACGCCGTACGGACGTTTCTCACCGTTCAAGACCTCGCTCTCGAAGTGACAGTTGTAGCAGGTCACGACACTCTGTGCGTGGCAGGCGCTGCAATCGACGGACTCGACGTGAATGTCGTGCGCGGTGCTGCTGCTTAAGGTCGCATGACAGCCCTCGCAGGCGGCGTCCATCGCCCCATCCGCAAGCATCGACGCGTATTCCACGCCGTCCCCATGCATTTCCCGCTGCGTATGGCAGTCCATACAGGTCATGTTGGCCTCGCGGTGCACATCCGAAAAGCCTTGACTCACCTCCATGTTTTGCCGTCCGTGGCAGGTGCGGCACGTCGTCTCGGCGACGAACGAGTCCTCGCCACGGGAGTCGGTGTGGCAGTTCAGGCAGTCGGGTTGGTGGCAGCTCTGACACGCGAGGTCGTAATACGCGATACCCGTGAAGTCCTCGAAACCGCCATTGGCACTGCTATAGTGCGTGACCTTTCCCCGGCCAGTGGCGTGTAGGCTGGTCGGAAACGTCACCAAGGGACTCGTGGGCTCATCGATGGGTGCCTGATCGTCCCCGCAGGCGGCAGCAAGGGCCAGCAAACATGCGCCGGCGACGCCCCGGCGGTGGCGACCGCTGATCCGAGCCCAGGCCGTCCCGGCACGCGGTAGCGATGACGGCATGCAACGCCTCCTTTCCGGCATTCGTCAGGTAGATAGCTGGTCTGGGCTGAACGGGGATTGAAGGGCGGATGAGGATCCAGGACCCAGTAAGCCGGGTAGCCCGATGTTCGCTCAGGTCGCGTGAGGTCAGCCTCTTGCGGGAATCCACGGAAAAGCATAAATACGTACGTATGAAGAAAGTCAAACGTATGTATGACTCTCTGACGGGCACGGCGTCCGATCTTGTCCAGGCGGCCACGCAGCTCTTTGCGGCACACGGTTTTGAGGGCACATCGGTCCGAACCATCACGACGGCAGCGGGCGCCAATCTCGGCGCGATCACCTACCACTTCGGGTCCAAAGAGGCCCTCTACGAGGCTGTCTTCGCGGTTGTTGCTGAACCCAGCGTGCAACACCTGACCGAGGCGAGCGCGGAACCGGGAACGCCACTTCAACGGATCGAGCGCGTGGTGCGCGCCTTGTTCGCCTATTTGCACGAGCATCCCGAGCTCCCGTGTCTGCTCGCGCATCACCTCGCGGGATCGCGCTCCATGCCGGAAGCCGCGCGCCGCACCATGCGCGGGAACATCGGCCTTCTGCGTCTCTTGATCGCAGAGGGACAGCGGACCGGCGACATTCGCAATGGCGAACCGTTCCTGCTGGCACTGAGTGTCGGTGCTCAGCCCATCTTTCTCAGTTTGATGCGCCGGGCCCTCCGGGAGGGGACGAGCTTCGATCAGGACGATCCCAACGCTCGCGCGCAACTGGTCGAAAGTGTCGTTGGGTTTGTCCGTCGAGGTCTGGCGGCGGCCCCTGACGGGGAGGCCGCGTGATCGCCGGGCCGCGCTGGGCGACGGCTGGTGTGCTCTGGCTTGCGGTGGGGACATGGCCGTTGAGCGGGCAAGAGGTGCCGGCGCGGCTGTCGATCACCGATGCCGTCCGGCGAGGGTTGGACCACGATCCCGGTCTTGGTGCAGCGGCCGCCCGAAGCGACGCCGCGGGGGCCGCGGTTGGGGAAGCCACCGCTTTCTGGTTTCCTCGCGTGTTGGTCACCGCCTCGGCGACACAGTTCGAACAACCGATGGTCGTGAGTCCCATCCACGGCTTTCTCCCGGGCCAGACGCCACCGTTCGACGAAACATTGATTCAAGCCGGAGCAAGCCTCAGCTACACGTTGCTCGACGGCGGAGCCCGCCCCGCGCGGGTGGGCGGCGCGCGGGCACTCGCGGCCGCGGCCGAGGCGGCCCACGACGCGTCGCGCCAGGATTTCATCGCACAGGTCGTCACCGCGTATCTCACCGTGCTGAGTACCCGAACCATTCTCGACGCCCACGATCTGCGAATGGCGGCGCTGGAGTCCGAACTCGGCCGAGTCCGTCAGCGTCGGGAAGTCGGGACCGCGGCGCATGTGGACGTCTTGCGAGTCGAGGCGGCGCGGGCTAGCGCCACCGCGCAGCGTGTGGGGTTCGCGGCATCGCTCGATGTGGCCGAACGCGATCTGGCCAGGCTCATCGGTGTCGACGTCGAGAGAGCCCGTGCCGACCTACTCGCGGAGGTCGGGTGGGTCGATACCACGCTTCCGGATCGCGACGAGCTGAGCCGGCTTGCCCTGGTGACGAATCCGGCGGTTGCCCAGGCGCGGCGGGAGGTGAGCGCGAACGAGGCCAATCAGCGTGTGGCGCGAAGTGCTCGCTGGCCCACCCTCGATCTGTTTGGCGCCTGGATCGATCGCGGATCCGGTGCGGGCAACTTCACTGCCGAGTGGAACGTTGGCGTGCAGTTCTCCTATCCCATCTTCACCGGCGGAGCCGTGAGCCGAGGCATCGCCCGAGCGGACGCCACGCGGCGCGAATCGGACGCGCGGCTCCGCATGATCGAGAACCAGGTCGCGAGCAATGTGGATCGCGCCCGGGCAGCGGTGGAAGAAGCCCAGGCGCGTATCACCAGTCTGCAAATCGCCGTGACGCGATTTGCGGAGGTCGCACGGATCGAGCGCCTACGCCTCGATACCGGGGCTGGTACCGAAACCGATTTTCTCACCGCGCACGCGGAGCTACTGTCGGCGCGCGCCGACTTGGCAGAAGCGGTCCATCGTGAGATTGCCGCACGAGTCGGGTTGGCGCGAACGATTGGGCAACTCGACCTCGGGTGGCTCGAACAGCAATTGGAGTCCGTGCCATGAGTCCGAAGCAGCGTCGCATCCTGGTGTGGGGCGGGGTCGTTGGCGTGGCCATCGTCCTGGCGATCATCATCGCGGGAGGGAATGGTCAGACCGACCTCGCGGCATCGGGGACCGTAGAAGCGACGGAGGCCAGACTTGGTTATCAGGTCCCAGGGCGTGTCGACAGTATCGCCGCTCGTGAAGGGGATCTCGTTCGGGCAGGAGATGTGCTGGCATGGCTCGATCGGGATGAGATGCTGGCCCGGCGGGAGCAAGCGGCGGCGCAGGTCGTTGCTGCCGATGCGCTGCTGCGCGAATTGGAGGCTGGCTTTCGCCGTGAAGAAGTGTCACAGGGCCGGGCAGCTCGCAATGCGGCGCGAGCGCGGGTGCTAGATGCGGAGCGGGACGTGGCTCGCGCGGGGCGCCTGCACGAAGGCGGGGCCATCAGCCAAGAAGTCTACGACAAGGCCGCGCTGACGCTCGAGGTTGCACGGGATCAGTTCGAGCAGGCAGAAGAGCAACTCAAGCTCTTGGAAGCCGGTCCGCGTCCGGAACGGACGGAAGCGCAGCGGGCACAGCTCGTGCAGGCGCGGGCCGCGTTGAAAGCGATCGATGCCACGCTCGCAAGCATGACGGTGGTAGCTCCGTTCGACGGCGTCATTACCGTGCGTCACCACGAGCCCGGAGAAACCGTGGGCGCCGGTGTCGCAGTGCTCACGATCATGAACCCAAACGAACGTTGGGTGCGCATTTATGTTCGAGAAGACCGTGTGGCGGCGGTAAAGCTCGGCACGACAGCGACGATCACGACGGACACCTATCCCGATCGAGTCTACCTCGGCGAGGTCACGTTCGTTGCGTCGCAGGCGGAGTTCACGCCCAAGAACGTGCAGACGGCCGAGGAGCGCGTGAAGCTGGTGTATGCGGTCAAGGTCCGTATCACCGACGACGATCGAGGCGATCTGAAGCCGGGGATTCCGGCGGACGTCCGTCTCGACGTGGCGAGTCATTGACCATGGAGGCCGTGGCGGTGCGCGTGCGCGGTTTGACCCGACGCTTCCGTGACCTGGTAGCCGTCGACGCGCTCACCTTCGACGTTGCGCGCGGCGAGCTCTTTGGCTTGGTAGGTCCCGACGGTGCCGGCAAAACCACGACGCTGCGTATGCTGGCGGGCGTGCTGCAGCCCAGCGCCGGCGATGCCGAGGTGGCTGGCGTGAGCGTCGTGCGGAATCCCGAAGGGGTGAAGCACGAGATCGCCTACATGTCGCAACGCTTCGGCCTCTATGCGGATCTGACGGTGTCCGAGAACCTGCAGTTCTACGCTGACCTCTATCAAGTCCCGAAGCAAGAGCGGCCCGCGCGCTTGGAACGACTGTATCAGTTCTCCAATCTCGGGAACTTTGCGAATCGACTCGCCGGGCAGCTTTCCGGCGGCATGAAGCAAAAGCTCGGGCTCTCCTGTGCGCTGATCCATCAGCCACGGGTCTTGCTCCTCGACGAGCCGACCTTTGGCGTCGATCCTATCTCGCGTCGTGATCTGTGGCTCATCATCCACGAGATGGTGGCCCAAGGGGTGACGGTGATCGTCAGCACGGCGTACCTGGACGAGGCCGAACGGTTCGACCGGTTGGCATTGTTGAACCGTGGGCGCGTCCTCGCGCTCGACGCGCCCGATGTGCTCAGGGACGAGCTGCCGGGTGTCGTGCTCTCGGTTCACGTGGATCGCGTGCGTGCGGCGCGGACCGTCCTGGCAGATCATCCCGCAGTGGTTCGAGCGGCCGTGTTCGGCGACCGGTTGCACGCTACGGTCGGCTCGGCGGCCGCCATCCCCGCCATTACCCAAGCGCTCAGCGCCGCGGGCGTGGGTGTCACGGATATCACCCACATCGATCCGTCCCTCGAAGACGTCTTCATGGACAAGATTGGCGAAGCCGAGATCCCATGAGTGCCACATCGGGGCCGGCCGTGTCCGCCGAAAACCTCACGAAACGGTTCGGAGACTTCACGGCTGTCAGCGAGGTCTCATTCGAGGTTGGGCGAGGGGAAATATTTGGCTTCCTCGGTCCCAACGGGGCGGGGAAAACGACGACGATCAAAATGCTGGCGGGGCTCGTGGCCCCCACGTCGGGGCACGGAACGGTTGCGGGATACGACATCACGCGCGAGCGACGTTCGATCAAGCACAGCATCGGGTACATGTCGCAGCTATTCTCGCTGTACGCCGACCTCACGGTGGAAGAGAACATCGATTTTTTCGCACGCCTCTACGGTGTTCAGGAGCCGCATCGCTTCGCCCGCCGCGCATGGGTTCTCGAGATGGCCAGACTCGGCGATCAGCGGCGGCGCCTCACGGGGGAGCTGCCACTGGGATGGAAACAGCGACTGGCCCTTGGCTGCGCCCTCCTGCACGAGCCACCCATTCTGTTTCTCGACGAGCCCACCTCGGGTGTCGATCCGATTTCTCGAGGGAGCTTTTGGGATTTGATCGATGCGACTGCCGCACAGGGCACGACGATCTTCGTCACGACCCACTACATGGAGGAAGCGGAATACTGTCATCGCCTCGCGCTCATGAACCGTGGGCGCCTCATCGCGCTGGACACACCCGCGCGGCTGCGGCAGGAGATGAGAGAGCCGATCCTCGAGGTCCAGGTGGACGATACCCCGCGGGCGGTGGAAGTGCTTCGTGGGACACCGGGCATCATCGAGGCAGCCATGTTTGGCCGGTCCCTTCACGTCGCCGTGCAGGACGTGGAGGCGGCGACAGCGCGTATTCCCACCTCCCTGGAAGCGGGGGGGATCGCGCTCGAGAGCCTCCGGCAAATCGCCCCATCGCTGGAAGATGTATTCGTCGCGCGTGTGCGCGCGGAGGGTGGAGCGCCGGTGGAGTAGCAAGGGCAGAGCGCAGAGGGGAAGAACAAACAGAGGACGCAGAACGCAGATCACAGAATGACGAATAGACAATGAACGCCACTCGGTTACTGGCTATGGCGCGAAAGGAGATCATTCAGCTCCGGCGGGACACCCGGAGCTTGATCATGGCGTTTCTGCTGCCGGTCCTGTTGGTCATTCTGTTCGGCTACGCCATCAGCTGGGATGTGGACGACATCCCCACCGCTGTGCTCGACCGGGACCAGTCGCAGCGAAGTCGAGATCTGCTTCACGCGTTTTGGTCGTCGGGCTATTTCACACCTATTCTGACGGCGGATCGTCCGGGGGACATCGATGACGCGCTCGACCGGGGGCGCGTGCGGGTGGCGCTCGTGATCCCGCCGGATTTCGCCGCCGATCTCGATGCGGGCCGGCCCGCGCAGCTCCAAGCGCTGGCCGACGGAAGCGACGCGAACACTGCCACGGTGGCTCTCGGGTATGCCGGGGCAATTGTTCGGTCGTATTCCGCCCGAGTGCAGTTGGCGGGTCGAACCGTCGAACCACCGCTGCGGACGGAGACTCGGGTGTGGTACAACGAGGAGCTCGTCAGCAAGAACATGATCGTTCCCGGCCTGGTGGCAGTGATCATGATGATCATCGCTGCCATGCTCACCTCGCTCACCATCGCCCGCGAGTGGGAGCGCGGGACCATGGAACAGCTTGCAGCGACACCGGTGGCACGTGGCGAGGTCGTCCTCGGCAAGCTCCTCCCCTATCTGGCCATCGGATTGATCGACGTCCTTCTCGTGAGTGTGATTGGTGTGGCGGTGTTCGACGTTCCGTTCCGGGGAAGCGCCCTGCTCCTGATGATGCTGTCCACGGCCTTTCTCATTGGCGCGTTGGGGTTGGGGATCTTCATCTCCGCGGTGGCCAAGTCACAGCTTCTGGCAACGCAGTTGGCAATGATCACGACGTTTCTCCCCGCGTTCCTCCTATCGGGCTTCATGTTCGCCATCGAGGTGATGCCGAAGCCGCTGCAGGCCGTGACGTATCTCATTCCTGCCCGGTACTTCCTCGTCGTGACACGCGGCATCTTTCTCAAGGGCGTGGGTGTCGAGGTGCTGCGCGTCCAGGGGCTGCTGATGATTGCTTTTGCGGTCGTTGGTCTTTTCGCCGCCACGAGAGTCTTCAAGAAGGAATTGCTATGACATCGTGGGGCGAGCGGATCGAGCGGGTTCGTGGGCTGCTGGCCAAGGAATTCCGTCAGATCTTCCGTGATCCGCGGATGATCAGGGTCATCTTCGTGTCCCCGATCATCCAACTCCTGGTTTTCGGCTATGCCGTGTCCACCGACATCTGGAACACCTCCACCATCGTCGTCGACCACGACCGTACCGCCGCATCGCGAGAGCTCGTGGACGCGCTCTCGGCCTCAGGCTATTTCGAGATCCGTCATCAGTCCGAGCAGTCGGCTGACGTGATCCGGGCACTAGATGGGGGTCACGCGGTGGTGGCCCTCGAGATTCCGCGTGGGTTCGCGACGGCGCTTGAAGACCACCGTGGTGCACAGGTTCAACTTCTGCTGGACGGTACGAACTCGAACACCGCCGGGGTGGCCAGGAGCTATGCGGAGCAGATCATCACCACATACGGGTTGCGCTGGCGGCCCAAAGCCGAGACCCCAGCCGTCGACTTGCGAGCGCGCGCATGGTTCAATCCGGACCTCTCCAGCCGCGACTACAACGTGCCGGCTGTCGTAGGTGCGTTGATTCTTCTGGTATGTCTGCTACTCACGTCCCTCGCCATCGTACGCGAACGAGAGATCGGTACTCTCGAGCAGCTCCGCGTGAGTCCGCTGACGGCGGGAGAGCTCATTGCCGGGAAGACGATTCCCTTTGCGTTGATTGGACTGGCGGATTTGACACTCGTCACGACGGTGGCGCTGTTCTGGTTCGGGGTGCCGTTTCGCGGAAGCGTGTTGCTGCTGCTCGTGGGCAGCGTCCTGTTTCTCTTGTCGGGTCTGGGACTCGGGTTATTGATCTCGACCATCTCGAGAACGCAGCAGGAAGCCTTTATGGCGAGTTTTCTGGTGTTCATGCCGACGATCCTGCTCTCCGGCTTCATGTTTCCGGTGAGCAGCATGCCAAAGGTCTTCCAGTGGCTCACAATCGGGAACCCCGTGCGGCATTACATCGAGATCGTGCGTGCCGTGTTTCTCAAGGGCGTGGGGGTCTCCGCGCTTTGGACCCAATACACCGCGCTCCTCGTGATCGGCTGTGGATTACTGTGGTTTGCCACGAGCCGGTTCCGGCACGCGGCCACGTGACCATCATCCACGGAGCGAAGCAAATGGGGTGGGGTCGAACGCATCGACCTGAATCACCTCATCCCGAACTTGGTCGGCGCACAAGACCTGATCACGCTCCTGCTCGGTGATGATGCCAGCCTCGACCGCTGCTTCCAGCAACACGTCGCCGGGCGCTTTGTCGAGTTTTCCCGCGCGGACGGCATCCCGGATCTTCGTCTCCACCGCCAGGGCCGCGACTGCTTCGTCCAACGCCGCCTCGAGACGTCCGAGACCCGGCTCGTCGGGCGGGGGAACATAAATGTCAGCCGTCAGCGCCAGCCGTGCCGCACGATCCTCTAACAAGCCCCGCGCTACCGCGGATCCGACATGATCGCTGGGCGGCCGATAACGTCGACCCAGGGGGAAGATCACGGGTCGCAAGAGCCAGGCGGCCGGACGGTTGGGGAAGTTGTCCAGGATGCCGGCGAGCGCCGTCTGGATTTGGTGGAGTGCATGGGCACAGCCCCATGCCACGAACGGGAGGTCCCTGGCCGGCTTTCCGTCCTCCACGAATCGCTTGACCGTGGCCGACGCGAGATACATCCACGCCAGGGCGTCGGCGAGCCGGCCGCTGATCTTTTCCCGACGTTTGAGCTTGCCGCCGAGTGTCGCCATCGCGGTATCCGAGACCACCGCAAATGCAGCGCTCATGCGTGACAAGCGGCGGAGGTAACTGCCCGCCGGTCCGGACACCGGCGATCCAGCCAGCCGTCCGTTGGTGAGACCCAAGAGAGCTGCACGAGCAACGTTGGAAAAGACGAAGCCAACGTGCCCAAAGAATGCACGATCGAAGCGTGCGACATCGCCCTGAGCCACCGCCCGCATTTCGTCCTGCACGTAGGGGTGACACCGAATGGCACCCTGGCCATAGATAATCATCGACCTGGTGAGAATATTGGCGCCCTCCACCGTGATCCCGATGGGGACGGCCTGATACGCCCGGGCCAGAATGTTCCGCGGACCGCGACAGATGGCGGCACCGGCGCGGATATCCATGGCATCGTTCACGACTTGGCGCATCCCTTCCGTCAGGTAGGCCTTGACCACAGCGGACAACACCGCCGGTTTTTCTCCAGCATCTACCGCGGCCGCGGTGAGCCAACGCGCAGCGTTCATGACGTATGCGAGTCCGCCGATCCGAGCGAGCGGTTCTTCGATCCCCTCGAACCGCCCAATCGGCGTGTCGAACTGTTCGCGCACCGTGGCATAGGCACCCACCACACGGGCAGCCAGCGCTCCCGATGATGCGGCAAGTGACGGAAGCGAGATCGATCGACCGGCGGCCAGACTCTCCATCAACATGCGCCAGCCCTGTCCAGCCATCTCGCGGCCGCCGATGATGAACTCGAGCGGCACGAAGACATCGAATCCGCAGTTGGGTCCGTTGTGAAACGGCACACCCATGGGATCGTGTCGTTGCCCGATCTGAATGCCGGGCAGCTTGGCCGGGATGAGGGCGCAGGTGATACCCAGGTCATCCCGGTCACCGAGAAGATGGTCCGGATCCCGCAGGCGAAACGCCAGGCCGATCAGGGTCGCTACCGGTCCCAAGGTGATATACCGCTTCCGCCAGTTCAGGCGCATCCCCAACACTTCTTTCCCCTCGTAGGTGCCCCGACACACGATCCCCTCACTCTGTGTGGCGGCGGCGTCGCTCCCGGCCTCGGGACCGGTCAGTGCGAAGCACGGAATCTCCTCGCCGTTGGCGAGACGAGGGAGATAGTGTCGTTTCTGGTCGTCCGTCCCGTAGTGCAGCAGCAGCTCGGCGGGGCCCAAGGAGTTGGGTACCATCACCGTCACCGCAGCCGTGACGCTTCGGCTCGCGAGCTTCGTGATCACTGCCGAATGCGCGGCCGCGGAAAACCCGAGTCCGCCAAAGTTTTTCGGGATGATCATACCGAAGAATCGGTGTTGCTTGATGAACGCCCACATCTCCGGAGATAGATCCCCCCGCTGCACGACCTCCCACTCGTTCACTCTGGCGCACAGCTCCTGGACCGGTCCATCCAAGAACCTCTGCTCCTCCGTGGAAAGGCCCTGCACCGGGAACGCCATGAGCCGCTTCCAGCTGGGAGCGCCCGAGAAGAGGTCACCGTCGAACCACACGGTCCCTGCCTCGAGGGCGATCCGCTCCGTTTCGCCCATGCGTGGCAGGACACCCCGCATGATCCGCATGAGCCAAGTACTGATGAGTACGCGCCGCACCGGTGGTAAGCCGAGCGCTATCACCGCGAGGGCGAAGACCGCGGCCGTGATCCGAAAGGGCGGGGAGGCGGCGCCGGTAGTGACCCCCCACCAGAGCAACACGGTGGCGCCCGGCAGGACCCAGGCCAAGAGAGGGCGGCGGAGATAGAGCAGCGCGAGGCCTAGAAGGAGCGTGACGCCAACGATCATGAGGGTCATTGGGCTGTCCGGTGGTTGCGGTCGGTCAGAAGTCTAATCATTCCGGTAAACCCGAGGCGTGGGGTCGGGGTTCCGTAGAGCGCGCGGGTGTCAGCGACTCGAAGTTACGGGGCGATCGGAAGCGAATCCGTGCAATCGCTACGTACTCGCAAGCCGCCGCGCGACCACCGCCGTTCCCTCGGGGCCCAAGAGCGCTCGCGCCATGGGGAAGAGCACCTGGTCTTCCCGCTCGATGTGTGCGCGGAGGATGCCGATCAGCTCGCGAGCAATCGGGGGGATGTCCTGCACGGGGTCGCGACCGTCGAGCGCTCGTCCCAGATCGTGCTCCATGGTGCGGAGCATCCGATGCTCTTCCTCGAACAGCGCCACCGGTGCGTCTTCACCGAGCAGACCGAAGAGCGCGCGCTCCTCGTTTTCATTGTGCGTGCGCACGGCCGTACTCAGAAAGGTGTGGACTTCACGGACGATTCGCAGGTAGCTTGATGGACGCTCACCGTTTTCCAGTGCCATGGCGGCGTGCTCGAGGCGTTGTAACTCGCGGAGCGCTTCCGCGTGCTCCTCTTCGAATCGCTGGAACGGATCGGGCGCTACGGTGTGACCACCCATCGAATCCCCTCTCCTTGGCGAAGCCGATCGAAGCCTTGATTGATGTGCTCGAGCGGTAGACATCCGCTCACGATCGGGTCCAACTGCAAGCGCCCGGCGCGTACCAAGTCGATGATTTCGGGGTATTCTCCGCCCCCGCAACCGAGGCTCCCGACGATCTCCAACTCGTAATACATCAAACGGGCCGCGGACAAGGTGGTTTCTTCGTGAGAGTACCCGATGACGCACAGTCGTCCACCCCGCCGAAGGAGCCCATAGGCCGCACGGATGGTGTCTGGCTTGCCTATCGCCTCGAACGCGACGTCCACTCCGCCGTTGGTGAGCTGTCGAACGTGCTTATCGATCCGCTCCACCGTTTGGGGATTCACGGTGGTTGCTGCCCCGAGAACGTTGGCGACCTCGAGGCGGGCATCGTTCACGTCGATGGCAATCACATGCGCTCCCGCAACCGCCGCACACTGCACCACGTTGAGTCCGACACCGCCACAGCCGAGCACCGCTACGGTATCACCGGTCCGCACTTGGCCTCGACGCTTGACGGCGTGGTATGGCGTCGACAACGCATCGGCGATGACGCAAGCCTTTTCGAGCGGCAGATCGTCTGGAACCGGTATGACTTCCGAGGCCGGTACCTTGACGTACTCCGCGTAGGCTCCGTCGATGTTGTTCCCGAGCATGACCATGTCGTCACAGAGATTTTCCCGTCCGCTCCGACAAAACCCGCACCGCCCACAAGACAGAACGGCGGGGATCAACACACGGTCTCCCTCGGCGCATGTCGCGACCGCCTCCCCGATCTCCGCGATCGTGCCTGCCGCTTCGTGTCCCAGAATCAACGGAGGCGGTTTGAACGTTTTCACTCCGTGATCGAGATAATGCAAATCCGTGTGGCACATCCCACATCCCGCGACTCGCACCACCACCTCTCCCTGTTCGGGTATCGGCGCTGGCAGCTCGGCGAGTTCCAGTGGGTGGCCCGAGCCATGATAGACCGCGGCTCTCATAATGTCCTCCCCGCGCCTCCGTCCGGTGGACGCATGCGAGTCTTTCTCGTGTAAATCGTGACGAATCGAAGTTGCGTGAGGAGCCAGCAGTCCGCGCATCCTTCGTCGAGTTGGTCGAGCGCCACAGGGTCGGCGCACACCTCATAGCCGAGATCTCGGTAGAGTGCCATGGCCTCCTCGGCACGCGCGGCATCCGCGATGAAGCGGCGAACCCACCCGGCGGCCACTCGTGCGGGATCGGGCTGGAGCTGATCGTCGCTCAGCAGCCGCCGTGCCTCGTGCTCTACCACCAAGCCCAATCGGCGCACGGTCTCGTCGCCCGCGTGCGGTGAGGCACGGGTGTGTGGAGCGTCGTTACTATCCGGCGAATGATTCCGCATGGACTTTGCCGGCGAGTTTCTCGACACGGCGCTGCCCCAGGAGCGCCGCTCCAAACGCAGGAACGAACTGTACGAGCTCGCCGGGTGGCACGTTGACCGAAGCCCCGAGCTCACGCTCCACCACCTCCACCATGCGCTCGAACCGCAGGATCCCACCCACGAGCGTGAATTCGGGCTCCATCCGGACACGTTTCATGAGTTGGACGGATCGTCCAACGAGAGACACGATCGCGCCGTGCATGATGTCGGCCGGAGACACGCCCTGCGACAGGTGGTTGATGACCTCGGATTCGGCAAAGACGGCGCACACACCAGAGATGGGAATAGCATCTTTGGAGGTGGTGACGAGGGGGCCGATCTCCCGAGTGGTATACCCCATGTACCGTGCGGTCTTCTCGAGAAAGGCTCCCGTACCGGCGGCACATTTGTCGTTCAAGCGAAAAGATTTGACCTTGGCGTCGGAGCCAAGCCGACTCGCCTTCATCGTCTGCCCGCCGACGTCGAGGATCGTTCGGGTGCCGGGAAAGAAGAACGACGCACCCCGCGCACTTGCCGTGAGATCCGTCACGTGCACATCACTGATCTGCGCCTGATGCCGGCCAAACCCCGTTGCCACGATGTAGGCGACTTCTGCCGGCTCGAGGGTCGCTTCTTCGAGGGCCCGGTGGTAGGTACGCTCTGCGATCTCCGTTAGTCGGAACCCCGTGGGCTCCATGGCGCGACCGACGATCTCACGGCGTTCGTTCAGAATGACCGACTTGGTATATGTCGATCCGATATCGATGCCCGCCGTGTAGCTCATTCGTCCTCCCGTCCGGCATGGGCCGGTGTTCGGCTTGCCACGATGTGATCCAGGGCGAACAAAGCTGCTCCCAGGGCGCCCATGAAGTGGGAGTCGTCACTGACGTTGACGCGAAGGCCGAGGCGGTCGTTCAACGTTTCGATCATCGCGACATTCCGCGCCACGCCACCCGTGAAGGTCACTTCCTCTTCGACGCCCACGCGGCGCAGAAGCCCCGCCGACCGCGTGGCGATTGAATGATGAACCCCCAGGAGGATGTCCTCGATCTTCTTGCCCTTTCCCAACCACGAGAGCACCTCGGACTCGGCAAAGACGGTGCACGTGGTGCTGATCTTGACCGGCCGTTCCCCACGCAGCGCGGTGGGCCCCAGTTCTTCCAACGGAATCTCCAGTGCGCTCGATGCCGCACCCAAAAACCGCCCGGTCCCGGCCGCGCACTTATCGTTCATGCAGAAATCCAGAATCTCACCCGTGGCGGAGACCCGAATCGCCTTCGTGTCCTGGCCTCCCATGTCGAGCACGGTCAGTGTGGCGGGAAACATCTGCACCGCTCCGCGGCCGTGACAGCTGATTTCGGTCACTTGGGTGTTGCCGAACGTGACCTTGTACCGCCCGTATCCGGTGCCCACCACATACTCTACTTCCTCTTCGCGGAGATCGGCGCTGCGAAGGGCCTCCTGGTAGGCCGACTCGGCGGCTCGAATGACGTTGGCTCCCGTGTCGGTCAATGACCGTGCAACGATCTTGGCGTCTTCCCCCACGATCACGGCCTTGGTCTGCGTGGATCCCACGTCCACTCCGGCTGCATAGGCCATCATTACCTCATGGGTTGACCGGCGCCGCCGTGGCGTCTCGGGCTGCTCGCGACTGGAGACCCTCGAAGAAGGCGTCGATCCGATTCTTGAGTTGGGCTTCGGACACGACCCGCCGATCCATCATGTCCGATTCGATGAACAGACTCGGGATGTCCCGAATCTCCATCAGGGCACGCCGGCTGTCGGCGAGGCCGGTAGACACCGTCCGACAACTCTTGATGGGATGGTAGACCACTCCGTCAATGCCATAGGCATCGATCATCTCTGCGAGGATGTCGGTCTGGAAGAACATGGCGTCCATGGCATCGCGGACGCTGATCAAGACCCCCTCAGCCAGGCTTCCGATGGGGTCCTGGAGGTCGTACTCAAACCCGACGTTGGAACCACCGGATGCAAACCAGAGGTAGGTCGAGGTCACGAATGTCCCCCCCCATTCCGTGAATAGCTCGTTGAATCGCCGGAAGATCGGGTAACAGGGGACCCCGACAAACACCAGGCGGAACTGTTCGTCGGTAGTGGTCCCGATGCCGTGTGACGCCTTGTACTCCATTTCCTCTACGAGATCCCGGAAGTACGCGGCACCTTCGGGCGTACCCCGGAACCCGTTCGCAACGCCCAAGTAGATGGTTCCCTCCGAGAGCGCATTGAATACCGATGGCCGGCTCTGATTCAGTTCGAGCAATCGTTTCCACGCCCGATTCATCTCGTTGGTAGCGGCGAGACTCTCGCGCAATCGGTCGATGTCGAACGCACGGCCGGATGTTTGTTCGCACAGGGAGATGAGCTCGTGAATCTGACCCTCCACGTAGCGCCGATCCTGCTCGAAGTCTTGGCTACCGGGCTGGCTTTGCAGACCAGCGCCGCGCGTCCCAGGCACATCGAGGGTAAATACGGGCACCCCATACATCCGCTCCCAGATCTCGGCCCACTTGATGTAGGTGTTACAGGCGTTGGTGTAGACAGCCATGGCGGGTCTTGGAATTCGGCCCATCGGATGTTCACCACCCCGGAGCTGAGTTGCGACATCGGCTTTCACGTAGCCACAGATATCCGGGGAGTATCCGTAATCCTCGGCCTCATTGAGGTACTCGTGGGCAACGCGGCGCACGGCGGTTTGCAGCGAGTTGATTTCGGGGAAGACGATGGGGAGATCGAACACCCGCAGCAGCTCGGCCATGCTGCCCATCACGAACACGTACGCCACCGGACGCAAATCCGCAGCCGCCGAACTCAGTTCGGCGAACCAATCCCGGAAGAGGCGGGCGCCATCGCGGTTGCCGCGCCCCACTATGGTTTCGCTCGTTACGACGTCGCTCATGTTCTGTCTCCTCTGGTCATCCCCGCCTCTCCTGCGTTCTCAGTCGAACAGCAGGTTTTCCACGAATGTCTCCAACTGGATCTCGAGGTGATCGAAGCTGGTCATGTTCTCCTCGAACTCGCTCACGAAGTACGGGATGTTCTCGCCGTCGAGCGTCCGGGTGTAAACGACCTGCTCCTCCAGCCCGGGCTCACACATCTTGGCGGCCGTGACGATTGCCGCGCGAGCGTCAGCTCGCCGGAGTCGCTCCAGGAGCATCTGGTCCTTGGGCTTCCGCAGATCGTGTTGCACCGGGCTGTGCGCCGAGCGCTCAATGTATGCCTCGGCCAGATTGCGAAGTGGATCACCCGCCAAGGGAACGTCCTCCGTCAGCCAGCGAAGCCCGATGAGGAGGTCGTCATCGACGACATAGCAAGAGCGACCGATGGTTCGGATTAGGTCCAGCGGCGGCTGCTCACAGAAACCACCCTCGAATACGACACGAATCTTGTCCTGCCGCTTGACGGGCCGTCCGGGGATCTGCTCGAGCGCCGTCCGAAGGAGCGCGTTGTGTTCCTCGCGGGGCATCAGGCCACCGACGCCCACGAGTACATAGGCCTCGTCGACGGCGAGCAACCATGGCGTGTCACGCTTGATCGCGTACAGACTTCGGAGCAGGGAGCGATTCTCGTTGAACACGGCGATCGAAGCCCGTAAGTCTTCGTTGCCGATACGGCGACCCGCGATCTCCTCGATGGCGCGTTGTAGTCGGTTGTACTCGTCCCGCAGATAGGTGACGGTGTGGGAGGAGTTGGCGTTCTGCGGGAGATACAGGATCTGGCACGGATACTCGAAGTTGCGTCCCCAGACGCCGGCGAGGTTGCGAGCAGCGTCGCAGATGGGATGGGTGACGAACATGTCCAGCTCCACCCGTCCGCTCAGCGCGAGCTCGAGGGATGACTTGAGAATGGAGCAAAGGTACGAGCCGAACCGGGAGTCCGACTGCACGGGCTCGATGGGAGCGCCGCGCACCTTGAAGGAGAGGAGCCCGGCCGCGTGCGCGATCTCCTCCGGGAAATACACCTGGAAGTGTCCCACGACCTTCCCGCCCTGATCACGCCAGCGCTTGACCGTCGGGAACGACATATCCTCAACGAGCTCCCGGCATTGATACAGGATCTCTTCGAGCGGCTGGTCGTGCCACTGTGGAAACGTGTGCGCGGCGTTCATTGGTGACTCCACACGGGCTCGCGCTTATCCAGGAAGGCCTGTAGTCCTTCCACGGCGTCCTGCGTCCGCATCAGCGATTCCACGTAGAGAGATGTCGCTCTCGAGAACGCGTTGGTTCGCCCGGACTCATCATGACGGAGTGATTGTTTGGCGATGCGCAGGGCGGCGCCGCTGTGCCTGGCGATCCGTCCGGCAAGGGCGAGCGCCGCATCCTCGAGCTCGTCGTCTTCCACCACCTGCGTGACGATGCCTGCAGCACGAGCCTCTTCAGCACTCAAGGGATCACCCGTGTACACCAGCTGGGCCGCCACCCCCCGCGACGTCAGCGTCGGGAGAAGCGCACACGCAGCCGGTGGAACGACGCCCAACAGAATCTCCGGTTGTCCGAACCTGGCATTCGTGGCCGCCACGATGATGTCCGCCGCCAAGACCACCTCCAGGCCACCACCCAAGCACCTTCCCTGGACGGCGGCGATGACCGGTAGCGGGAAGGCGTCCACCGCGCTCACCGTTGCCATGAATTCCGGAATGAGGTCGTCGTACAGTGGAGGCAAATGCTCTTCCACCGAGGCACCCGCCGAGAAGTGCTTTCCTGCGGCCGATAGCAGAAGCACGCGAAGCGAGGGATCGGGCGCGAGCTGCTCGAGGCCCGCCCGGATGCCGGCCAGCACATCTCGTGTGAGAATGTTGACGGGTGGATGACTCACGACCAAGCGGCCGACACCGCTCTCCAGTGAAGTGCGAACGGCTGCCATCACGCCACCTCCCCCAGGAGCTGGCCACCGTCTACCGGTAGCACGGTCCCGGTGATGAACCCCGCCTCGGGACTCAAGAGAAAACGCACGGCGGATGCGACGTCATCGGGAGACCCAGCCCGACCGAGCGGTGTGCGGGTCACCGCAAGCCGACGCATCTCGGACGGGAGTGCATGCGTCATGGGGGTATCGATGAAGCCGGGGGTCACGATGTTCACCGTGACGCCGTCTCGCGCAAGTTCCAACGCCAGAGAGCGACCGAGGCCCACGAGGCCGGCCTTGGAAGCGGCGTAGTTGGCCTGCCCAAAGCGTCCACGCGTACCGTTGATGGATCCAATGAGGACGAGCCGGCCGCCCGTCGAGCGGCGCAAGAACGGGGCAGCAGCCCGCGCGGTATTGAATGCGCCTGTGAGATTCGTGTCAATGACGGACTGCCAGTCGTCATCCGTCATTTTCCAGCTCACCTTGTCGCGGATGATGCCGGCGGCGCACACGACCCAGTCGAGTCCACCGTACTGCTGCGCCACGGACGCCACGGTTTCCCGCACCGCCGATGGATCCGCCACATCCGTTTCCCTGAAGTGTCCATCGACGGGTGTGTCACAAGAGACCCGATCCACGGCGACGACCGTGGCGTGGGGTGTCAGGGTCTGGACGATGGCCTGACCGATACCGCCGGCTCCGCCGGTTACGAGAGCGATCGGCCGCATGCGCCGCAGTAGGTGTGATCGGCGGGCAAGCACTTGGCCCCGCACGCCGCACAATGGTTCACGAACGCCCCCCAAGGCGTTTCCGTTGGCAGCCCCTGAGCGGCCCGGTGACGCAACATGCCGTAATCCGCCTTTCGCTTCTCGACGAACGCCTGCATGCCCTCCACCGGCTCCCAACACGCGTAGTGCAGGGAGAGCCAGTCTTGCGCATGCCGTACGGTGGAATGCCAGGCCAGATCCTTCCAGAAGTTGAGCTGTTGCTTCGTGTAGCGGGTGCACTCCGGGAAGGAAGCCAGGAGTCGTCGACACAGGTCTGCGACAAAGGCATCGAGCTTGGACAGATCGATGGCGTAGCCGTCTTTCCCCCGTTGCGCCTTGCGAATCTCCTCGGCTGACGCGTGGTCGACCCACTCACCCTCTTTCCGAACCGACGGAACCACCCAGTTCACGAGGCCCCACTCGCGCGCCTGCTCGGCGGGAATCGGCTCGTTGAGGAAGAGAATCTCGCGGGCGCGTTTGTCGCCCACGACGATGGGGAGCCACTGGGTGGAGCCGCCGCAAGCCACCGACCCCACGTGCGTCCCGACCTGTTTGATGTAGGTGTGTTGCGCCATGACTGTCAGATCGCAGGCGAGCTGACTCTCATTTCCCCCGCCCACGGCCATCCCATTGAGCCTCGCCACTACTGGCTTGCCGGTGTTGAGGATGCTTTCGATGTAGGCGCGAAACAGGGCCATGTACTTCCAGTAGTCTCGCGGAGTCGAGACATAGCTCTCGGCGTATTCCTTGACGTCGCCGCCCGTGCAGAACGCGCGGTCGCCGGCGCCGGTGAAGACGATGACCCCCACCGCGTCGTCGAAACTCGCGTCCCGAAAGGCCGTGGCCAGTTCCTCGAGCGCGGTAGTGGAGTAGGCGTTGTAGGCGTCCGGCCGGTTAATGGTGATCCATGCCACCTGGTCGTCTTTGGTGTACCGGATGTCGCGGAACGCGAAGGAATCGGGTGTCCGCGCTGTGAATTCTCGAGTTAGCGTCCCCGCCGGCATGTGAGACCTCCTACTAAGTGTTCGGCGAAGGCGTCGCCCAGCTCAGGAGCATGCAGCGAGCCTTCGGGTCGATACCATCGCGCGATCCAATTGATGGCGCCGAGAATGGCGAACGTCGCAATCTTGGGATCGGTGTGGCGGAACTCGCCGCCATCGATCCCGGTAGCGATGATGCTCCGTAGGCCGCGCTCATATCGGTCGCGCGCAGCCACGATCTTTCTCTGGTGCTTGGGTGCGAGGGCGGGGATCTCGAAGGCGAGGGGCGAGCCTTCGAGCGTCTCGGTCATCACCCGCACGTGCTCGCGGATGATGTAGCGGAGACGGTCCGGGGCCGCGTCGAACAGCTCCTTGGCTTCCCGGAGGTGTCGTTCCACCTCCGCGAGCGACTCCCGATGGCACTCGTAGAGAATCGCCTCCTTGTCCGGGAAGTAGTGGTAGAGCGCCGTCTTGCGGACGCCCAAGTACTCCGCAATGTCCTCGAGTGTAGTGGGGTGGTACCCCTTGTCGCGGAATGCGCGGAGTGCGGCGTGCAAGATCTCGGTACGCCGTTGGCGGTGTTTCTTGCGTACGTGGGGCGAAAGCGCAGCTTCAGCTGAACCTCGTGCCATTTCCGAGGCTCCCGGTCGGAATTTTAATCTCTGTTAAAAATTTGAATCTGTGGTAAAATCGTCAATGGGGTGGGGCGAGGTTTCACGGTCGTTTCATGAAGACTTCACAGTCCTTCCGGCCAGCGCAGCAGCGAAACGTGGCGCTGCAAACCGCGCCCTTCGCCGCGTCTCGTGTTGCCTGAATCCCGATAGATGATGTCTGGTAACAATGGCGTGAGGGTGCGCGATTCAGCTGTTTTTCATTCTTTCTTCAGGCCCTTCCTGCAAAGGATCTCACCCGCCAAGCACCGCCCAGCTCCATCCAACGTCGGAATTGTCGGCATCGGACGACGGAGTGACAGTGGCTCTTCGTGCAGCACGCGTTGGATACCGGCCGGCCAAATCTCCGGGGAGGGACTCATGAGTGTGACACTCGATCATCGAGAGTTGTACCGTCTTCCGTGGAGCCTGCCGGACAATGCTATTGGGTGGCTCGAGCCGACAGCCAAATGCAATCTTGCCTGTTACGGCTGTTATCGGGCCAACGTGAACGAGCACAAAACGCTCGAGACGGTCTCGGCGGACCTCGATGTGTTCGAGCGGCAGCGCACGGTGGACGGCGTATCCATCGCGGGAGGCGATCCGCTGACGCACCCGCAGATCGTGGACATCGTGCGGATGGTGGCGGCGCGGGGATGGAAGCCCATCGTCAATACGAACGGGTTGGCACTCGACGAGGAATTGTTGCGAGATCTCAAGGCGGCGGGCCTGGTGGGGCTCACGTTTCACATCGACAGCAAGCAGGGGCGTCCCAAATGGAAAGGGAAGACCGAGCAGGAGCTCAACGCCCTGCGGTTACGCTACGCGGAGATGGTGGCGCGGGTGGGGGGAGTAGGTTGTGCCTTCAACTCGACGGTCTACGAAGATACCATCGATGCCGTGCCGGACCTCGTACGGTGGGCACAAGAACATATCGACATCGTTCACGTCATGGTGTTCATCTGTTTCCGTACGGCGGTTCCAACGGGGGACTTCGAGTACTATGCCGGTGGCCGGCAAGTGGACATGGGTCCACTCGCCTACGGGTTCACGCCGGGAGACGAGCGGACCGACATTACGGCGCCGGAAGTGGTGGCGAAGATTCGGGAGGAATTTCCGGACTTCTCACCTTGCGCTTACCTCAACGGCACCGAAACACCGGATTCCTTCAAATGGCTCCTGTCTCTCCGAATCGGCACCGCGCGTCGGATCTACGGCTACGCCGGCCCCAAGATGGTAGAGCTTGCGCAGACGTTGCATCACCTTCGGACGGGTCGGTACCTCGCGTACTCGCCACCGTCGGTGCTCCGGCGCGGTCGCTCGATGTTGTGGCTCTGGCCGGTGGACCGTGGGATCCGGATGGCATTTCGCCGCGCGCTTGTCGACCCACGTCTCGCATTCCGGCGTCTGCACCTCCAGTCTATCATGATCATCCAACCCATCGACGTGTTGGCCGATGGGCGTCAGAACATGTGCGACGGGTGTCCGGACATGACCGTGTGGAACGGTCGGCTCGCCTGGTCCTGTCGTCTGGAGGAGTGTCTACACTTCGGACAGTTCGTGCGCACCGTCCCCAAGGTCCCTGAGCCGGTGACCGCGCACTAAGGGCGCCTCTCGACTCGGCGGCTGACGCGCGGCGGACTCGTCACGGACTCAGGATGGGGCCGGCGACGGAGCTTCGCGTGGTGGATGCCGCACCGCCCTCCAACTCCACGCGGCCACGAGACTCAAGAACCCGATGCGGAGTGGCCATTCCAGCGGTGCGAGGCTGAGCCCTGCGGCGAGCAGAGGTGACGCGAACCAATAGTACACGGCTGCTGCGACCCCGCCCAGCATCGGGAGCATGCGGGTGGCGGGAATGTCCCAGAAACGGACGATCGCTGTCGTGAGGACGTAGCTGGCGATCGCCCACAGGAACACCTCCAGATAAACACCCCCCGCACCCTGCAGTGCCACATCCTGGGTTGCATAATACCCCATGACGAATCCCGGGAACGCGGCAGCGAAGGCCCCGAATCCCGTGGTGAGCCAGGCACTGGAACGGCGGGCCGGCCCGAGGGTTTGGGCCACGGACTTCGTTGCGTTGAGATCGATACACCCGGTCTGCGTACAGTGCGTGCACGCGGGACAACGGGGATTGCCGAGATTGACAAGCGGTCGCTGGCCGTAGAGCCGCTCTACCGGGAGCACCGGGCAGATCGCGTTGCAGAACCCGGCCTTCATGTCGAACACGGCGCCCAGAGCGAGGGCGAGCACGCCCACAGCGACGATCGTCGCGGCGAGCGCGACGCCGTCGGTGTTGAACAGGAAGCGGCGCGCCGGGACCATCGCGAAGAGGAGGACGATGGCGATGACTCCGGCCAATGCGGCCATACGCGTGGTGAGCGTGCGTCGGGCCCAGGGACCGTTCCCGAGCTTGTTGAGCGTTGCCAGCGGGCAGACATTGCGCCAGAGGTGCGGCGTGATCAAGAGCGAGGCAGGAACGAGTGGAATCAACACGTTCCAGAGAATCTTGAGCCCGGTGTCCGGTACGGCGAGGAGCGCGCCGATCAGGACGACGGTCGCGAGGAGAGCCACTGCTTGCGCGAAACTCCACAACCCACGAGTTGTCGCCATGTCGTTCCTCGCTGAGCGGGTTCTTGGATGGGGCGGCTTGTTCTATGGTAGACACGAACGACGTCGCCCGGCAAGTGGCCGGGCGACGTCTCGTGCTGCCCTTATGTGACCCCTCGGCCCTGTCTAGTTACGATCGCCATCCCGATCGCCGTCTTCGAACGCATCGATCGAGTTCTTGATGTTGTCAGTCACGAGGTTCTCGTTGACCTCGCCTTTGTTGGCGCTCGCTGGATCCACGAGGGCTCCGGCTGCATCCCGGAACCACCTGGACACGTCGAGGTGAAGCGTGACGTTGGCCGCCGTGCTGCCCTCGGTGATGACGAGCGCAGGAATGAGGTCATACCGTTGCTCGTCCATGAGGTCGGTCACGTAGGTGAAGTCCGCACCGTTATAGGTCCCGCGCACCCGGATGCTCGTGTCGATCAGGTCTGGATGCTGAGTCCGGAAAGCCGCATCCTCGGGATCACCGCTGCTCACTTTGTGAATGTCGAACTCCACCTCGTCGTAGCTGGCAGGATCGACGTCGATGGTCATGGCGAGCATGACCGATCCATCGAGCGGTAGCGAGACGAGCATCGGTCCGGTTTCGAACTTTTCGCACCCATCGGGCTCGGGCTCGACGTCACAATCCACGATCTCCACGCGTTTGAGCTCGATCTCGCGCAGCACCACCTCGACGCTGCTCAGGATGAGTTGGTTCTGTCCGTCCGACAACGTATCGGATGAAGGGGCCCGCATGGCTTGGACAGGTGCCGGTTGAGCGCTCGGCCCGGCGGAGAAGGATAGCGATACCTGTGTCGCTCCCGGCGCTGCGGGGGCCGTGCTGTCGCTGCACGCGGCCAGCAGGGCGATCCCCGCCATCAGTGTAAGGCTCGTGGTCTTCATCGTTCTCTCCCATGTTCTGTGTTATCGAGATGTCAACCGATGGGGAGGAGAAGCAACGACGATGCCCGAAATGCACTGAAACGTGAGGACGGCAACTGCCGCGGTGATGGTCAGTTATGCAGACGTGAGGTAGATCACGCAGCGGCGTAGTGCCATGATCCGGGGCAGGCCTGTGTTGGTTTGGTACAGTTGGTCGGTCGACAGGGACTGGCTATTGTGTTGGGTCGAGAACCGCGAGCGCGCCCTGTCGGAGGTTCTGCAAAGTGGCCGCGTGATCTGCATACTCCGGTCGGCCGCTCGCCGACTCGGGTCCGTAGGCATCGAGGAAGTCTCGGAGGACGGTCCGCATCTGCGTGGTATCGGCGGCTCGCTGCGCGATCGCGTAACTGAGCTGTAATCCCAAGAGGTGACGCGGAGCTTCTTGCAGCAGCGTGTCCCGTTGTGCCCGGGCGGCTGGCAGGTCGTCGGTCATGACGTGGATCAGGCCCAAATGGTAACGTGCGTCGAGGTCGAGGGAGTCGAGCAAGGCAAACGCACCGATGGCCATGGGACGGAAGAAACGAATCTGCGCCGTGTCGTGGATGCGGCTGGCATTCATGATGCGCGTGAACAGCGCATCGGCTTGTTCACGGGGGGTCATGGCGCTGATGTCAGGTGCGGGGATGCCGCGGGTCACGGCGGCGGGCGCAGTGGGCCGTGGGGTGCGCGAGAGGCGGGCCGCTACGAGGACCACGACCACCAACGCGCCGATCCCAAAGAGCCATGCGAGGCGGCGTATCAGCAGTCCCGGGTTCCGACCGAGCGGCGCTCCGCATGCTGGACAAAACGAGTACCGGGCATCCAGTGGGGAGCCGCAGGTCGCACACGAGCGCGTCGTGCGCCGGTTGCAACGCGGGCAGACCCCGTCTCGAGTTTGCTGATGACACTGCGGACACGTCGTCATGGATCTCGGCCGATCGATGAATTGGAGCGTGCACCAATGTGTCTCGGGTAGTGAAGGCGATCAACTCGCAAGAGCCGTTGCTCACGTCAACTTCATAAAAGCTTCACGATGACAACGACGCTTTTTGCCTTGTTCGAGGAGACCCTGTCACTCGCTGGACGCCGCCCATGCTCGTTGGTAACTGGTCCGTATGAATATTAACAAACTCTTTCCCCGTCTCTCGATCCGTCTCAAGCTGGCGATCGCGTTCGCGCTCCTGGCGATTGTGCCGCTGGCAGGTGCAGCGTTGTTCGCCACCCAGATGTTTTCACGGCAGTTACGCGTCACGGCAACGACGACGCTAGAACATGATCTCGAATTGGCGCAGCAGCAGACCGCCGGGCGTCTTCAACAAGTCGAGCGGGATGTGGAGTTTCTCGCTGCGGTCCTGTTCCGCCCGCTCCTGATGGGTGCCACGACGAGGGAGTGGGCGATGGCGGAAGCTTGGTTACAGGTGTTTCTCGGCGGACATCCGTCGCTCTTCCAGATCAAAGTCGTCGACGAAAATGGCGTTTTACGCTTCGTGCGAAGCGCAGACCACGGCCGTGTTGGCGGATCGGAGGGGGATGGGAGCGGATTCTACTACGCCGCTCAGGCTGCTGCGTTGGGGCCGGGCAGCACTCTGGTTCTGCCCATCGAATTGCGCGCCGATGTGGAGGCGGACTCGACGTTGGCTACGATTCCGGCGATCGCCGTGGTCGTTCCAGTTCATGAACCCGATAGCGTACTGGCCGGCGCGGTCGTGGGTGAAGCGTATGCGACAGTGCTGTTCGACGGCATCGAAGACGGTTCCCCCAGCCTTCAGGGTACGACAGGGCTCATCGGCTCAGATGGTTTGTATCTCTATCACTCGTCCCGCAAGCGCGACTGGGGCAGCCTGTTAGCATCAAGAGACGAGGTAGACCTCGCAGACGAGCTTTCGGAAGACATCGCGCGTGCACTGCGGGCCGGGGCGAGCGGAACGTTCGAAGCTGCTGACAGTGCCATCGTTCGGTTTCTCCCACTGTGGACAACGGCGACCGGCGCACCCGCGCCCGTGCTCTATCGGATCGTCCCGCTCTCGCAGCTTGAGGCTTCCGTGGTGGACTTTCGCCGATGGGTATCACTGGGCGCGCTGATCATGCTAGGGGCGGTCATCGGGCTCGCGACGGTGGGTGCGCGCCAATTCACGGAGCCGATCTATCGGCTGCGCCGCAGCGCCGAACGTCTCGCTCGGGGCCAGTTGACCATCCCGGTGCGCGTCGAGACCAACGATGAGCTGGAGGATCTCGCTGCGGAATTCACTGCCATGGCGGATCAGCTCACGGCACATCGGCAGAACCTGGAGGGCTTGGTCGAAGAGCGCACGCAGGCGCTTCGCCAAACGCACGCGGAACTGTCACACATCCTCGAACGCTCGGCAGACGCCATCATCGGCCTGGACTTGGACCAACGTGTTCGGGTGTGGAACCGGGGTGCCGAAGAGCTCTTCGGGTACAAGGCCGCCGAAGCGCTGAACCGAAACGTCGCTGATCTGCTCTCGAGCGGTCCGTCGGCCGAGCAACGGTACATCGCGCGTGAGGTCGAACGACGCGGTGCGGTGGTCAACCTCAACACGGAGAGAAAATCGAAGGACGGAGAACGCATCGCACTGAGCTTGACCCAAACGCTGATTCGCGATCAGGATGGAGAACCTTTTGGTTACTCTCTTATTCTTCGCGATACCCGGGATCAGAAGCGTCTGGAAGAGCACTTGCGGCGTTCGGAGCGGATCGCCGCTGTGAGTGTCATGGCGGCCGGGATTGCGCACGAGCTCAACAACCCGATTGCAGTCATCGGAAACCGTCTCGAGTGCATGGAAGATGAGATCCGTCAGCGGTGCTCGGATGAGGATGGGGATTTCCTGGTTCGTGATCTTTCGGTGTTGCGAGAACATGTGGGAAGACTTGGTGAGGTCACGCGCGATCTCTTGAGTCTCGCTCGCAATCAGGAATCCAACGAATGGGGACTTGTGGCGCTCGATAATGTTGCCGCCCGACTCGCGCGTGTCCTCGAACGAACGTTTTCCTCTCGAAACATCGGTCTGGATGCCGAGATCGCTGAGGGGCTGCCGCAAGTCTCGGGAAGTGAGCCCGCGATCGAGACCGTATGCCTCAACCTGCTCTTGAACGCGGCGGACGCCACACCGTCGGGCGGCAAGGTGACGCTCACCATTCGACGATCAGCCGATCGCAGCGCGGTGGAGATCATCGTGGATGACACAGGTTCCGGCGTGCCGGAGGAACTGCGTCACCGGATTTTTGAGCCATTCTTCACAACGAAGACCTCGGGTCGCGGCACCGGGTTGGGGCTCGCCGTCTGTCGGAGCATCATTGACCGACATGATGGTGAGATTTGGGTGGAAGACCGAGCGCATGGCGGGACCCGCTTCGTGGTGTCTTTGCCCCTGCCGCTCCAGGAGACTGCATGGACCGAGCGCGAGTCCTGATCGTGGATGATGAGCCCGCGATGCTCGAGAACTGCGAGCGTCTGCTGGCCCGTCACGGGCACCGGTGTCGAACTCTTTCGGACGCGGCCCGGGTACGGGAGGTGTTGCGAGACTATCAGCCCGATGTTCTGCTACTCGATCTCCGGATGCCCGATGTGGACGGGATGACGGTGCTGACCGCTGCCCTGGCGGACGATCCGACGGTTGCGGTCATCATCATGACGGCGTTTGGGTCCGTGGCATCCGCCGTCTCCGCCATACGCGAGGGTGCCTTCGACTACATCACTAAACCGTTTTCCGGAGATCAGTTGGAGGTGGCCGTCCAGCGGGCCATTCGGCATCGCGGGCTCGCCATCGAAAACCTCGCTCTGCGGGAACAGATAGCACGGGGCAGTCGCGTGGATGAGATCGTGGGATCGAGCGCAGCATTTCAGACCCTCATGGATCAGGTCCGCAAAGTTGCTCCGACCGATGCCAATGTCTTGCTATCCGGTGAGAGTGGCACGGGGAAGGAACTGATTGCACGCTATCTCCACACACACGGTACCCGGCGGGAATCGCCGTTCGTCCCGGTGGATTGTGCAGCCTTGCCCGAGGGCCTGATGGAGAGCGAACTGTTCGGGTATGAACGTGGAGCGTTCACGGGGGCCGTTGGCCGCAAGACCGGTCTGTTGGAAGAGGGTAATGGTGGAACCGTTTTCCTCGACGAATTCGCCGAGCTCACGCTCGGTCTCCAATCCAAACTGCTGCGAGCGCTCGAAGAACGGGAGATCCGCCGTTTGGGGAGTTCGGCTCTGATCGACATCGATATTCGATTGGTCGCCGCCACCAGCACCGACCTTGAGGCAGCGGTAGCGGCGGGACGATTCCGGGAGGACCTTTATTACCGGCTGAACGTCGTTCCGCTTCGGCTACCGCCACTCAGGGAGCGCGGTGGGGATATAGTCATGTTGGCTCAGAAGTTCCTCGTCCAATCCGCCGCGGAACTTGGGAAGGAACCACCGCTGGTATCACCCGAAGTGTGGGATGCACTCGAAGCTCACCGCTGGCCGGGGAACGTCCGTGAGCTTCGCAATCTCGCTGAGCGGCTCATCGTGCTCGACAGTGACGGTCGCATCACGCTGGCCGATCTCCCGGAAGCCCTTCGTCCGGGAAGCCGGATGCTTGCCGACACCCTCGATGCACCACCGCGTCCCTATGACGAGGCGCGTGCGCAGGCGGTGAGGATTTTTCAAGGTCGGTACGTGCGACACCTTCTGGAGCATACGGGTGGGAACGTCTCGCAGGCCGCGCGAGTCGCTGGGGTGAGCCGAAGAACAGTCCATCGCTGGCTTGAAGGGGATGACGGAAAGGGTGGAGGAACCGACGATGCGTAGGCGCGCGGTCGCGGTCGGAGCGCTCCTGTGCGTCTCCGTGGGTCCGAACGATGGCGGACTCGGATCGGTCGAGGGAATCGTGCAGGCGCCGAGTGTCCCGGTAACGGATGCTGTCGTGTATTTGGAAGCTGCGCGCGACACGACATATGCGGTGCCGGACACTCCGCTCTTGATCGACCAAAGAGGCCTGCGGTTCCGGCCCACCGTCCAGGTTGTGGTCCCGGGAACCGTGGTCGAGTTTCGGAATTCCGATCCCGTGCTGCACAATGTGTTCAGCCCGACCCGCCTTCCTAGCCCTTTCAATCTCGGCACGTACCCCCGCAGCCAATCCCGAACACACCGCTTTATGGGTATTGGGCCGCACGTGATTCTCTGTCACGTCCACCCCGAGATGGTTGCCCACGTCCTGGTGGTCCCGACGCCGCACCATGCCGTCGTGTCCCCGGACGGGTCGTTCCGCATCGACAGTGTGCCGCCAGGGGCCTACACGCTGCGGGTGTGGCACCGGCGGCTGCGATCATTCGAACAGCCGATCTCCGTTCCGCGAGACGGTAACCTGATCTTGCAGCTGGACTTGAGACCCAAGTAGGCCGGCGGCCAACTGCTGGCTGGGAGAGAACCGTCGATGGATCGATCACGATCACACCGCGCGGCCCGTTACACGTCCGTACCGGTTTGGGGCATGACTGCCGGCCTGCTAGTCGTGACGTTGAGCGCGGCGAATCCACGAGTGAGCCAGCCGAGCGACCGCATCCCCGCGTTCGCACGTAAATATCGCACGAGCTGCACCACGTGCCATACGGCGGCGCCCAAACTGAACGTGCTCGGTGAAGCGTTCCGCCTCAATGGCTACCGGTTTCCCGACAACGACGCGCTGCTTCGCCGTGACCGACCGGTGCCGTTGGGATCGGACGAATGGAAAGACATCTGGCCCCGCGGTATTTGGCCGGGTGAGTTGCCTGGTACGCCACCGATAGCCTTGCGTATCCAGAATGACGTAGGGCTCACTCGTGACGCTACCGACGATGCCCGGCTCGACTTTCGCCTCCCTCACGAAGTCTATCTCCTCGCCGGAACGACACTCGGTGAGCAGATCAGTGTGTTCTTGGAATCGGAATGGTCGCGAGAAGGTGGGGTCGAGCTTCTCCAGGCCAAGGTGGAAGTGCAGGATGTCTTGCCGTGGCTTCCGGCTCGAACCCTCAACCTCTGGGTGGGTGTCCAAAACTTGTACCTGTTCACGTTCGCCGATCGACAAATCGATCGTGCGGCGCGACAGAACTTTCGTTGGCAGGACTACCGCGTCTCCGATCTCGAGCTCGAGGATCCGATCAGCGGCGCGACCCTGCAATCAATCAACGAATTCCAGCTGCGGCAGTCACAGCCGTCTATCGAGCTGAATGGAATGGTGAGTGGCCGTTTGGCGTACGCTGTTGGCGTCGCCCAAGGCACGAATGCAACGACAGCCGACAATAATCGACGGAAAGATTTCTACTACAAGGTTCGCTACAAGCTGGGCGGGCTCGGGCTCGATGGTCGGTACCGTGGCGACACGGGGCCGCTACTGGGAGGCGGTGGCCAACTCCTGGACCGATCGCTCACGCTCGAACACTTCGGGTATTTGGGCGCGCAGCCCGCGGCGGGAGATCGTCAGGACGATCACCGCGCGTTCGGCGTCGCCGCTCGAGCGCTATGGGGACCGGTGGATCTCGGTTTCGGACATGTCTGGGGACAGCACGACCGTCCGTGGGGCGCCGACGCCGATGGTGACCTTGGCAGCTCCAGCTTTTTCGTGAAGGGGGAGTACCTGTTCTTTCCCTGGCTGTTGGGCTCCTTCAAGGTGGACACTTTCTCCGCTGAGATTCCTGCGTCCATACGGGCCGACGGTTTCACGGTCGGGGGATTCGACCAGACGCGCATCATGCCGGGCGCGATTTTCCTCATTCGCCAAAACGTACGGGGTGTCCTGGAAGCAGAACTGTTTACTGAGGATCAACACAGCGCCACTCTCGGCGGTCGCCGACCCCGCGCTGTTTGGCTTCGCCTCGATATGGCGTTCTGACGCTGCTTCGGAAGCACCAACGTGCGTCACGTTGGGGCACAGTGTGACCCCGAGTGTCACACACTCACGAATACCTTCGCCCTGCCTCCCTTCGTAGGCCTTTGTCCCATAGAGGATTAGCTCAACCTTTTCCCAAGCCCGAGTGCGGTCCACTTCCTGCCTGAAAACCCACGTGCGGCGGTCACGAATGCCGATCGTCGTGGGGTAGCAGTGGACCCAAGTGGATGCTGGAGCGGCGAGTCTCTGGGAGACTGCTGCACCTGTGCGTCCTTGACTGGCATCGACCATTACACGGACGGAAGGGGAGGGAAGCCAACAATGTCTGGACGCTTCATGAGCATTGCCAGAACGCCAAGCCTATCACGGGTGCTCGCCGGCGCAGCGGCGGCGGGCATTCTGAGCATGTTGCTGGCCGGTTGGTCGGTCAGCGAGCCAGCGACCTCGCGCGGTCAAGTCGTCGTCGTGAAGATGGTGGATGTCTCGACGACCGAATACCGGTTCGAGCCTGCCGACGTCACTGTGCACCCGGGCGATACCGTGCGGTTCGAACAGACGGGAAGCATGCCGCACAACGTCGAGTTCCGCGAGGTTCCTGCGGAGTCGCAGCTAGGCGACCGGCAGATGGGACCGTACCTCACGGCACCCGGCGAAACCTATGACGTGGTCATCGACGCACGCTTCACGGATGGGGTGCACAAGTACGTGTGCACGCCCCACGAGACGTTGGGAATGAAGGGTACGATCACCGTTGGTGGAGGTTCGTGATAGGAGGTGTGGTATGCGCGCACGTGGTGGGCCAAGACGCTCGGCGGTGCGGCCGTGATCGTCGTCATGGCGTCGATGGCGGTCCGGCCATGCCGAGCGCAATGGCCTAACGGAACCACGGTGGTGGAGACGGTCCACAACCTCGCGCGGACGGCGCAAGTCCCGCCGATGTCCACGATGTTTCTGGACTACGGGAGTGCGTGCGTGTACTGCCATACGCCGCACGGTGGGGGACCCGATCGCCCCCTGTGGAACCGGCAGTTGCCGGCCACGCCATATCGAATGTACGAGAGCAATACGATCGATATGATTGCCGATCCGCAGCCGACGGAGGTGTCTCTCCTGTGTCTCTCGTGCCACGATGGCACGATCGGCCTCGACGAAATCGCGAACCCGCCGCCCCTGTTCACGGCGACGACTCCGTTGGGCGAAGTGATCGAACGCTGCGCCACAGACTGTCACACCGGCGGTAACCCAGACGGAGGGATCAATTGGGAAAACGTGTGGTTTGACGACGATCTCCGCACACAGCATCCCATTTCGATTCTGTACGACCCCTCATTGGATCCGGACTTCAATTCCGTGGCCGCGGTCGAGGCGGCGGGTCTTCGACTGTACGGCGGCAAGGTGCAGTGCGGGACGTGTCACGATCCGCACACGCAGCAGTTTGCACCGTTCCTGCGAATGAGCAACGGGGGGCAGGCCCTGTGCTCGACTTGTCATCTCGCTGACCCGGGCGAGACGACCGCTCACTTTTGGTAGGAGGTAACATGGCCCACCCCGATGCAACACGAATGTCGCGGCGCGTAGCGGCGTTGGCGGGTCTCATCGGTTTCGTGGTGCTCGGCGTGGCTGCTTGTGGTGGAGCGGGCGTCCAGACCGGCATTGCGCCCCTCGAGGACCTCGTGTGGCCGGCGCCGCCGGAAGCGGCACGAATCCGTTACCTCGGTCTCTTGCACAGCGAAGCAGACCTTGGCAAGCGCCCCTCGTTCTTTGGCCGTGTCTCTCGCGCATTGGCGGGAGCTCAGGATGATCCCTACATCTCCATCCTTCGGCCGTCCGACGTCTACGCTGAGGACAGCACCCGCGTCTACGTTACCGACGCAACGTCACGTCAACTTCTCGTGTTCGACCACACAACCAAGCAGGCCGAGGTGTTCGGCGGGTCCGGTCAAGGACGACTCATCAAACCGATGGGTCTGGGCGGCGATCGCCGTGGCCACGTGTATGTCACCGACGCAACGAGTCGCCGCGTGGTGGTGTTCGGACCGACGGGGGAATTCGTACGCGCGTTCGGCGGGCCGACCCTTCTGCTGAATCCGGTGGACGTGGCGGTTGATCCCGTCGCGGGTCACATCTACGTGGCCGATAGCTACCTCCATCAGATTGTGGTCTTCGATCAGGATGGAAACCTGGTCCGACGCGTAGGCCGGGATCGGGGTGATATCGTGGCCAGAGACCAGCAAGCTGCGGCTCGGGCGACCGCGCAGCCCACGTCCCATCGGCTCCGGACGGGACCTCGCGACATGCTGGAGAACCGAGGCCATGGTGTGGGCGAGTTTCTCTTCCCCGTATCGGTTGCGGTGGCGCCGGACGGGACAATGTACGTCTGTGACGCGATGAATTTCCGCGTTCAGGTGTTCGATGCGCAGGGCGAGTTTCAACGGCAGTTTGGCAGACTGGGCGACACGCCCGGGGCATTCGCACGACCCAAAGGGCTGTCCGTAGACTCCAACGGGCACGTCTACGTGGTGGATGCAGCGTTCAACAATGTGCAGGTGTTCGATTCGGAGGGGCGTCTCCTCATCGGGTTTGCCGGCTTTGGGAGCGGACCGGGGGAATTCTGGCTCCCAATGGGTATCGCCATCGACGCGAGCGACCGGATCTACGTCGCAGACCGCTATAACGCCCGTGTACAGATCTTCGAGTATTTGGAGGCGCCCGAGGAGAGCGCCGCTACCGAGCCGGTATTGTTGCCACCGGTCGGTTCAACCATGCCATGAACGACAACAAGGCAATGCGGCGCTTTGCGGCGTCGATGATGCGAGGCGATCAGCGCCATCGCTGAAAGGAGCATGACCATGAGGGTGAAGAGAAGCTATGTGGGCCTGGCCGTCGCGGCGCTGCTCGCACTTCCCGCGAGCGTGCTGGCTCAGGTCACGCCGCCCGGCGCGTATCCCAACGGGACGACCGTGGTGGAGACGCTGCACAACCTGTCGTTCGCGGCCCAGGCAGACTCGTTTGGTGCGGGGGCCCTGCAAGACTATGGCGAGGTATGTGTGTACTGTCACACGCCGCACGGTGGGGATGTGAGCGCTCCCCTATGGAACCGGGGTTTTTCGACTGCCACGTACCAGATGTACGACGCGACCCACAGCTCGACGATCGACATGACGGTCGATGGACAGCCCACCGGGATCTCGCTGGCCTGCCTGAGCTGTCATGATGGGACGGTGGGGCTCGATGTCATCACCAATACGCCGAACTCCTATACCGGCGGTGCGGCTGTCGGCACAACGTTGCCAGCCGGCCGGTTGACGAATCTCGGTACGGATTTGCGGGACGATCACCCCGTCTCGGTGCTCTATGACCCGGGGCAGGACCCAGCGTTCAACTCCGCGGGGTCGATCTCCTCGGCGGGTCTCGTGCTCGACGTGGACGGCAAGGTGCAATGCGGTACGTGCCATAATCCGCACACGGCCGCCAACCGCCCGTTCCTGCGTCTGTCCAATGCGGGTAGCGCGCTCTGCTTGACCTGTCACCAGAAGTGACGGGCGGGTCGGGATGGCGCTTGGCAGCGGTCTGTCTGCTCGTAATCGGATGCAGGCAGGTGGCCGGCACAGTGTTCGATATCCCTCCGAAGTCGGGAGAGGAGCGGCCGGCCACGGTCGCTCGAGTTCCAGCTGCCTCGCCGCTGGTAGTGTCGGAGGATACGGTTCGTCCTCCAATTGAAGGGACGCTGAACGCGGACAGCGCGACGGCGATGTTGCCTCGCGACCACGCCGGCAATATCGATTGGATGGCTGCGTTGCGCGACGGCGTAATCAAGCCTCGGTCCGCGATTGCGGGCCGGGCTCGGCATTTGGGGGAGCCCGACTTCCGCTTCGCCTTCGACTTCTACCTGCAAGGTCCCGACTCCACGTTCGATGCCTACTTCCCGCACTCCTCACACACGGAGTGGGTGGACTGCCGGCAGTGTCACGGGCCCATTTTTCGTTACCGGGGAACGAACATATCCATGGCGGACATCTTCCAGGGACGGTACTGCGGAGAGTGCCATGGCAAGGTGGCCTATCCGGTGAACTCCGGCTGCGAACGCTGCCACCAGTCGCTCCCCATGCCTCCGGATCGCGCCCAGCCCGAACTCCTCGGTACCGTCACCATGCGGCGAGTGAGCCTCGACTCGGCTGCCCTGATCTCCGATTCCATCGGCAACTCCGCCGGAGTGCGCACGGACGAACTGCCTCCCGCCATCTTCCCACACTGGCTGCATCGAGTCCGGTTTCGCTGCAAAGCATGTCACGTGGATCTCTTCGAGCCCCGGGCCGGAGCCACCGCGATTCTGATGAAGGACATCAACGCTGGAGAGGCGTGCGGCGCATGCCACAATGGGGCCGTCGCCTTCCGCGCCGGATTCGGCAATTGCCAGCGATGCCATGTCTCGAATACGCTCGCGTCGCGGTGACCGCCGTCGGCGTGTAGGGGCGATGGCGGCATGCGTTGCAGTCGGCATCGCCGGAGCCGTGCAGGAAGGAGGGGCGCAAGGTCTCCTCAGGGTAGGGGGTGGTCGCGGCCAACTGGGGATCGAGGTCCGTGCCCTGGCAACGGCCTTCGGCGATCGCGCAGGCCTCAGCGATCAGCGATATCGCGAGTGGGTCACGCTCCCGTTCTCGGGCTCGCTGATCGATACCCGTGCCTTCTCCTGGAGCCTGACGCTGCGACCGGTCCTGACCCAGGGTCTTTCCAATCAGCTCGACAATACCGTCGTCTCCCGATCGCTCGACCTCGACTTCTCGGCGCGGCTCCTCTCGAGCCGCCCAATCTCGCTATCGTTCGCGACCACCCGATCCGGCGGATCCTCGACGCTCGGGGCGCTCACCCTCACGGATTACACCAACACGACGACGGATGCCAACATGTCAATTCGCTGGCGGCCGTTTCCCGTACGCCTCTCGTATTCCCGGCGGGCCGTGAGCCAAACGTGGAATCCGACGCCTCTGGTGGATCCCGTGGAACGATCGTACCGGGTGCGGACTCTCCGATTCGCAGGCAACAGTAGCAAGGCCTCGGCGAGACTCGAACGAACGAATTACGACGGCATCGTGGGCGGCGACGATTTCGTGGCTTGGAACGGTCAGTTCGATCATCGCTTTCGGTGGGGCAAAGGAAGCACTCTCCAGTCGAGTATCGGATTCACCGATCGGGACAGCCGGGTTTCGCCCTATCGCCAGGTCTCGTGGTCGGAACGCTTACGTTTGCAGCACACTCATTGGCTCGGTACGAACTATCAGTACCGCGTGCTTTCGTCTCGAATCAACGGAACGCGCGCAAGCACGAGGAGCTACGGCGCTGGGATCGAATACCGCATCAGTCGGTGGGTGTCCGGTTCGGTGCGAGGCTCCGCACGCTCGTCAGAGCTGATCAATCGCACCACATCGGTGCGATCCATCATTCCGAGCCTTCAGTTCACGGTCCCCACGCCGCGAATTGTCCGCCTGCGTGGGGGTGTCGCGGTGGGATACGAGCGCCGGCGGGAAGACGGCACCGGCGATGGCTTCATCCCGGTCTTGAATGAGCGTCATCGCGTCGACGACACCCGTCTGTTCGAATTGGACAACCCGGAGGTGGATTTAGCGAGCCTGATGGTGCGCAGTGCGGACGGGACGCTCGTGTACCTACGGGATCTCGATTACGAGGTACAGGAGGTTGGTGGGTTCCTCCGCATCATCGTGCCCATCACGAGTCGGATCCAGGTGGGCGAAGTCCTGCTCGTGACCTACCGCTTCCGCGCCGCCACCCGACGACGTGATCGCACGGTGACGGGGAACTACAGCGTCTCGTTGGGCGTATCGCGGTTCACGCTGCGTCACCGCCAGTCCCTGCGGGGGACGGATTCGGACGTCCAGGCCGGTGCACTGACCATACCCGATTTCAACGAGATGGTGACACAATTGGACGGCACACAGCCCACACCCGTGGGGTTGCTCAGGATCTCGGCTGAGCGGCGTCGGCGCACCACCGATCGATTCAGAAACACCGTGTGGGAGGCGCGGGGTACCCTCACGCTCCCAAGTGTTCGGCGGCTGCGGCTGTCGCTCGGTGGAGGATGGAATCGGTCCATGTCCGAGGACCAGCGGGTCACCATGCTGTTCGGCAACGCGTCCGTGGTCTGGATGACGCCCCTGGGTGTGCGGATGTATGGGCGTCTCGATGGTCTGCGCACCGAGCGCGCGGATGCTGGTTTTGAGCGGTTCCTCGGCGGGCTGATCGAGGCCAACTGGCGCTTTGCGCAGGTCGAAACCATCATTCGGTTCGAACATCAGCGTCGAAACGTCGGGACAGCCGGCGCGGTCAGTCGGTTTTCCTTTCGGGCGGTGCGGCGATTCTGAGGCGTGACGCCCGCCCCGATGAGTGCTTCCGGACTCGTCCCCTGTGGCCGGCAACGAAGCGACCACGGTGTTCTTTCCTCTGAGGTGTGCTTGCGATGAGGCTTACTTCGACTCTCCTCGTCATCGGCTCGCTGGTGAGTGCCGCACCGTTGGCTGCACAAGCGGACATCGCCATCCCGGACTCCCTCCCGCCGGGGGTGACCCCCCACATGGTCCGTCATGGAAGACAGATCTTCGAAGGCGCGGGAGGGTGTGCCAACTGTCACGGTGAGGACGCCCACGGTTCGCTCGGTCCCGACCTCACGGATGACAATTGGTGGCATGCCAAAGGGAACTACCTGGAGGTGGTGAGCCAGATCTTGGTGGGGGTGCCCTCGAATAAATCAGTGAGCGGCGTGGCGATGGCGCCCAAAGGTGGAGCGAATCTCACGGACCATGAAGTCCAGTCCGTGGCGGCGTTCGTCTGGAAGCTCAGTCACCCGGAATCCGGTGACTCCTTTCCGCCCGGTGTCACGCCGGCCATGGTGGAGTGGGGCGGAGAGATCTTCCACGGCAAGGGCGGGTGCGACAATTGCCACGCCGGAGACGCCCGGGGACGCGTCGGACCCAACCTGACTGACGAAGTATGGCTCCATGCCAAAGGCAGCTACCTGGCCATTGTGCAGCAGATCTTGACGGGGGTGCCAGCGGAGCGGTCGCGCGGCGGCATCGCCATGCCGCCACGCGGAGGTTCGGCCATCAGCGACGCGGACGTGCAAGCGGTCGCCGCCTATATTTGGGTGATCAGTCGCAGACCGTGACCGCTCTACTTCCCTCTGACCGAGAATACCGCGAATGAATCAGCTCTTGTCGCAGCTTCGACCCATCGCCCACCCTGCCATGCGCATCATGGTCGGTCTCATGTACTGGTCCCACGGCGCGCAGAAACTGTTTGCCTGGTTCGGTCGGGATGAGCCGGTGGAGCTGATGAGCCGTTTTGGTGCTGCGGGGATCATCGAATTCTTTGGTGGCCTGCTGATCGTCTTCGGGGTGTTCACCCAGCCGGTCGCGTTTCTGGTGTCCGGTGAGATGGCGGTGGCCTACTTCTGGATGCACGTGCCCAGGGGCGGCCTGTGGTGGTGGGCCAATCGGGGCGAGCTCGTGGCCGTGTACTGCTTCGTGTTCCTCTACCTGTCCACCGTCGGGGCGGGGGGCTTCAGCATCGACGCTTGGCGGGCGAGCCGGAAGAGCGCGCGCTGACGGCGAGCGGGACTTCAGGGTTCCTTCACCGGCCCTTCACCCGCGATTCACGACTCTATAAAGGAAAACCGGCTCAAGGAGGCGACCATGCCACCCCTCATGGTCATTGCCATCGTACTTCTCGCCACCGTGATGGCCCTCATCGTGATGCGAGCGGAAGGCCTGGCACTCTTCGCTCCCAAGAGTACCAGCAGGGTCAAAGGCGCCGCGCAGGCCTTCTGCCTCGACGAGTGCCGCAACCAGGATGGCTCCTGTCCGCTCGGGGTCCGGCCCAAGGACTGCCCCCTGTGGCAGTTCGTGGATGCCGATCTGCCGACAGACGCTCGAGAGGACCCGTTCCGCCCCGTGGCGTGGATCGAAATGGAACGGGTGCCCCGGGGGATGTGACGGCGGCTCGAGTCCTCCCGCTGCTCGGCTATGCGCTGGTGGCGTTCGTGACCGCAGCGGTCATCTACACGCTGGTCTCGGCGGTATGGTCGGGGTTGATTGGAGCGGGTGGTCCCGTCAATTGGCTTGCTGCGCTCTTGGTGGGGGGAACGGTGGCGACGCTGCTGCTGGCGCTCGAGATACGTCATCAGGGGCGGCCTGACGATCGGGGCTAGTTCCGCACCCGCTCAAACACCAGAAGCACCCTGCCCAGAGAGACGTCGGAAGCCGCCCGGTGCTGATCCCGATCCGGCGACTTCTAGCGCCGCGCGTCGAACCCCGTGCACGTCGGCGCGGAGAACGAGCGTCTTTGCCAGAGTGGCTGTTCGGGCGAACGCTTGATCCGAGACTGCGGAAGGGGATCCCCCGAGATCGAGCGGAACACCAAGCTGGCCCCCTCCCCGATGACCATCGGCCCACCGCGGACCGACCCTCTAGGATGCCTGTTTGGCAGGTCCGTCCGGCCGTTCACCCAGCCCGCCTGGCACCTGCGGTGAATCCCGGCATTCTAAAGGAATGTCGACCCCGCTACCTTCCGACGACCAGAATCGCGCAGTGAGGTCTTTGTGAAGCTCTCCGATACGGCCATTCGCCGTCCGGTGCTCGCCAGCATGATGAGCGCCGCACTCGTGCTCTTTGGCGCGATCGGCTTTTTCCGTCTCCCGGTGAGGGAGTTCCCGGATGTCGATCCGCCCATTGTCTCGGTTTCTACGGTGCTCCGTGGGGCAAACCCGCGCGTCATGGAGTCCACGGTGACGGACATCCTGGAAGAGGAGCTGAGCACGATCTCGGGACTTCGGACCCTGACCTCGTCCAGCTCGGAGCAATTCAGCAACATCACGCTCGAATTCACCCTCGATCGGAAGATCGAGGATGCTGCACAGGACGTGCGCGACAAAGTGTCCAGGATCCGCGGGCGGCTCCCGCAGGAAATCGAAGAGCCGGTGGTGGAAAAGCAGGATGCCGATGCCCAGCCCTTCTTCTGGTTGGCGTTGTCGGGGCAGAACTACGATCTCCTGCAACTCTCGGACATCGGGGACCGGGAGGTGAAGACCAGGCTGCAATCCCTCCCGGGCGTGGGGCGGGCGCAGATCTTTGGCGAGCGTCGCTACTCGATGCGCATCTGGTTGAGCCCCGCGGCGCTTGCCGCTCGGAGTCTGACGGTGCAGGACGTGGAGGCGGCGATCCGGAGTCGGAACGTCGAAATCCCGGCCGGCCGGATCGAATCCGAGCGGCGCGAGTTCACCGTGCGGTCCATGGGCGAGCTCAAGACACCCGATGAGTTCGCCAACGTGACGGTGGCGAACCAGGACGGGCAGCTGGTAAAGCTCCAGGATTTGGCACGGGTGGAATTGGGACCGGAGGAGGACCGGTCCGTGCTGCGGTTCAAGGGCACGCCGGCAGTGGCTATCGGTGTCGTTCGCCAGTCCAAAGCGAATCTCATCGAGGTGTCCGACGCCATACGCGGGGAGTTGCCGGCCATTCGCGAGGCGCTCCCGCCGGGCGTGGACATCACGGCAGCGTACGACGGGTCGGTGTTCGTGCGGCGCTCCATCGAGGAGGCTCAGCAGACGCTCGTCTTGGCAGCCATCCTGGTCGTGTTCATCATCTTTGTATTCTTGCGGAACCTCCGGGCCACGATCATTCCCGGATTGGCCATCCCCACGTCTATCGTGGCCGCCTTTGGCCTGCTGTACATCTTCGGGTTCACGATCAACAACTTCACCCTGCTCGCGCTCATTCTCGCGATCGGCATTGTCGTCGACGACGCCATCATCGTGATGGAAAATGCTTATCGACACCAGGAGGAGCTGGGTGATGATCCCGAAACGGCGGCTACCAACGGGACGCGGGAAATCGCTTTCGCGGTGATCGCCACAACCGTGGCCCTCGTCGCCGTGTTCTCTCCGCTAGCCTTCCTGCGAGGAACAACGGGCCGGCTTTTCAACGAGTTCGGTATTGCGCTTGCCGGTGCGGTGGTGATCTCGTCGTTCGTCGCGCTCACGCTCACCGCCATGCTGAGCGCGAAGATCTTGCGCGTCCCCAAGCAACATGGACGACTCTTCAACACGTTGGAAGCCGGCTTTCGCAGGCTCGCGGAGGTGTACGGCCGGAGCCTCGGCTGGGCCTTGAAGCACCGCTGGTATGTGGTTGGGGGAGCGGCGGGCGTCGTGGTGCTTGCCGGTGCTGTGTTCGTGACGCTCGAGCGTGAGTTCATTCCGCCGGAGGACCGGGGCTTTTTCATCACGATCACCGTCGCGCCCGAAGGGGCATCGATCGACTATACGGATGGGTACCAACGCCGGGTTGAGGAGATTCTCGGAAACACCGAGGACATCGAAGCCTACTTCAGCATCATCGGGTGGGGTGGGCGGGTGAACTCCGGGATCATCTTCTCGCGCCTGCGTGACTGGTCGGAACGAGACCGCGGTGTGCAAGACGTCATTGGTGAAGTGCAGCCCCAGTTCTTTGGGATTCCCGGTGCCTCTATCTTCGCAAACCAGCCGCCGGCCTTCGGATTTCAGAGCCCTGTCCAGTTCGTGGTCCGGCATCCCGATTTCGATTCCCTCGGCGTGGGCATGGATCGGCTCGTGGCGCGGGCCCGCCAGATCCCCGGTTTGATCAACGTGGATACGGATCTCAGGGTGAACAAACCGGAGCTCACGGTCCGCTACGACCGCGACCGGGCGGAGGATCTCGGCGTGGCGATTCGGGACGTATCGTCTGCGTTACAGTCCCTCTTGGGTGGCCGGCAGGTGAGCACGTTTACGCGCAACAGTAAGGTCTACGACGTCATGGTGCAGCTGGAGAGAGACGAGCGCGCCACGCCGAGTGACATACGTGGGCTGTACGTGCGGGGCCGGGACGGGGCGCTGGTCAACCTCGACGCCGTGGCGCAAATCGAAGAGGGGATCGGGCCCCGCCAACTCAACCATTTCGGCCGAGTCCGGTCCTTCACGCTCTCCGGGAACTTGGCGCCCGGTTTCACGCTCGGGCAGGCGCTCGATTCGCTTCGGACCGCTGGCGCGGAGGTCTTGCCGCGAGGCGCGAGCATCGCGTTGGCCGGGGAATCACGAGAGCTCGCGGAAAGTGGAACCGCGCTCTATTACGCGTTCATTCTGGCCCTTGTGGTCGTGTTCATGGTGCTGGCGGCCCAATTCGAGTCGCTGGTCCATCCGTTCACCGTGTTGATGGCGGTGCCCTTGGCGGTTACCGGGGCGCTCGTGACCCTGTTGATCGCGGGCTCGACGATCAACCTGTATAGCCAGATTGGAATGATCCTCCTGATCGGGCTGGTTACCAAGAACTCGATTCTGCTCGTGGAATACGCGAACCAGCTCACGGCCAAGGGACTCTCAACCGTGGAAGCCGTGCTGGAGTCGGGCCGAATCCGCTTGCGTCCCATTCTCATGACCTCTGTCGCGACGATCTCGGCAACGCTCCCTATTGCGCTCGGTCTCGGCGCGGGGTCAGCCAGCCGGCGGCCGCTGGGCTACGCCATCGTGGGTGGGATGCTCTTTTCGACGGTACTGACGCTCTATCTGGTTCCCGTGGTATACGTGTTGCTCGACGCGCTGCGGCACCGAGCGCGGCGTCGGGCACCGGCGCTTCGCCCAGTGGAGGCGCAGTCGTGATCAAACTCGTCCTGCTCTTCCAGCTGGCCACCCCGCCGGTCGCGCCGCTGCATGGAGACTCGATACCGATGGTGTCCCTCGCCGAAGCGCTGCGACGAGCGACGAGGCTCGATCCCGATTATGTGGCGGCGTTGAACGAGGTGGGTGATGCTGCCTGGGGACGGCGTTCGGCACGATTGGCCTTCGTGTTGCCATCAATTCAGGCGCAGACATCAGCAACGCGTTTTTCGAGTGAGTTTTTCAATATCGGGACAGGAGAGTTGGCCAGTCAGATCGTCGACTTCCGGCTCGAAGGTAGCTATACCCTCTTTCGAGGTGGTGGCAAGGTGGCGGGACTCCGCCAGGCCAATGCCGAGCTGCGGCGAGCGGAGGCCGACGAGACGGCGGCGAGATTTCAGATGGCATTGGGAACGGAGTCCGATTACTACGACGTCCTGCTTCAACGGGAGTTGACCGGGGTGGCCCGTGAGCGAGTGCGGCGCGCTGGTGAACAGTTGGCCGTGGCGCGCGCGCGGGTATTGGCCGGCGCCGCTGTACAAACCGATTCGCTCCAGCTCCTCCTCGAACTCACCCAAGCGCAGGTTGAGCTTTTGCGCCAGGCGGCCTTCCTCAAAGTGTCGCGTCTGCAACTGGGACGTCGGGTCGGGGCGGAAGGACCGGTAGACGCAGCACCGCTGGATACGATACCGGCGCCGGCGCTGCCGATCTCCGAAACCGAGGCCGTTGCCGAGGCGGCGGCGCGAAGCCCGCAGGTGCTCGGGGCGCGAGCCGGTGAGCGGGCCGCCGCCGCCGCAGTGTCCGTGGCGCGCGGGGCGTACCTGCCCCAGCTCGATCTGTTTGGGCAGATCACGACGTTCGACGATCAGTTCTTCCCCTCGGCTACCACGCGGTCGCTGGCGGGATTTCGCGTCAGCGTGCCCGTCTGGAACAATGCACAGCGAGAGGTCGAGCTCTCCCGTGCGTTGTCGAGCCGCGACATTGCGCAGGCGGTTCGGGAGGACACGGAACGGGGAGTGCGCCGCGACGTCATCGAAGCGTATGAGAACTACAACACGGCGCGTGCGAGTTCCGAGCTGGCGGCGCGCGCGGTGCTCGTTGCACGGGAGAATCTCCGCGTGCAGGAAGAACGGTATCGTTCAGGTGCCACGACCATCATCGACCTCATCACGGCACAAGTGAGTCTCGCCGAGGCCGAGGCAGGCCGGGCAGAGGCCCGGTACGGCACTCGACTTGCCTTGGCCGGCCTGGAGGCGATCCTTGGCCGCCGACTCCTCGGGCAGGAGAATCTTCCGTGAAGTACCACGCGCTCGTTCTTGTGGCTCTCGTTTTCGTAGGTTGTCAGCGAGCCGAATCTGCCAACAATGGTGGTGGTGGGTTCCCGCCCATCCCGGTCGAGGTTGCCGAGGCCCGGAGCGACACCGTCGTCGATGCCATCTTCGCTACCGGTGCGATCGAAGCCGTGCAATACATCGAATTACGTCCTGAGATCGAGGGACGGTTGGTTGAGATCCTCGTGCGGGAAGGTGCCGAAGTGGCGAAGGACCACCCGCTCTTCAAGGTGGACGACGCCCAGTTGCGGGCGCAGGTGGCCCAGCTCGAGGCCGAACGCGATCTGGCTCAACAGGCACTCAGGCGAACGCAAGAGCTCCTCGAGCGAAATGCATCATCCGAGGCGGATCTCGAGGCGGCCGAAGCCAACGCGCGAAGCACGCGAGCACAGCTGGAGCTGCAGCAGGTCCGTCTGGCACGAACCACCGTTCGTGCGCCGTTTGCCGGTGTGGTAGGCCAAAGATTCGTGAGCCTTGGTGACTACGTGACCACGTCCACGCGGCTCACCACGTTGCAGACGGCGGACCCGCAGCGCGCAACGTTCCCGGTTCCGGAACGGTATGCGGACCGGCTTCGCGTGGGTCAGGAGGTGACCTTCCGGGTGGCGGCCGCCGAGAATCGAGAGTTCACCGGCGTCGTGGATTTCGTGGATCCCGTAGTGCGTCTTCCGGCAAGAACGATCACCGTCAAGGCGCGGGTATCGAATCGCCGCCGGGAGCTCAAGCCCGGCATGTTCATCGAAGCGCGGTTGGTTACGGACGTACGGCCCAGCGCCGTGGTCGTTCCCGAGGACGCCATCTTGCCGCTGCAGGGCGCCGATTACATTTGGGTCGTCGAGGAGAATGCGGCGACGCGGCGGCAGGTCGTCCTCGGAATTCGGACACCTGGCTTCGTGGAAGTGGTCGAGGGCATCCAGGTTGGTGAGCTGGTGGTGGTTGGTGGGTTGGAGCGACTGCAGGAGGGGGCTCCCGTGGCCCCGACCGTTGTCGAACGGTCCTAGGGTTCAGCCGGCGCTCCTCACCCGGGAATCTCCACCCGGATCTCGTAGGATCGTCCTTCCCATCCCGACTCGGGATAAGCGTGCACAACCGTCATGCGATACTTGCCAACGCCGAGCCGGTACAGGCGCGCACGATATTCATACGCTGCAAGCACTTGGGGGCAGATGCGGGGGAGCGCGCGGGCCGCGATCTCGAGTGTCAGGTCATCGCCGGATCCCCGTAATTCGGACTCCAGCTGGTAGCATGGGGTGGGTGTGGAGATGCGCCCTACCAAGATGACCTCTCCCGGGGCTGTGGCCTGCACCGAGACCGTGTCGGACCCCTGCGTTTCGACGGCCCCGACCACCGTGAATTCGACTTCGGGCTGGGGTGCGGGTTCGCTCTCCGGTATGCCAGCCGAGCACATGGCCCCGCTCGCCAGCAACGCCGACGTCACGAGCTTCATGATTGGTGACATGATCGTCTACCAGTGATCTGGCTCACTTGAGCGAGCCGTTCCATCGTATATTCTCGCGCATACGTTCCAAACATCTCTCAGACCTTTAGAAGTGGCAACCGGTCCTCGCGGAAAGGAGCGGATCCATGCGAACCGCCGTCATCGGGTTCTTCGTACTTGGCAGCACGCTCACGGTTCCTCCAGTCTCGTCGCAGGAATTGACCCCTCAACAGGTGCAGACACTGTTCGAGCGAAACGTACCCGCCCGTCCCGTCTTCGTTCCTGGCGAGATCATCGTGAAGATGGCTGGTCAGATGACGATGTCCGCCGCTACACTGGCCAGTTATGGGCTCGAGGAGGCTCCACGGCGCATGGCCGGCGGCGAATACATCTACCGGATCCCACCGCCCGTCGTTGCCACATATGACGCCGGACAGGCCCGAGATAGCACATGGGCGGTGGCGCGTCGCTTGCAGAACCGACCGGACGTCGAATTCGCTCAGCCGAATTTCATCCTCTATCTCGCACGGCCAATGGTAGCGCCGGATGTCCTACCCAACGACCCTCGATTCGCGCAGCAGTGGCACTACTTGAATAACGGTTCGGGCAGCGGCGAATCGCCGGGTGGGATCGGCCTCCCCCGGGCGTGGGATGCGGGGACTGGGGACGGCGGGATCGTCATCGCGATCCTGGATACGGGGATCCTCCCCGCTCACCCCGACATTGCCGGATCGCCCAATCTGCTCTCTGGATTCGATATGATCAGCGATCCGTCGACCGCCAACGACGGTGATGGCCGCGATGCCGATCCCACCGATCCGGGGGACGCGGCCGCCGCGGGCGAGTGCTTTCCGGGGAGCCCGGCCCTGCCCAACAGCTGGCATGGCACCCACGTGGCCGGCACGGTCGGGGTCGGCAACACCGACAACACCGTGGGGGTAGCGGGCGTGAACTGGCGCGTGGGTGTGTTGCCGGTGCGGGTGCTCGGGAAGTGCGGAGCAAGTACGGCCGACATCAACGATGCCATTCGGTGGGCTGCCGGGTTACCAGTGGCCGGAGCGCCGTTGAACCCGACGCCGGCACGCGTCATCAACATGAGTCTCGGCACTCCGCCGGGCGTGCCGTGTTCGGCATCGCCCTCGACGCAATCCGCGATCAACGACGCGGTGAATGCCGGCGCCACCGTCGTCGTGGCCGCCGGAAACGACGCGGTAGACGCCTCGCAGGTGATGCCGGCCAGCTGCAACAACGTCGTTACTGTCGCGGCGAGCGACGCGCGGGGGCGTCTCGTGTCACGGTACTCGAATTTCGGGACCACCATTGAGATCTTAGCTCCTGGCGGCGACGTACAACGGGACGACAACCTGGACGGCGATCCCGACGGCGTGCTCAGCATGGTTCAGGGCGGCTACGCGTACTTCAATGGGACATCGATGGCTGCCCCCCACGTCGCGGGAGTCGCAGCCCTTTGGCTCGCGAGCGACCCCGGACTCACGCCCGCGCAGCTCCTCACCGAATTGCAATCCAACGCGCTGCCGCGCTCGTCCACCCAGTGTCCCGAGCTCTGCGGCGCGGGTCTGCTCAACGCCATTCGGGGGACACCCGCGCTGTTCATTACCGCGGTGCTGGACCCCGATCGCGCACTCGGCATCGGGGAGACCACCACGGTCCGCGCAACGGTCACCCGCGGCGGGAGCCCGGAAGCCGGGGTCACCGTCAACTTTTCCACCAACGACGCCAGCCTGGCGACCGTGGCTCCCGCGGCAGTGGTCACGGACGGGTCGGGGGTCGCCAGCGCCACCGTCACGGGCGTTGCTCGGGGCGAGACGACGGTCTTTGCCTCGGTCAACGGTGTGACCGCGGCCACCCCAATCCGGGTGCCCACGTTTTCGACGGTGATCCTCATCCTCGTGGCAACGGTCATTGTCGCTGTCGCGCTCTGGGCCCGCACGCCCCTCGAGCGGAGGGCGTGATGGGCCGCGGTCCATTGCGTTGGCGCGTGCGTTTCGTCGCGGCGGTGGCGCTCGCCGCGCTCGCGCTCTGGGTCGGCTTCCGAGAAGCCGTATTAGGCGATGTGCTCGTCCACGTGCGGACGCTCACGGCGCAGCTGACCGTTGGAGTGCTCCGGATGGGAGGTATGGACGTCGTGCGTGATGCCACCGCGGTGTTTCACACCAATGGCTTCGGGATCGAGATCTCTCGCGGATGCACGGCGCTGCCCGGCACCGTGCTGCTTGGTACCGCCATCGCCGCCTACCCAGCGGGACGCCGGGATCGATGGATTGGGCTCGCGATCTGTCCGCTGGCCTTCTTGGTCATCAACGCGGTGCGGCTCGTCCACCTGATGTACTTGGGGGCGCACGGGTCGGTGTGGTTCGGCCCGGCCCACGAGATTTTTTGGCAGGCGGGAATGGCGCTCGCGTGCGTCGGGCTTTGGATGGTGTGGAGGTGGTGGGCTTCGCGGCACGCCGTGGCCTGAAAGAAAGATCGGGCGGCAGCCGGAACGAATTCGGCCGCCGCCCGTACGCGAGGTTAGGAACCCGGCAAAATCACGGTGTCGATGACGTGAATCACGCCGTTTGACGCCTTGATATCAGTCTTCGTGACCTTGGCGTTGTCGACCATGACCACGCCGTCCTTCACGCGAATCATGACCATCTTGCCATTCACGGTCTTTGCCTCGTTCAACTTCACGACCTGATCGGATGTGACGTTTCCAGCTACCACGTGGTAGGTGAGGATGGCCGTGAGCTTATCCTTGTCCTTCAACAGGGCTTCCAGGGTACCCTTGGGAAGCTTTGCGAATGCCTCGTCGGTCGGCGCGAATACGGTGAAGGGACCCTTCCCCTGCAGCGTCTCGACCAAGTTGGCCGCCGTGAGGGCCTGCGCGAGCGTGTTGAACGACCCCGCTTCCACCGCCACTTCGACGATGTTTTTTGATGCCTTCTTCTCGTACTGCGCTTGCGCCGTGCTGACGGTTGCTACGGCCATGACGGCCACGAGAGCAGCGAGCTTGCGAAACTTCATGTTAGTCCTCCCTCGAGATGCGTTGCGTGGTTGGTGCTGACGGGGGCCCAGCTTGGATTATGGGAATTCCCCCGTTACGTCGACTGCGATGTAATCCTGTTGATGGTGGTGAAAAGCTCGGCCAATTCGAACGGTTTTTGGAGCACGGGTAATCCCTGGCTGCTAGCCCATTCCAATGCATCCGGGTCGCCACTCATCACCACGACTTTCGTTGATAGATCCGGGCGCGCTACGACGAGTGCGCGGTACAGCGATTCGCCCGACAGGCCCGGCATCCGGGCGTCCATCAAGACCACGTCGATCCTCTGATCGCGGGCGGCCTCCAGCGCGGCCTCCGCATTGGAAACCGCTTGTGCAAGGCAGTTCTGCCCTTCGAGCGTCCTGACGAGCACTCGTGTCAGCAGGGGGCTGTCGTCTACGATCAAGGCTCGACGTGTCACCCGCTCAGATCCGCTGCCTGAACGACTTGCCGTTCACTCATCGTGCAGGAATATAGCTCTACAGATGTGGTATGTCAATAGTTCGTACAATGTTTATGTTGACAACTGATGGACAAGTGGTGATTTTGAGGCTATGAACAAGGTTGACACCCGCGGCCGACACCCTATACGGGTGGTCGCTCTCCGCACTGGCCTCTCCCCCTCGGTCCTGCGGGCCTGGGAGCGGCGCTACCGTGTCGTCGAGCCATCCCGCAGTAACGGGGGGCAACGGTTGTACTCGGACGCCGACATCGAGCGTCTGGCACTGCTCAACCGCGCCACGCAGGCGGGCCGCTCGATCAGCCAGGTCGCCCGCCTGACCAGCACCGAACTGGAGGGGCTGGTCCAGGAGGACGAAGCCGCACTTCGCGCGGAGTTGGAGTCGCGAGTGGGGTCCGGCAGTAACAGCAAGATCCTGCGTCACCGCCCGGTGGATCATGTTTCGCTCGAGGAGGCGATGGCCGCGGTGGAGTCCCTCGATGCGGGTCGCTTGGATGCGGTAGTCAAGCGGGCGGCGGTCGCACTCGGTGCAACGCACGTGACGGAATCACTGTTGGTCCCTCTGCTTCGCCGGATTGGGGATCGATGGCAAGAGGGCACCCTCCGGCCTCGTCACGAGCACATGGCCACCGTGGTCTTACGGAACCTCATCGGATGGTTGACCGAAGCGGTGGAACCGGCCGAAACGGCGCCACGGATAATCATCGGGACGCCCACTGGAGAGCGGCATGAGATTGGAGCGATGCTCGCTGCCTCGGTCGCCGCGGCCGAGGGGTGGCAAGTCATCTTGCTTGGCTCGGATCTCCCCGCCGAGGACGTCTCGGCCGGGGCCACGGAAGTGGGCGCGGCCGCCGTGGGGCTCAGCTTCATCAACCCGAACGATGTAGCGCGCTGGGGTCGCTACCTGCTCCAGCTCCGACAACAACTTCCCGATGACGTGCAGATCATCGTTGGCGGTCAGGTGGCGGGGATGCTCGGCGTGGCGTTGGAGCGACCGGGCGTAGTCTGGGCTCGTGATCTCACCGATTTCCGCTCCGTGCTCCGCTCCATCCAGCCGGCCCACTCGGTGACCTAAACCCCCGATGATGCCCGGCTCTGAGATCCATGATCGGCTCGTCCTGTTGACGGGCGCCAGCGGCTATGTGGGTGGACGGCTTCTCCGAGTCTTGGAGGCGTCCGGTTCTCCACTCCGATGCCTGGCGCGCCGGCCAGACTATCTGCGACCTCGCGTGGCACCGCAGACCGAAGTCGTCCAAGGCGATGTGCTGGATGGAGCTTCACTCCGCGCGGCCCTGAAAGGGGTCCATAGCGCGTATTATCTCGTTCACTCCATGGGAGATCGGAAGGAGTTTGCCGAGTTGGATCGCCGTGGAGCAGCCGCGTTTGCGGCCGCCGCGCGAACAGCCGAGGTGCAACGGATCATCTATTTGGGTGGTTTGGGACGTGGGCAAGAACTTTCCCCTCACCTGGCGAGCCGGCAGGAGGTGGGGCGCATTCTCGCAGCATCCGGAGTACCGACGATCGAACTGCGGGCTTCGATCATCATCGGCTCCGGGAGCCTGTCGTTCGAGATGATTCGTGCGCTCGTGGAGAAGCTTCCGGTGATGATCACGCCGCGTTGGGTCCGAAAGCTCGCACAACCCATCGGAATCGAAGACGTCGTCGCGTACCTGCTTCAAGCGCTCAAAGCGCAACCCGAGGTCAGCGGGGTGTTCGAGATTGGCGGACCCAAGCCGGTGTCGTACCTCGATCTCATGCGAGAGTACGCTCAGCAGCGCGGGCTCAAGCGACTGATGATTCCCGTTCCAGTGCTTTCCCCCAGGCTCTCGAGCCTTTGGCTCGGCCTGGTCACCCCCGTGTATGCCAGGGTGGGCCGCGCTCTCATTGACAGTGTGCGCAACGACACGGTAGTGACGGACAGGAGTGCCCGAGACGTGTTTGCCGTGCAGCCGCGTTCCGTGCCGGAGTCGATCGCGCGAGCCCTGAAGAACGAAGACCGAGAGTTCGCCGAAACCCGCTGGTCGGACGCCCTTTCGTCTCGTCGGAGCGCCCGGAGTTGGGGCGGTGTACGCTTTGGACGCCGGATCGTCGATCACCGCACGGTCCAAGTGCCGCAGGATCCGAAACAATCGTTCCTTCCGATCCAGCGCATCGGTGGTCAGGTGGGGTGGTACTACGGCAATTGGCTTTGGAGGCTTCGCGGGTTCCTCGATCTACTCGTGGGAGGACCCGGAATGCGAAGAGGTCGTCGCGACCCCCACCGGGTCTTACCAGGTGACACCGTGGACTTCTGGCGTGTGGAAGCGGTCGAACCTGGTCGTCTACTCCGTCTTCGGACCGAGATGAAACTCCCAGGCCGTGCGTGGCTGCAATTCGAACTGGAACCACGGGATGGCGGAGCTACCATTTCGCAGACTGCGATCTTCGATCCCGTGGGACTCGCAGGACTCCTCTATTGGTATGCGCTCTATCCCATCCACAGCTTTGTGTTTTCCGGGATGCTAAACGGTATCGCGGCCACGATCGGAAAAACGGCCCCTCATAAGGAGCGAGGTGTCGACGTGGAAGAAGCCGTGAAGTCCATCTAGAAGCAATCGGTGCGCAAAAGGCGCCAGCCCCGCCCCGCATCGCCCTCCCCACCGTCGATTCGTGCGCTCAGGCCGCTCTCCCCGTCCCGGGTGTACCAGATCCGTGTTGGATAGTCGTGCTCCGGAGCTTCGAATAGCGCTTGTCCGTCTTCCACGTGCGTGAGTCGAAAATCGTGCTCCGAGCGCCGCCCACCCGGATACGGGGTGAGCCACACGCCGCTCGAGTCTTCGCGGATCACCGTGAGTTCGAATTGCACGGTCCGCTCGCCCATCAAGTAGCGAGTGGTGCCTAGCATGACGTTGCTGGAGGGAGTCGTGTAGTGCTCCTCGATGATGCCGGTTCCGCTGCGGGACTGGAACGAGCCTTGCCAACATCCCGTCATGAAGCTGAGTTCCGCCAGCCCTCCGGCTGCATCTGCGAAGCCGATGGCATGCGAACCTCCCGCAATGAGGAACAGCGGAATGATGATCACCCCTAATCGAATCCACACGTTGTGACTCCTCGGTGGCAGGTTCCGTACGCTAATGCGCAGACCGTGCGTCGGTCTTGGAAAAATCCGACACCTCCGGTGAGCCCTCGACGAATAGCTCGCCGAGGGCCGGGGTCGAGCGGAGGTATGCTCCTGGCGTTTGTCCTGTGAAGGCCCGGAAGTCTCTGATCATATGGGCTTGATCGTAGTAGCCGAATCGATGCGCCACAGCACTCCACCGGTGTTCCGTATCGCATTCCACCGCACGAAGCAGGGACTGAAAGCGCGTGATGCGGCATAGCATTTTGGGTGATAGGCCGACTTCTCGTGCAAAACGGCGTTCCAGTTGGCGGGGCGTGAGGCAAGCCTCGCGTGCGAGATGGCTCACCGAGATTCGACCCTCGTGCCGACGAATGTGTTGGCACGCATGGCGAACGGCCAGGTCCTTGCTTTGGGCGCCGAGTGCCGCTTCGAGCGCCCGGCACGCCATCCGGATCCGCGCCGGCCCCGCGGGCTGATCACCCAAACGCTCGTGCAGATGCGGCGGTAGCCGCGTGTCCAACTCGGCGAGCGCGAACCACCGGTCGCTGAGATCATCCTGCGGTATGGGAATGAAGCGGTGAGCTTCGCCCGGACGAAAGCGGATGCCGAGGATGTCGATCCGCCCGGTCGGTGCTATGTGCATGGGGCCGGTGATCTGACCCACCACCAAACTCGCGGGTTGTGAGACGGCATGGCTGCGCGCATGGTGTCTGAACGGCTCACCGAAGTTGAACACCAGCTCCATGTTGCCATCGGGGAACACCGGTTCCGGTGCCCCTTCCCCTGGGGGCCCGTCCAGGGTCCAGAGACAGGTCACATACGGTCCCAACCGGGATCCAGCTCGATACTCGCGGTAACGCATAGACTCTCGAAAATGCAGGGGCCGGCTGGTTCTCGGGAAGTTGGCCTCTCGTTATCCAGTCACGCGCCGGTGACTCAGCCTCCGTTCCGCGGACCGCGCGTGGGCCTCGAGGCCCTCGAGCCGTCCAAGCCACATGGCACGTTCGGCAGCGGGTCGTGCGTTCTCGAGGTCGTCGATCTCGAGCCATGTTCGGACCCGGAGGAACGTCAGGACGGACAATCCACCGGTAGCGCGGGCGGACCCCCCGGTGGGCAGCACGTGGTTGGGCCCGACGCCGTAGTCACCGAGCACCTCGGCGGCGCCCTCTCCGATGAACAATGCCCCGTAGTGCTGGAGCTTGCCGGCCGTGTCTTTGGCGTTGCGAGTCATCACCTCCAGGTGCTCCGGCGCGATCCTATCGCACGCCGCGACGGCTTCGGTCTGCGATGCCACGAGGACCACGCCGCCATTCCGAAGGGCGGCGCGGGCCACGTCCGCCGTCGGGAGCTCGGCGAGCTGTTGGTCGATCTCGTGACGCACCCTCTCCACGAGCGAAGGCGAAGTCGTCACGAGCACCGGAAGTGCGTCGGGGTCGTGTTCCGCCTGGGCCAGGAGATCCGCGGCGACGAGCGCGGGATTCGCCGTGTCGTCGGCGAGCACGAGGAGTTCGGAGGGCCCCGCGAACTGGTCGATGCGAACCGAGCGGGAAACGAGATACTTGGCCGCCGTCACGTATCGGTTGCCCGGTCCAACGATGACGTCGCTCGGTGGTACGGGGCCGGCGCCATACGCGAGCGCCGCCACCGCGTGTGCCCCACCGGCTGCGATCACGCCCTCCACCCCTGCCATGGCCGCCGCCGCCAGCGTGACGGGCGTCGGCTGCGGGCTTGCGACCCACACGCTGGCAACACCCGCGGCCTTCGCAGTGAGTGCCGTCATGAGGACCGAGGAGGGAAGGGGATACCGGCCCCCTGGGGCGTAACAACCGGCCCGCTCCACGGGCTGTGCGGTATGACCGGCGTGCCCGCCCTCGACGGGTACCGTGATGTTGGTCAGGGCGCCGCGTTGCGCGTCGGCAAACGCGCGAATGCGCTCCGCCGTCGCGCCGAGGAGTCGGCGATCGTCGGGTGAGAGAGCGTCGAGCGCTCGGGCCAGACCGGGCCCCACAATGAAGAGCGGATCATCTGGGCCGACCTCGCCAAATCGCTCCGCGTACTCGCGCAGCGCGACGTCGCCTCGGCTCCGCACATCTCGAACGATGGGTTCCGCGGTCCCCAAGGCCTCGCTACTCACGGCGTCGACCCGGTGCTGGAGTATCTCGTCCACGGACCGTGCAGCGAGCCACACCCTCGTCACGGTGACTCCCCGGTTCCTGGCTTGGGCGCCATGGGGCGACGGGAAACGGTCCGATTTCGTCGAGCGAGTTCCGCTTCGACGTCGTGAAACGACAGGCCTCGGCGAGCGAGCGCCGCAAGAACGAAATACAGGACGTCTGCAGCCTCGTGCACCGTGTCCGCGTCGGTCGCGGCGCCGGCGAGCTCGGCAGCCTCTTCCCGAAGCTTCGCGGACAGCAGCGCAGGATCGGCAAACAGCTTGGCAGTACCAGACCGGGTGTCGCGGGATTGACCTCGCACCGCGAGCAAACCGGCGAGCGCCGCCACGGAAAAGTCGTCTCCCCAACAGCTCGGTGTGCCACGGTGACAGAATCCGGTGCCCTCTTGCCGCACGGTGAACCGCAAGGCGTCACGATCGCAGTCGACATCCACCCGGAGGAGTACCTGCCGGTTGCCCGACGTCTCGCCTTTGACCCAAAGGGCATTCCGGGAACGAGACCAGTAGATTCCCCGACGCTCAGCCACCGCCAGGGTCAGGGACTCATGGGTACTCCAGGCGAGGCCCAGCGCCAAGCCGCCTTCGTCGCAGACGACCGTGGGCCACAGCTCGCCCGCCGGGAGTGGCGCGCCGATGGCATCGCCCAATGCCAGGCGTGCGGTGTAGAGGGCCATGCCGACTTGTGCATCGGCACCCAGCGCATCCAGTGCAGCCACATGCTCTGCCGTGACGATCCCACCCGCGGCTGTGACGCGTGCGTCGCCAGCGTGTTCAACGGTTTCCTCCACGAGCACCATATCGAATCCTCCCAGCATCCCCTCGCGCTCGACCTGCGTCAGGAGGAACCCGCCCACGAACGGCGCGAGCTCGCGGACCACGTCGATCACCTCCCGGCCGGTTCGTGATCGCCAGCCGTCCACCACCACCTCGCGACGATCCGCGTCCACGGCGGCGATGACCCTGTCTCTGGGAAGGGCACCGCAGAGTTCGGGCGATGCGGCCGTGCCCAGCATCACTCTCATCGCGCCAGCGTCCAACCAATCGACGGCGGCATCCAACGAGCGAATACCGCCACCGACCCGACACGGGGCGCGCCGCACCATCTGACGGATCAGTGGCTTGTTGGATCCGCGGCCCAGGGCGGCATCCAGATCGACCACCGCGACTTCCCCAGCCACCGAAAACTCCTCGAGGCGCGCAAGTGGATCACCACCGTCGAGCGCATGGTGGCGGCCCCGGCGAAGCTGCACGGCGCGACCGTTCATGAGATCGATGCTCGGGACGATCATCGGCGCACTCGAACGCCCCGCGCGGCGAGGGACGCTTTCACATCCATCACGGAGGCGTCGTCGTCGTGGAAGATGGATGCCGCGAGAACGGCCTCGGCACCCGCCTCGATGGCTGCGGCCGCGTCGTCGTGGGATCCGATACCACCGGAGGCGATGATGGGGACGGACACCGCCCGAGCTGCCGCGCTGATGAGCGCGAGATCGCACCCCTTCCGCGTCCCGTCGCGATCCCAGCTCGTGAGGAGAATCTCGCCCGCACCTTCGGACACCCCCTGGCGGGCCCACTGCACGGCGTCGAATTCGGTGGCGTCCCGCCCGCCCATGACCACCACCCCCCAACGGTCGCCACGTTGCCGCGCGTCGATGGCGAGCACCGTACACTGACTCCCGAACGCCGCAGCCATCTCACCCAACAACGCCGGGCGGCGCACGGCGGCGGTGTTGACGCTCACCTTGTCGGCCCCGGCCTCCAACAGACGGCGTGCATCGTCGACGGACCGAACCCCGCCCCCGACGGTCAGGGGGATGGTGATGGCCGCACGCACGCGGCGCACGGTCTCGGTCTGGGTGTCTCGCGCGTGCGGGGATGCGGCAACGTCCAGCATCACGATCTCATCAGCACCCTGCCGTTCGTAGAGGGCGGCTCGCTCGGCCGGGTCCCCCGCATCGCGGAGTTCCTGAAACTGCACGCCCTTCACGACGCGTCCGTCCCGCACGTCGAGGCACGGGATGAGCCGGCGAATGAGCCCCCGGTTACCATTCACCGGTGGGCCTGACGCTTGCAGCGTCGTCCCGCGCACCCACCGCTCGAGCAACGCAAGTCCCCAAGTTCCCGAGAGCTCGGGATGAAACTGGCAGGCGAGAACCGCGCCGCGCTCCAGTGCGGCGACGAAGGAGATCCCGTGCGTAGAGCTGGCGTGATGCCATCCGCGCGGCGGCTGCTCGAGGCAATACGAATTGGCGAACGCGGCGTCACCGCTCGCAACCAAGCGACAACGCCCATCGGGTTCCACCCGGTTCCAACCCAGGTGCGGCACCCGGACGCTTGGCGGCAGTCGGCGGCAGGTACCCGGAACGATGCCGAGACCGGCGATACCCGGGTCCTCGTCGCTTGCGTCGGTGAGCAGCTGAAGTCCGAGACAGACTGCCAGGAACGGGCGATCCTCGCGCACTCGTTCGCGCAGCGCCACGTCGAGGCCATGCGCCCGGAGCGCCCGCATGCCGGCGCCGAACGCCCCCACGCCGGGAAGCACGACCCATGGGGCCGTGTGAATCTCTTCTGGCGACGTGCTGATCCGCGCACCGTAGCCGAGCCGACGGAACGCACTGGTCACGGAGGCCAGGTTGGCGACACCCGAGTCCACGATGACGATCTCGGTCACGCCCGTCAGTCTCCCAAGGTACCCTTTGTGGAGGGAACGTCGTCGAACCCAGACGGCGCAACCGCCCGGCGGAGTGCCAATGCGACCGCCTTGAATGCCGCTTCCGCGCGGTGATGATCGTTGCGGCCCTTGAGACAGTCCACGTGTAAGGTCATCCGAGCCGCTGTGGCCAGCGAGGACAGGACGTGCTCCACGTTCTCGCAGGAGAGCGCGCCGAGGCGGTCTCGGGTCAGACCGAGCGTGACATCGGCAAACGGTCGTCCGGAGAGATCGACCGCGGCCCGAGCAAGCGCCTCGTCGAGAGGAGTCAGCGCATCACCGAATCGCGTGATCCCCTGTCGCTCGCCGAGTGCCTGATCCAGGGCGGATCCCAGCGCGAGGGCGCAGTCCTCGGCCGTGTGATGATCGTCCACCTCCAGATCACCCTGACATCGGAGGATCAAATCGAAACGGGCGTGCCGGGCGAGAGCGGTCAGCAAATGGTCGAGGAATCCGATGCCGGTCTCGACGGATGCGGACCCGCGTCCATCGACGGTCAGGGTCACCGTAACGGACGTCTCACCCGTCTTCCGTTCGATACTCGCGGCTCGAATCGTCATGCGAGGACCTCGGTCAGCGCTCGGGTCAACTGAGCGAACTCCCGTTCGTCGCCGGGCAAGGTGATCCGAAGGAAGGTGGCCAGGTCTTCGTCCTCCGGGAACGCGCGGACCACGATGCCGTGGTCCTCGAGTGCCTTGTGTATCCCTGCTGCACGATCGGCGCAGTCCACGAGGATGAAGTTTGCTTGTGACGGCAACGGCCGCAGTCCGAGGCGCTGGAGTGTGGAAGTCAACAAGCGGCGCTCCTCTCGTACCCGGGACACATGGGCTACGACGGTGTCTTTGCCCGTCGTCACGTGCTGGCGGGCCATGGCGGCCGAGGGGGCTGCAACGCTGTACGGTTGGCCAGCCGCTCGGAGGGGCTCGAGCACCTCCGGCGCCCCAATCACGTATCCCACGCGGCACCCGGCAAGTCCCCATGCCTTCGAGAGGGTCCTGAGCACCACGACGTTCGGGAAATCCTGGACGCCGGCGGTCAAATCCTCGTCGGCGTACTCGACGTATGCGTGATCGAGCACCACGAGGGCGCGTGGCGTGTGGCGTGCGATCGTGTGCACGTCGTCGAAGGTCGCCACGGCTCCGGTGGGATTACTGGGGGAGATGATGGCCACCAGGGCGGTGGCGCCGCTCACGCCTTGCAGGAATGCGTCGCGGGGAAACGGACCCTCGAGCCAAGGTACGGGCACGATCGGGTTTCCCAACAGCCGCGCACATCGCTCGAAGAGATAGAACCCCGGCTTGGGTAAGAGAGCTTCGCGCCCGGGACGCAAGAACGCCCAACAGCATCGTTGGATGGCATCGTCGGCCCCGGCGGTGGCGTACACGCGCTGCGGATCGATACCCAACCGCTCGGCCAGCGCCACCTCCAAATCCGATGTATTGGGGTATCGCCGGAGCAGCTCCGCACCGGCTTCCCGCACGGTATCGACGAGATCTTGCGGTGGTCGCGCGCCCTCGTTGGCATCGAGCTTGAGCGAAGTCCCGGCCATGGGCAAGCGATGGTACGGTCTCTCACTCGTGCGCGGCGCGGGGCCCGGTGGATGCTGTGTCATGGAACGATTTGGCCCAGCTCGGTCACGACGACGTCACTGCCCCCGGCGGCTTTGAGCGCCGGGATCACACGGTGCAGCATGTGGCGCGGGACCGCGGCGCGCACCGCATAGCCACTGTTGCCAAAGAGCGGTGCCACCGTCGGCCGACGCATCGACGGGAGGGCCGCGACCACGGCGTCCAGACACTCCGCAGAGGCGTTCACCTCGACCATCACGCGGCGGCGAGCTTCGATCACGCTCGAGAGAATCAGCTTGAGATCTTCGATTCGTCTCCGTTTGACCGCGTCCGCCATGGCCTGAGGACTCGCATACAGCCGGGTGGAGGACCGCATGAGCTCGTCCACCTCCACCAAGTCGTTGGCGCGGAGTGTGGCACCGCTCGCGGCGATGTCCACGATGACATCCGCATCTTCCGGTGGGAACACCTCGGTAGCACCGTACGAGCGCACGACCTCGGCGTGTAGCCCCCGTCGATCAATCCAGGCTTGAGTCAACCGTTCGAATTCCGACGCGATGACCAGACGCCGGTGTGGCAGCTTCCCGTGCTCGAGCAGGGTCACCGGCGCCGCCGCAACGAGGCGGACCGGATCGAGCCCTGTGTCCAATATCTCGACGACGCTCGCTTCGAGCTCGGCCACCCAATCGGCTCCCGCAAAGCCGACGTCGCGGCTCCCGAGGGCCAGCATCTCCACGATGTTCTGCGGCTTGAGGACCTTGGCTTCCGTATCGTGCAGTGAGAGCTGTGGCCGGTATCCGCGTGCTGTGGGTGTGATGCGGATTCCCGCATCGGTCAAAAGCCGCGAGACCTCGGGCTCCATCCGGCCCTTCGGAAGGCCTAGGTGCAGCGGTGATGTCATCGACCGAACTCGCTTTCGGACCTCGTTCCAGCGGGAGGGCGTCGACCGCCCCCGCGAAGACAAAACAGCGACGCCGGACCCGCGGGCCCGGCGTCGCTGTGGCGTGAGAGCAGCACTGGCGTCCGGACTACACGGGTGGGGACCCCTTCGATCCCGGGTGGTGACCCGTATGTCCGTGCGGAGCGCTGGCGGTCAAGCTCATGGCGCGTATAGAAATGGGGCGGCCCACCCACGTCAAGGCGAAGACCTGGAAAGGCGCCATCCGGGCCAATTCACCAGATAGCTTCAAGTTCCGCGCCGGTACGAAGGAGTCGACCCCATCCACCACTCGAGCTCCGAGACTAGCCGCCCGGCCCCGTTTCCCGACCGTTCGGGGGTGCTCCGGTAGTACGCGAGCGCGTATCTGGTATCATGCAACGGGTCGCCTGACGGCGAGGAAACGGCGAGATTACGTGGCATGTCCGATCAAGAGAATCAAATCCCCTCTGGGGAATCGTTGGAGTGGTCCACTCGGCAGATCCTGGCGGCGACCGTGGCGGACGCCCCGACCCAGGTCAGGCGAACACTCTGGCTGAGTGTGGGTTCCCTCCTTTTCGTTCTGGTAGTCGTGGTCGTGGATGCCGTCACAGGAACCGAGGGGTTCGAGCCGTTTCGACTCGCGGGGTTCGCGTTGGGCATGACCGGTCTCACGATGCTGACGACCGCGTTCGTCCTTCATCAGGCGGGACAGCGCCGAGCGGTGGCTTGCGATCGCCGGGTCCAGACGTGGTTTCGAGCCGAGCACCGCCACCTTCATCAGATGCTCCTGGTGCTTCCGGGGATGGCGATTCTGGGTGGGGTGTTTATGGCGCTCGCCATTGGACTCGTCATTCCTTCGGCCATCGACAAGCCTATCATGCTGGTGGTCCTGGCCCTGTTCAGCTACTACGTGTTCTTCGCCATTCGCACGGTGCGGGACACGACGCGCTTCCTCTATCGCCACGCACGCGAGCAGGCGGAAGCGGCGGCCAAGGCGCGCACCGAAGCCACCGAAGCACAACTCGCCGCCCTGCAAGCGCAGATGAATCCGCACTTCCTGTTCAACGCGCTCAATACGGTAGCCTCGCTGGTGCGGACGGACGGACGGGCCGCCGAGGCGACAGTCGAGAACCTCGCTGAAATCCTGCGCCGCACGTTGGACCGCTCGCAAAACGGGCGCGGCACCGTCCGCGAGGAGCTCGATTACCTCGAGGCCTATCTTGCGGTGGAGCAGGAGCGGTGGGGAGACCGCCTCCAGGTCGCGTGGACCATCGCTCCCGACGTGTTGGATCTACCGCTCCCTCCCATGACCCTGCAGCCCCTGGTGGAGAACGCCCTGCGACATGGACTCGGCACACGGCTCGACGGTGGCACGCTCGCCATCGAGGCCAGCCGAAACAACGGTGACCTCGCTCTCGAGGTTCGTGATGACGGCATTGGGTTCCCCAAACGGCACCGGGAAGGCACCGGACTGGGAAACCTGCGCGAGCGGCTTCGCACCTTGTACGGCGATCGGGCAGTCCTCGAGGTGAGCAGCGGACCAAGCGGGTCCACCGTGACCGTGAGGCTCCCCCTCGAGCGTACCACCGCCTCGTAACATGCGGGTGCTCATTGTCGACGACGAGCCAGCTGCCCGTCGACGGCTCGAGCTCATGTTGCAAGAACTTGACGTGGAAGTCGCGGGGCAAGCGACCAACGGTGTCGAGGCCCTGGAGCTTATCACACAACGAAGTCCCGATGTGGTCCTCCTCGACATCGCCATGCCGGAGGTGGATGGCTTCGACGTCGTGCGGCACCTGCCCGATCCCAAGCCGCTCATCATCTTTCAAACCGCCTACGACGAGTACGCTCTCAAGGCCTTCGATCACGAGGCCGTGGACTACGTCGTGAAGCCGGTCACCTTGGAGCGGCTGGAACGTGCGCTCGGCCGTGCTCGGGACCGCATTGCCCACCGCCAGCCGACGGCGCTCCCAACCGAGCTGCTCGAGCGGCTTCAACGCGCCGTTGGGTATTCGGCGCCACGCCGCCCACGTGTTCTCGTGCGTGAGGGACGGGGACACCGCCTGATGCCGATCGACCAAGTGTCGCGCTTCAACGTGAAGGACGGGATCGTCAGAGCCCATGCCCAATCCGGAATCTTCATTTCCGACTACACGCTCTCCGAACTGGAATCGCGAGTGGGTGAGCTTTTCGTCCGCCCAAATCGCTCCGAGCTCGTCAGTGTGGAGGCCGTCCGCCACGTCGAGAGCAACGGCGATGGGTCCGCCACGCTCACCCTCACCGACGGCACCAAGGTACACGTGAGCCGCCGCCGCGCCGCCGAGGTGAAGCGGATCCTCCAGGGCTAGGATCCGCACGTCGCATAGCCAAGGTGTGCTCGGAGGAAGACGTTTGGGCCCCGGGGCTTCCCGGGGAGGTGGCCGTTCCCGCGCATGACGCACCGTCCGTGAGCCCGCTCCGCCGCTGGGCCCTCCAATCCGACCGTTCACCCACCGCACCGTTGTGATGCTTCGCCCATGCAGGTACCCTGCACCTGCCGCGCGGGGCGGCGATGACCCGAGGAGAGAGAGACGATGCAGCAAGAGTACGCATACGCGCAGATCGCGCTCAGGCACTGGGCGGTCGTGACCTTGGTTCCGATCGTGGCTGCCTGCGCGACCACGGTGGCCCCGTACGACCGCCAGGTGGGTCTCGAAACCTTCGATGCGGCTTGGCGCATCGTGCACGAGAGCCACTTCGATACCACGTTCAACGGAGTGGATTGGGTGGCCCTCCGGGAAGAGCTCCGACCGCGAGCCGAGGCGGCAACGGAACGTGAGGAGCTGCGCGGCACTATTCGGGAGATGCTCGGACGGTTGGGCCAGTCGCACTTTGGACTGATTCCAAAAGAGGCGGCCGACACGCTGGATCCGGAGGATGGCGATCCGGGTCTCGACACGGTGGGAGATCTCGGCTTCGATTTTCGGCTGATCGCGGACACGATCGTGGTGACCCAGGTGGATGAGGAAGGGCCGGCGTTGGCAGCTGGCGTCGAGCCGGGGTGGACGCTCGTGCGGGTGGACGACGGCGAGATCGACGAGGTGGTGCGGGCCCTCAGAGCGGACTCCAGCCGGTACACCGTCGAGTTCCGCGCATGGCGCAGAGTCAGCCGGCTGCTGGCTGGCGAGCAAGGGACTGGCGTGCGTCTCGAGTTTCGGGACTCCCGCGACCGCCCAGTGACGCTGGATCTTGTACGCCGACGGGATCCGAGCGTGCCCGTGAAGATCGGGAACCTCCCCACGTTTTTCGGGCGTGCCGCACGCCGGGCCGTTCCGGGTCCGGATGGGCTTCGGGTGGGCGTGATTTGGTTCAATGTCTGGATGGTCCCCCTTCTACCGACCATCGATACGGCGGTGCACGAGTTCCGCAGTCTCGACGGCATCGTGATGGACCTCAGGGGCAATCCGGGTGGGGTGGGCGGCATGGTCATGGGTGTCGCCGGTCACTTCTTGGACGACCGCATCCAGTTTGGGACGTTCCGCACCAGGACCACCAACTTGCGCCACGCGGCCAATCCTCGGCGAGTGTCACCCATGGGAGAGCGGGTGACCCCCTTTGCCGGACCCGTCGCGGTGCTCGTCGACGAACTCTCCGCCAGTGCGTCGGAGACGTTTGCCGGGGGCATGCAAAGCATTGGCCGGGTGCGGGTCTTTGGACAGCGGACAGCGGGTGCGGTGCTTCCGGCACGCATGGATCGGCTCCCCAACGGTGACGTGCTGTACCACGCCTTTGCCGAATTCGTGACCGCCGATGGGGTCACCCTCGAAGGCCGCGGCGTGATTCCGGACGAGTCGATCGCTCCAACGAGAGCGGCCCTCGTGGCCGGTCACGACCCGATCTTGGATGCGGCGGTGGCTTGGATCGCCGATCAGCGCAATCGGACGAGCGGCGGCGTCGGTGATCCGTGCGGGGAGGCCGCGTGCGCGAATCGACCTTGAACACGTTCAGTCGTGGAGGTAGTGACATGCAAACGTTACGAATGACCGTGGGGCTCGTCAGCGCCCTGCTGATCGCCGGCAATGTACTGGCCCAGGCGCAGTCGCCCACGACCGCCCTGCCTGAACCCGCGACCCTGCAAGAGCGGCACATCGAAGCCATGGGGGGACGCGCGGCGTTGAAGAAGCCCCAGGCGAGACACGTCGTCGGACAGTTCAACGTTCCCAGCCAGGGAATCAGTGGTCCGCTCGAGGTGTACGCCGCAGCGCCCAACAAAGTGTCCACGACCGTTCGGCTCAGCGGGATCGGGGTGATCCGAAGCGGCTACGACGGTGAGGTAGGGTGGAACATCCATCCCGCCTTGGGAGCTCGGCTGCTCGACGGCCTCGAGCTCAACCAGATGCGAGAGCAGGCCGAGTTCTACGGCTTGCTGGAGCGCGGGAAATTCGTGGCCTCGATGGAGACGCTCGAAGAGACCGAGTTCGAGGGACGGGCGTGTTACAAGGTCAAGGTCACGATGAAGTGGGGCGAAGAGTTCGTGGAATTCTACGACAAGGAGACCGGGCTGCTCGCCGGCAACCTCCGCACGCAAGATAGCCCCATGGGAGCGGTCGAGGTGACGACGGTCCTGAACGACTACAACGACTTTGGCGGGATCCGGCTCCCCGCGCGGGTCACGCAGCGGGTGCTCGGCCAGGAACAGGGATTTGTCGTGGAGCGGGTCGAGTATGGCGCTGTGGATGACAGCGTCTTTGCGCTCCCGACGGAGATTCGGGCTCTGACGGAGTCGTCCTGATGGCTGCGGTGCTGGGTCGACTGCGGGCGGTCTGTCACGCCGAACGCGAGCGAAGCCGTGCCGCCGGTAGGTCGGGGGGTACGGTGCTCGCGGCGGCCGTGGTTGGGGCGGCCGCGACCGTCCTAGGGACGTGGATGCTCAAGAAGCTGGATCCGTCCATGGCCACGACGGCCGCCACCGGCGTCTTCGCGGGAGGGGCGTTTCTCGTCGCGGCGGTTGCCCGGCGGGAAGGCGCCTTGCACCCGGTGATGATGGCGGCCGCCGGCCTGATGACGGCCAGCATGTTCGTGCCGCTGCTGTGGGTCTCACCCACGGTGTGGGGCAGCGAGTTCCTGCCCAAGATCGGCCCGTACGTGCCGGTCTTCACGGCGCTGTTGGTGGTGATCGCGCCGCGCAACGACCGCTACCTCCTGATCGCTGCCATCATCTTGGCGGGTTCGTCGCTCCTCGCTTCACTCACCTAGAGCAGGTGCAAGCGGCGGCGGCTCGGTCCCGAATCCCGAGCCGCCGCCGAATGTTACAGACCGGTGTCACTCCAGCACGTCATCGAGAGTCAGAGAGTGTCCGAATGGACAACCGGACCCGCACGCCGGTGGCGCCGTGGGGGCCAGCGCCGTTATGCGACGGTTGCAGCGGGCACACCTGCGGGTTATGATTAGTGCAGCCTAATTTTAGTATGAGCATCACATAATTCCGTGCCCCGGTGACTCCAGAAACCCCGTTTCGGTGGATCACGCTCGTTCTGGTGTTGGTCGCCTTTTCGGTATCCGGTTGGTACCGCCGGCGAGCGGCAACGAGCGATCCCACGCCTCCGTCTCCTCGCCCCGACGCTACACGAATGCTCGTGTGGCTTCGGCTCCTCGCCCTCCCGATGTTTGTTGGGCTGCTGGTGTATCTGGCAAACCCCAGGTGGATGGCCTGGGCATCGCTACCGATTCCAGGCTGGATTCGGTGGATTGCCGCTGGCGCGGCGGTCTTGCAGGTCGCGGTGCTCGTCTGGGTTTTCAGGAGCCTGGGCGGAAACGTCACGCCCTCGGTGGAAACCCGTCTGGATCACTATCTGGTTGTCAGCGGCCCGTACCGCTGGGTCCGGCATCCGCTGTATACGGTGGGCGTCTTGTTCTGGCTCACGCTGTCCGTGCTGACGGCCCTGTGGTTCTTCGTGGCCGTGTCCATCCCGGCGCTGCTACTGCTCGTGCGGCGGACACCGCTCGAAGAGGAGCAACTCTTCGCCCGGTTCGGCGACGATTATCGACGGTATTGTCAGCGAACCGGACGTTACCTCCCCAGGTTCAGACGTTGAACGCCAGCGGGCCGGCGCGTGTGTCATCACGGCCGGCCCGCGGAATAACGTGCGCGTGTCTTAGGGGCGTCGCCTAGAGCTCGAACCCCGGGATCGGCTGGGGGTGCGCCGCGCGGGTGATCGCGATGGGCGCGCGGACGATCGCGTCCCTACCCGAGGGCTGCTCCGGCTGGGACGGACAGACCTGGACGGACGCGCCGCCGGTTGTCTCGGACTCGTCCGACTCCGGCTGACCGACGGGCGTCGAGTGGGTGCCCGCTGTGGTGCGGCTGTCCGCGGTGACCGCTCACCCGAGCGCGCGGGAGCCCGCAGGGTCCGGCGGGTGGGCGACGGTTGTGTGGGGCGGGCGGTACGGCCGGCGTTGCTCCGCGCTTCCGGGCGCGACCGCTGAGTCGGTGCGGCACGGCGCTCGACAGCCTGCCGCCGCTCGGTCTGCCCCCTCTGGGACCGGGCGCTTCCGTGAATCCGTATGTTGTAGTGTCGCCGCGTCTGTCCGTCCGCTCCACGCTCCTCCACCGCTTGGATTCCACGCCGCGATCTGACGTCGGTGGGACCCGTACGGGGCCGCTCGGTGGGAACGGCCGACGACTGATTCGACGGCGTTCGGACCCGAACCCGGCCGGGGGTCCGGTTCCTGGGCGTCGCTGGTTGTCGTGCGCCCGGGCTCACGCTCGGACGCCGGGTCGTCGTGGCCGGCGTGCGTCTCGTGGGCGAAGTGGACGGTGCCGCTGCCGGCCGGCGCGATCCTACGCCACTCGTTGGCCGCCGCCTGTTCTGTACCGATTCCACGGACCCGCGGCTCGGTGACTTGAACGTGTAGCCGCGATTGTGCCGCACCGGGTTCCCGAGGAAAATGGCATTTCTCGGATGACGAAACCCGAACCCGCCTCGGTAGCCATAGAACCCGAGACCAAATCCATAAAGGAATGGGTCGTAGTAATACGAGTCGTAGTAGGGGTCGTAGTAAATCGGTCGGTAGTGGCGGTAATACCCGTAGCCGAAGTGTAATCCGATGCCGATGTGAATCCGCGGGTGGTAACCGTGATGACCCACCAGGTAGAACGGGCTGCAATAGAACGGATCGCAATAGAACGGGTCGTAGAAGTGGCTTCGATAGAAGCCCGAGTGGTATCGTTGCCGATACGCGACCACGGGGTACGGTTCGTACGAATCGATGTCGTAGTCAAAACCCGCTCCGCTGGCCATCTGCTCCACGACTGCGGTGAGCTCGCCTTCGGCGTCTTCGTGTACCCGCCAGAAATCGCCAATCGTGTAATCCCAATGGCCGCCGCGCGCGAGTCCATCGAATCGGAATGGATCAGGTGAGTACGCGGCGTAGATGGTGCCGACACCGTCGCTATCGCGCACGGTGAACGTATGCCGGTCTCCGCGACCGCGGACTTCGTATTCGCGACCGCCACGAATGAAATGATCGGCAACGGGGTCGAGGGGAAAGAGCATTCGGATCCGCCCGTCGGGGTCCGCATGGAGCACGACGAGATACCCATCCTCTTCGGTCCGCACGTGAACCCGCAGCCGATCGCCCCGTTCCACCCCGTCTCGCTTGTTGAGCCACACGCGGACGGGTGCATCTTGCACGACGACGGCGGGGAGCGGTGCCGTGGGGGCGGGGAGCGCGAGTGCCAACAGAGCTGCTGTGATCATTGAGCCCTCCCAGTGTGGCCCGGTTCGAATGTCGAGATGGGAGACCAGCGCGTGAACCTCGACGTTCGACGGTGGGCTCGAAAGCTTCTCACCCATAATACTAAGGAATGCACACTTTGTTCGCTGCGAGAGTCGTGCCGGTACGCAAGTCCTTACGTGGTAAGCGACTAGGGAGGTCATGACGCGTTCGATCTGTCCGCCGCCGAGGACGATCGTCCCCAGCGTGGACGACAGCTGTTTCACGATGCACATGGACGCCGGGTGTTGACGTGCCACCGCAGCGCTCGGTCCCTCGGCGTCGTTTGCTTTGTGAAGCTTCCGTGTGTGTACGGATGGGAGAACTACGAGGTCGTACGGATCGAACGTGTGCGAAGCCCCCGGGTGGTCAGCCGGGGTGGATCAGCCCATGCGCAATGGCGAACCGCGTCAGGTCCGCGGCGCTTCTGAGACCGAGCTTACGTCCAATGCGGGTCCGATGGGTCTCGACGGTCCGCACGCTGATTCCCAGTTCTGCCGCGATCTCCTTGTTGGTCCGGCCTCGCGCCACCAACGCCAGGACCTCGCGTTCCCGCGGGGACAGGTTCGCGCTGTCCCCCTCGGTACCCCGCGGCGCCTGCAGGAACTCGTCGAGCAGCACTTGCGAGACGCTGGGACTAAAGAACGGCTCCCCCTTGGCGACGATCTCGATGGCGCGGCGCAGCTCCTGTGGAGCGGCGTCCTTGAGCAGGTATCCCCGCGCGCCGCAGCGGAGGATCTGACGCACATACTCACGACTCTCGTGAATGGTCAGCACGAGCACCTTGGCGTGCGGCGTGGAGCGCCGAATCGCCCGCGTGGCCTGAAGACCGCTCGTTCCGGGCATCGTGATATCCATCAACACGACGTCGGGTTCCAAGAGTTCGGTCATCCGAATCGCCTCTTCTCCGTTGGATGCTTCACCGACGATGCGGAAGCGAGCGTCGCTGGAGAGCGCCGCGCGAATACCCTCCCGGACCACCGGGTGATCGTCGGCCAGTAAGAGACGGATGGGAGCGTGCGGACGCGGACTCGCGCTCCTCATGCGTGCTCCGGGTGCGTGTGTGGCTGGACGGGCAAGCGGACGCTCAGCGAAGTCCCTCCGCCGGGTCGCGTCTCGATGTCGAACGTCCCACCGTGCAAGGTGGCCCGCTCTCGCATGGCGACGAGTCCGAGCCCTCCCGATCGCGCCGTTGCGGGTGTCAATCCCTGGCCATCGTCCTCGATCTGGAGCACGATTGTGTCGTGCGCCCGACCGAGCGACACACGAGCGCGTTTGGCCTTCGCGTGCTTTTCGATGTTCGTCAGTGCCTCCTGACAGATCCGGTAGAGCGTGAGCTCGAGCTCGGCGCACAAGCCATCGCCTGAGTCCAGGTCAAGCGACAGCTGGAGACCGGTGCGCGTCGCAAGGTCGTGGCATAATTGGCGGAGCGCCGGCGCGAGTCCGAGGTCGTCCAATTCGCTGGGGCGGAGATTGTGCGAGATGCGCCGAATCTCCCCGATGGCGCGCTCCAGCAGCCTCGTCGCCATCGCCGCCTGCTCGCGACCAGCGGTGTGGGTCATCGCTTGGGCTTCCTGGATTCTGAATTTCACGGACGAGAGCAGCTGGTTCACACTGTCGTGTAGCTCTCGAGCGACGCGGCGCCGCTCGGCTTCCTGGGCGTGGATGGCTCGATGGGATAACCGCCGCAACTCTGCTTCGGCACGCTTGTGTTGGGTCAGATCGCGCGCCACTGCCAGCAAACACGGACGGCCTTCCAGCTCGATGCGTGACGCGGAGATCTCGGTGGGCACGGGGTGCCCGTCCCGAGCCACGCATTCGAACTCATCCACCCAGCCGGTCCCTTCCGCCAAGACCTGCTCCGCGAATGCCCTGAACCGAGCAACCCCTCGCGGGTGCAGCGTGCCGGGCGAAAGCGCCGTGAGCTCCTCACGTGAGTATCCAAGGACATGACAAGCCATGGGGTTCGCGTCCACGATCCGATCGCCCAAGGGATCGACGATCAAGATCATGTCGTATGAGTGGAGGAACACCTTGGAAAACTTGGTGTCCGCCTCACTCGCAGCCCGAGTCCTTGGACTCGCGGCGTCGTGGCTCACGCCCCGTGATCGTTGTCGGCTGGCCGCCATGGCGTCTTGTGGAAGTGACGGTAGAAAGGTTCCCCTCACGAGTCTTCCCCTGCATGTCTCGCACCTCGGCGTCGGAAAGTCCGGAAAAGGACTCCGTGAGGCTACGGATGAGGGTGGTTGGCCCGTACGGGATGGCTACGGGCACCGAGCGTGGCGCGCGCGCGACGGTCCGTGTGGTACCGAGACGGCGTGGTTGTTGCTCGTGTTACGCCTCAATCACCAACCGATGTTCACGCCGTCACCCGCCGTCGTCGTCCCTCCGCGTAGAGGACGGCTCCAGGAGGTCATGCATGCTCAAGACTCGCCAAGCCAGAACACTGGTCACGGCCGGGGCCCTGGTGGCCGCGGTCTCGGTGATGGGATGTGAGAGTCCTGTCACTCCCGATCAAGACGTCGAGCTCACCCCGGAGGCGCATCTGGCGTTCGGAGCGCGCGGCCGAGCCCTCGACGCCCACCTGCGTCGCACCATCTTGAGGGCCACCGGAGGAAAGGGCCTCGTCCATCTCCAGCTCCCGGAGAGTCATCAGCTCGGCAGGATTCCGCAGGACCCCAAGAACCGCATGACGCCACAAAAGGTCGCCCTCGGGCAGTTCCTGTATCATGAAACGGCCCTCGCGGTCGACAACGTCCGACCCGAGGGACGCGAGGCCTACTCGTGCGCGTCCTGCCACTTCGCCCAAGCGGGGTTCCAGGCCAATGTGCCGCAGGGCATCGCGGAGGGGGGGAGTGGGTTTGGGCTCGCCGGCGAAGGGCGCGTGCCGCACGCCGCGTACGCGCTGGATCAGCCGGACGTGCAACCGATCCGTACGCCGACGGTCATGAACGGGGCGTTTCAGGAGCTCATGCTGTGGAACGGTCAGTTCGGAGGTGTGGGTGGCAACTTGGGCACGGAAGCGCAATGGACCGCGGGGTCGCCCAAAGAGTCCAACTTCTTGGGCCTGCACGGGCTCGAGACGCAGGCCCACGCCGGAATGAAGGTCCACCGCATGGTCTCGATCGAGGCATCGCGGGTCGCCACCATCCCCGAATACATAGCGCTGTTCAAGGCGGCGTTCCCCGGTGATCGCAATCCCATCAACCGGTTGAATAGCGCGCTGGCCATCGGCGCGTTCGAGCGAACGGTCCTCGCCAATCGGACACCGTGGCAACGGTGGCTGCGGGGTGATATCGCCGCCATGACGGACGACGAGAAGCGCGGCGCCATCCTCTTCTTCGGCAAGGCAGGCTGTGTCGAGTGCCACAACGGACCGGCACTCAACTCGATGACGTTCCATGCCCTAGGGATGAATGATTTGGACGGAGCGTACGATCCGAGCCGGGTCAATCTCGTTCCCACGGGTGGCACGATCCCCGACGGCGTCCGACAGGGGCGCGGTGGCTTCACCACCCGCGAAGCGGATTTCTTCAAATGGAAGACGCCCCAGCTGTACAACCTGGAGAGCAGTCCCTTCTACGGGCACGGAGCATCATTCGGCACCGTGCGTCAGGTGGTGGAGTACAAGAACGCCGCCATCCCGCAGAATGCGGTGGTTCCTGACGGTCAACTGGCATCTGCATTCATTCCGCTGGGGCTCAAACCCCATGAGATCGATGACCTGGTCGCGTTCCTGCAAACCGGCCTCTACGACGCCGATCTGATGCGTTACGTGCCGACTCGGTTACCGTCGGGCAACTGCACACCAGTCAACGACCCGCAAGCCCGGATCGACCTCGGCTGCTGATGAGGGTGCTGATGAAGCGCTCATGAACTGAGCGCATAGGGCTAGCGGCTTCTGGTTTTGCTTGGCCAGCAGGGCTCCTGAGTACCGGGAGCCCTGTTGGCGTTTTGTGGCGACGGGCCGTTGGCGGCACGGCCCCAGCGCGATAGTATCCGTCCATGCCAACGATCGATCCCACCGCGCCGCTACGGCGCACGGCACGTGACGTCGGCGTCCCCGCGATCCGCCGGCACATTTTCTTGTGCTGCGATCAGACAAAGCCTAAGTGCTGCGACCGCGCGCGCTCGCTCGAGGCGTGGGAGTATCTCAAACGCCGGTTGAAGGAGCTGGCGCTCTCGGAGCAGGGCGGTATCTACCGCACCAAAGCCAATTGCTTCCGGATCTGCGAGGGCGGACCCATCGCGGTGGTGTACCCCGAAGGCGCATGGTATCACCACTGCGATCCCCCGGTACTGGAGCGGATCATCCAGGAACACCTCGTGGGTGGCGTGCCCGTGCAGGATTATATCATCACGCAACGAGTGTTGCCGAACCCGGATGGCCGTCCGGTGTCATGAGTTTCCTCGACCAACTCCCCATCTGGGCAGTGGCTGGAGCCATTTTTCTGCTGCGGGTCGTCGACGTCGCAATCGGAACGGTGCGCACCATCTTCGTCGTCGAGGGGCGGGCACGGCTCGCAGTAGTGCTCGGCTTCTTCGAGGTGTTGATCTGGGTCACCGCCATTGCGCAGGTGGTGTCCCGGTTCGACGATGCGCCGTGGCTCGCGCCGGTCTACGCCGCGGGCTTCGCCGCGGGCGTTGGTGCGGGGATTCTCATCGAGCGGGCCCTCGCCCTCAAGCTCTTTGTGATCCGGATCCTGTCCAAGGAGAACGGCGAGAGGATTGCCGCAGCGCTGAATGGCGAAGGGCGCGTCTTGGCCACGTTTGACGGGACGACCAGCCAAGGACCGGTGAACCTCGTGTACGTGTCGGCGCGTGGGCCGCGCGTGCGCAGCGTCATCGACCTGGCGAAGGGCGTGGATCCCGATTTGTTCTATCTAGTGGAGTCGGCCCGCCAATGGAGCGAGAACGTCCACCCACTCCCGCATGCCACCGGGTGGCGTGCCATCTTGAAGAAGAAATGAGCTCGGGAAGTCCTGCAGGGGTAACGCGGAAGCTGGGGTGGGGGCTAGGACGACTTGCGCAGAGCGTCCCTAGCGGTCCGGCGACATCTCACTGCCGCGACGGATCCGCCGTCCACCCAGCGACCGGTTGATCCGGTCCACCGTCCGGGAGAGGGCGCGATCGCGCTCGGTCTCCACTGCTGCATCCGCCGACTGGAACAGCGTGAGCTGAGTCGCATCGGCGCCTGTGAGGTTCGAGAGCGAGATTCCCATGAGGCGCGCGGGGACGCGCCGCGCGCGCCGGAGCCGGAACAGCAGACTCCGGGCGGTGCGAGCAATGGGCTCATCGGCCGCCACGGGATCCGGCAACGTTCGGCTGGCCTGCCGGGTCGTGAAATCGGCGTCACGGAGTTTGACGGTTATCGTGCGAGTCCGAAGATCGCCGGCCCGGAGGTCGGCGCCCACTTGTGCGGCGAGGCGGCGCAGGACCTGGTCCAGCGCATCGTCGGCATCGATGTCGCGGGAGAAGGTCTGTTCGTGTCCCAGCGACCGCGCCTTGCTACGCGAGCTGACGGTGGCGGAGTCGATGCCGCGGATGCGGCGGTAGAGCCAGCGACCGCTGCGGTCGCCGAACCACGCCGTAAGGGTGCGCTCGTCGTGCTCGAGGGCATCGCGAACGGTGCGGAGTCCGCGGTTGGCCAACCGCTCCTGGAATCGCGGGCCGATGCCCGGAATCGCGGCCAGGTGGTGCTCCGCCAGGAACGATCCTTCCTCACCCGGGGCCACGACGAAGACCCCAGCGGACTTGCGATCGGGGTGGGGCTTGGCTCGTCGAGACGCGAGCTTGGCCACCAGCCGCGTGGTGCCGGCCCCGATGGAGACGGCGACACCCGTGGCCGTCAGCACGGCCTTGCGGATGGTGCGAGCCGTGGCGCGGAGCGGCTCGTGCCCGTAGAGCTGCTCCGTGCCGGAGAGATCGAGGTAGAACTCGTCGATGCTCGCCGCTTCGACCACGGGGGTGAACCGTTCCAGCACCGCGCGGATCTCCTTGCTTTTGGCCGCGCACGCACCACGCGGGACTGGCACCTGCACCACACCGGGACACAGGCGGAGTGCCTGTGCCATGGGCATGCCCGAGCGGACGCCAAAGGGCCGGGTCTCGTACGACGCCGAGGTCACCACCCCGCGGTGCTGCGCCGAGCCCCCCACCACCAGCAGCCGCGTCCTTCCAGCTCCATCGGGATCCGCCAGCCGGGCCACCTGCACGAAGAATGCATCCGCGTCCGCGTGGAGGATCCGTGGAGGCGGTCCCCGATCTCCCTTCCTCCGATCACCTTTCATCCGAAACGCCGGTGTGCTCCACCCGTTCTGGACTCCTTCCAAGCTTCCGACTTTCCGACCGTCAATCAATCGTCGACTCCCGGCCACGTTTCGCCGGTCGCCGCCATTTCCCAGAACGCCAACTCGTATTTCGTTGTGAGCTCGAAGTACTCCGCCATGGCCTCTCGGAGCTCGGTACCAGCTTCCTCCGCGATGGTGTCGAGCTGCTGGCCGATCCGCCGGACGTACTGGCCAAATCCCTCTCCAGCCCAATGTTCGACGAATGGGTACCACGGGGAGTCGGTGGCAATCCCCGCCTTCACCACGCTCCAGGAATCGAAGTACGCCTTCTCCGCAACGTAATACACCGTATACGCCTCCGGGTACGAGGCGCGGTAGGCGGTCGAGAGAAGGAACTGGATGTATGCGTGGTTCGTGAACGACGGTTGGGCGTCTCTCAACCGAATGTTCACCGCGGCGGCCCGGTCCTCGAACAGCTTGAGCTCCTTGTCGAGACCGTCGATCACATTGCAGAGCTCTCGCCAGTGATGGCGTGGAGCCCGGGGGATGAGGGCAGCCATGAACTCGCTGGACCGCTCGACGAACCAGTAGTCCTGACGCATCCAATCGATGAATCGCTCCGGCTGGATGGTGCCGTCACGGGTCTCGATGAGGAAACGGTGGCCGAGCATGGTCTCCCATATCGGTCGGAGCCGCTCGAGCTGCTGGGCGACGAAAGACCCTTGAGCCATGGGGGGACCTCGTCTGAGGGTTCGGGAGAATGATCCCCCGAAGGGCTATCGTCAAGCGGGACGGTCGTTTGAAGCATTGAAACCCCCGCGGGGCCGCGGCCGTATGTTTAGTAGAACTCTCGGTTGAGGGCCGTTATGTCGACCACGCAGAAAGCGCTGATACTCCTTGGTGCCCCCTTGGTGGTGGTGGCCGGGCTGACCGTCAATTGGGGGGTCGAGAAGGGCTCGGCGGTGGTGGAGCAGGTCGAGGGGTGGGCGCACGAACTCGAGCACAGCGCGGATCCCGTGACCATGCATGTCGGGAATCTGCCTCTCGTCTCCACGCTCCACGTCGATGGTGTGCGGCTCGGCAAACTCGATCACGTGGTCGTCATGCGGAATCGGCCGGGCGCTGTGGATAGCCTGCGGCTCGTGGTTCGGATGGATGGGGACGCTGCCACGCACCGGTTCGACGGTTGTCAGTTCCGGATCGATCTGGATGCCATGGACGGTACCTGGCCGCTGGAGGGTCTCAAGCATGTCCTCCAGTGTGCCGGTGACACCGCCGGCCTCGTGCCCTTCGGCGAAGTGATCTTCGTGGGCGCCGATCGCCAGGCCCAGCTGTTCGTGGTGGCGGACGACGTGGCCTGCGAACGTCTGAGTGATCCGGACGTCGCGGTCTGCGACGATATCCGAGTGAAGATGCGCCGGTTGCGGGACGAGCTCCGAGAGGAGTTGCGCACGGAGGTGCAGGACCACTCCATCAGGATTCAGATCGACCGCTAACCCGCCCAACATCGGAAGCCCATTCTCCCTGCACATCGTCGCGGGGTGGTGGGCGTTTTGCTACTTTTTCTCTATGCCCACGCTGCATACCACGACGTGTCCCATGGATTGTCCGGACACGTGCTCGCTTGAGGTGGCCGTGACGGCGAACGCGGTGGAGCGCATTCGCGACTCTCGGAGTCACGCGGCCACCAACGGATTCATCTGTTCCAAGGTGGCGCGTTTTGGAGAGCGGCTCGATCACCCGCGCCGGCTGCTGCGTCCCATGCGGCGCGCGGGTCCCAAGGGCTCGGGACGGTTTGCCCCGATCTCCTGGCCGGATGCGTTGGCTGAGATCTCGAGCCGGTTTCAGCGTATCGTGGACGCCTGGGGTGGCGAGGCGATCCTTCCTTACCACTACGGCGGGTCCAACGGATTCCTGACGGATGGACTGTTGGATCGATTGTTCTTTGCGCGGCTCGGCGCATCCCGGTTGGCGCTCACCATTTGTGCCGCGCCAACCGGCGCGGTTGCCACTGGTATGTATGGGAAGATGCCGGGGGTGGCGTTCGACGATTACGTGCATTCGGAGTGCGTCGTGATCTGGGGGGCCAACCCCAAAGCCTCGAACATCCATTTGGTGCCTTTTCTGCGCGAAGCCAAACAGCGAGGCGCCTTCGTCGCCGTCGTCGATCCCCGACAAAACTTCAGCGCTTCCGAGGTCGACTTGCATCTCCCGGTGCTGCCGGGAACGGATTTGCCCGTGGCCTTGAGCATGATCCGGCTGTTTCACGAGGAGGGATACTTGGATCGTGCCTTCCTCGACCGATGGTGCGACGGGCTGGAACCGCTGCTCGCGGCGGCGGCGGCGTGGCCGGTGGAACGCGCGGCCGCGGTGAGCGGTGTGCCGGCGCAGGATATCAGGCGACTGGCCGGCGTGTATGCCGAGAGGAGTCCCGCCGTGATACGGTGCGGTTGGGGCGTCGAGCGCAATCGCAACGGCGGACAGGCCGTCGCCGCCATCCTCGCGATGCCGGCGTTGGTGGGCAAGTTCGCGGTACGCGCCGGTGGGTACACGCTCAGCAACACCGGCGCCTTGCGGTTCGATCCCACCGACGTGTTGGACGTGCCGGCTCAGCCCACCCGCATCATCAATATGACCGAGCTGGGCGCTGTGCTGCACGACGACGTTGCGCCCATCAAGGGGCTCTTCGTCTACAACTGCAATCCGGCCGCAACCGTGCCGGACCAAAACGCCGTGCTTCGCGGTTTGGCCCGCGAGGATCTCTTCTCGGTGGTGTTCGATCAGGTCATGACGGATACCGCCGTCTACGCCGATCTCTTGCTCCCCGCCACGACGTTTCTGGAGCATTGGGACCTTCGACGAGGGTACGGGAATTACGTGGTGGGTGCCGTCCGACCCGTGATCGCCCCCCGCGGGGAGGCCAAGTCCAACGTCGAGGTCTTCGCCGCGCTCGGGCGCGCCATGGGATGGAGCGACGATGCGTTCCACTGGGACGACCAGACGGCGTTTCAGCGTGTGGCACAAAGCCTCCAGCTCGACGTGGACGCACTGCGCGAAGGGCAGATCATTTCGCTATTTCGGGAGCAGAGTCCTGTCCAGTTCGGAACGATCTTTCCGGGGACATCCGACGGAAAGGTCCATCTCACACCTTCCGAGCTCGGACCCAAGCCCTATGTGTACAATCCCGTCGACGCCAAACAATTTCCGCTCGCGCTGATCAGCCCGGCCACGTCCAAGATGATTTCGAGCACGCTTGGGGAATTCAATTTCGATGAGCTGTTCGCCGAACTGCATCCGGGCGATGCGCGCCGGCTCGGTATCGGCGACGGTGACCGGGTGCGCGTGTATAACGATCTGGGCGAGGTCATTTGTCGCGCTCGGGTGGGTCGAGGTGTACGGGCGGGCGTTGTCTACATCCCCAAGGGCGCATGGCGGCACTCGTCCGAGAATGGCCAGACGTCCACGGCGCTGTGTCCGGCCACGTTGAACGTGGTTGGGGGTGGTGCCTGCTTCAACGACGCTCGAGTGGCCGTGGAGCGAGTGGGACGCACTTCGTGACCCCAGGGCGCGGCCGGTTCGTCGTGTTCCTCACGTGCTTGCCGTTGGGGGCTGGAGCCACCGCACTTCAGGCGCAAGACGCGGACGCCAGCCACCCCGTCCGCCACAAGTACCAAGTCGTACTCGAGGTGGGCCCGGTGGCCACGGGTGCCCTGGGGTTTGCGGCGAGGATCCAGGATTCGCCCTTCCTGCTCGGCGTGATGGGCGGTTTTGCGTTCGAGTGGAACGAGAACAACTTCGAGCCCAACATCTGGGACGTGGTCCATCTCGACGCCTTTGGTCGTTTCCAGCACGACGACTTCCTGCAGGTCGAAGCGGGATTCTCGGTCCTTGGGTTCTCGCCCTTCGACGATACCGACCTGCGTGGAATCTTCTTCGGTTCGTATACCGCGGTGCTGTTTGGCTTCCGCTATGTCTTCTTCGGCATGGCGCTCCGGGCCGGTACGGCGTCCCTGGAGGGGGAAAGCGAGTTCGGCACGATCCTGAGCCCGCGGGTTCGGGTGGTGATACCGTTGGGGAGGCAGGGATGAGGGGTTAGGGTCCGACACAAGTGGCGCGTTCCCACGTGGATGGGCGACAGTTCGGTGGAATGAACGCCCCGGTCGTGCCACGGGACCGTCCTCCTGCGAGGCTCTCGCGCCCCTCGCCCCTAACCCCTCATGGAGCCGATCGTCAGCGGTGGGGATCGAGGACTTGATCAATCCGCACCCGCGCATCCTCCAAATGAAGCCGGGTGGCTCGATCCGCTCCTCGCGACAACGCCCGACCGATCTCCCGCTTCAACGTCTCCAGCTCCCCGCGGACGACGGGACGAATGTCGGACTGCGGCACGTTGACCGGCGTGGCAGCTGCGGCACCAAAGGGGGACGGACGCTCTTCGGGCTCGTCGGTCATCAGCCACTCCATTCGCTCCAGATAGCCGCGCTGCAAATTGCGCCGATATGTCCCGATCGATCGACCGGTTCCCAGCTCGCTCCAAATCGCGGCACGGAGATCGCCCAACATCTCCCCGAGGCCATAGCCCGACCCACCGAGTCGCGCTTCGGCCTCGATGAGCCGTTGCATCCGGCCCGGGTCAAGCACGAGGTTCACGACCCGCACCTGGATCTGCCGCATGCGCTCGACGGTGCCGACGTTCTCGATGCGTCCCAGCACATTCTCGTCGACGAGCCACGTTGGAGGATCAAACGCTTCCTCGGCGAAGAATCGCATGGCCTCACGCTGCACCGACTCAGGCACGAAATCGAACACCCGCCCTTCTTGACCGTAGGTCTTCCTGGTTTGGGTGACGCCGCCGATGTTGGCGGCCACGTGTCCCATGTAACGGTTCCATTGGCCGATGACCTGACCGTACAGCTCCTCGAGTTCGGCGTAGTCTTCTCGTTCCTGATAGGTCCAGGTGACGAGATTGGGCACGATGCGCCGCAAGTTGGCGATCCCGTATCGACTGGCTCTCATGGCATCGTCGCCGATCGCTTCGGTGAGTGAGGTGGGATCGATGCCGCTACGGTCCCCGAAATGATACATGGGGTTGCCGTAGCGATCGCGGATCCAGGAGTCCAGGGTCGCTCGTTCCGCCTCGGGACTTGGAGCTTGGGGGATCGGACGGTAGCCCCACCGAATGGCCCACTTGTCGTACAGCCCGATCTTGGGCATGAAGCACACGCCTTCGTCGTCGGGTTGTGCCACGTAGTTGAACCGTGCGTAGTCCATGATCGAAGGGGCGGTGCCCATCGCACACGTGAAGCTCGCGGATCGCAGCGAATCGACAGGGTACGAGGCGCTCGCCTTCATGTTGTGCGGCAGCCCGAGCGTGTGGCCCACCTCGTGGGCGGCCACGAATCGCACGAGCTCGCCCATGACACTATCGTCGAACGTGACGCCACGGGCGGCCGGGTTGGCGGCTGCCGTCTGCACAAAGAACCAATTCCGCAGGAGGTTGAGCACGTTGTGAAACCACCCGATGTCGCTCTCCAGAATCTCTCCCGACCGCGGATCGTGCACGTGGGGACCAAAGGCGTTCTGAATGGGAGACGGAAACCACCGAATCACCGAGTATCGGATATCCTCGGGATTGAATTCCGGATCCTCCTCAGGTGACGGTGGGTCGCGCGCGATGATGGCGTTGCGAAAGCCGGCCTCCGCGAACGCCACGTTCCAGTCTTCGACGCCCTGTTTGAGGAACCGACGCCATTTGACGGGAGTCGCCGGGTCGATGTAGTAGACGATGGGTTTGATGGGATCCACGAGCTCGCCACGGAGGAAGGCGGCGGTGTCCCGCGGTTCCAAACGCCAGCGAGTGACGTATCGGCGCGTCGTCGCTTTTTGCTCGCTCCGGCCGTAGTCCACCTGTTGCACGCGAATGAATCCCACACGCTCGTCCCACAGCCGCGGCTGCATGGGCACGTCTGGGAGCAGGATCATCGAGTGGTGCATCTCGACGGAGATCGTGCCGGTGGAAGAGTTGGCCGGCGGTTCCTGGGCATTGTACGTCAGGACGTGGCGCACTTCGACGTTGCGCGGGAAACTCTTGGCCCAGGCGATGTACGTACGATCCCGATCGAGGTTGCGGACTTTGTATTGCTCACGCGTGGAACGGCCAAGTCCGAGCACGGGAACGTCCGTCGTGAAGAGATCGGTCACCTCGATCACCGCATTCGACGAATCCGGATTGAACGCGGCGATATCGAACGCGTGGACAATGGGCTCGAAGTTCGCGTTCCGCACCGCCTGATAGATGGGAAGAGAATCGTCGGCCACGTTCTCGTACGAGACGATCCGCAAATAGACCTTCTTGCCGTTCCGCTCCCACCGCATCGTCTGCGTATTGTTCTTCATCCCCCCGTACCCGATGTTCGTCGCCGTTCGGGCACGACGCGATACGACGAGGATCTCCCGCCCCAAGAGGGAGTCGGGAATTTCGTAGAACAGCTCATCGTCGATTCGGTGGACGATGAGGAGGCCCGAATCGGTCACGGCGTCCGCGGTGATGACCTCGCCATAGGGTTTCGGTTCCTGGTTGTTGCCCCCCTCGCCCCGCTGTCGCGGGGAATCCGCGCGGGCCTGGGGGATGGGCGTGGTTTCCGAAGCTTTGCCTCCGCAGGCGGCGAGGAGACAGACGACAACGGTGGCGATGGTCGCAGAACGACAGTGCATGGGCGCTCCTCCCGGATTGCCGCGGTGAGGGTACGGTCACATGAGCGTGGAATGTCGAGAAATGTAACGAGACGTCGCCGGGTTGCTGCCCGTCAGCGGTCGAAGGGCGCACGGACGCGGCCTGCCCCCGTGCCGATACGGGGGAACGCTGCCGCCACCCCTGCTACGAGCGCGACCGGGAGATACTCCGCCCAGGGGACCCAAGCGGGCAGCTGCCACACACCGTCGCCGATCCACGCTGGAAGCACCGCATACGCCAGGATGATCGTTCCCGTCCATGCCACCGCCCATGCGTGGGCCCGCCACGCAAAGAAAGGAATGAGCCACGTCACGTACCACGGGTGGACGATCGGGGACGCCAAGAGGACAGCGCCGATCCACCAGAACGCCGCCTGATCCGCCGTCGCGCGTCGCCACCACAGCCACGCGAGGACCGACAAGAGGGCCAACACGAGGCTTCCGCGGGCCGCTACCGGCGTGAGCAAGAGCGTGAACATCCGGTAGAACGAGCCATTGAATTCGAAGGTTGTGGCAAACGTGTCCAAGCTCCCAAAAGGTGGCACGCTGAGATAGGGCAGATAGACGGCGAACAGCGCGCCGAGGCACGCTGTCGTGAAAAGCCAACGACCTCTGCCGTCGAGGGATCGCACGGCGAATGGAACAACGGGAACCGGCAGGTACTTGCTCGCGATTGAACAAGCAAAGGCGGCTCCACTGGCAAGAGGCTTCCGCTCGAGGAGTGCGAGGCCCACGACCAGAGCGGCGAGGGCCACACCGTCCACGTGACCGTTCCCTGCGAACTCGATCACGGGGAGTGGGTGGAGCAGGTAGGCCGCCACCCGGCCCGGCGGTAGGTTTCTCCGGCGGAGGACGGTCACGAGCGCCGCGGCGAGCGCGAGCTCGCAGATCAAGAGGACGGCCCTCCAGGCGAGGACGCTTCCCCCCAAGATGGCGGAGACCAGGAACATGAGTTGGGCACCTGGGGGGTAGACCGTGCGCAGCTCCGGGTGATTGATCAGCGGACGCTCCGGCCCGGCAAAGGCATCGACTTCGGGCGCCGACGGCGGATACCGGTAGGGGTTGACCCCCGCTACCTGGGCTCTCCCGTCGTGGAGATAGCGCCACACGTCGTCGGACAGGGTGGGCGGGCCGACGAGCCACGGCAGACGCAGGAAGAGCCCGAGGGCGACGGCCAGCCATACGGGAGGAGGTGTGCGGCGCAGTACCAGGAGGATGCCGACGTACGCGCCGAACGCGACGCCGTACCCCAGCACGAGCGGTCCTGTGCGCACGGTTCCCGTGGCTGCCAGCGCCGTGAGCGCTACTAGCTGGAGACCGCTAAGGAGGAGGAGCGGAACACCGCGAGACCGATGAGGGCCTGACGATGTCACGACGTGCAGCAGGATCGGCGATTCATGTGATCATCCCGGCCAGGGACGAGGAGGCGTCGCTCCCGGTCGTGTTGGGGGCCATTCCGCGACGTCCAGGCGTGCGGGTGCTCGTGGTGGACAATGGCTCGAGCGACTTGACGGCCGCAGTGGCCAAGGCGGGTGGTGCGCATGTGATCGTGGAGCCCAGGGTGGGGTATGGTGCCGCTTGTCTGGCCGCGCTCGCGCGGCTGCGCGACGCGTCCGACTCCGACGTCGCGGTCTTCTTGGACGCCGACGGGAGTGACGACCCGAGCATGCTGCTCTTGCTCGTCGAGCCGATTCTCCGAGACGATGCCGATCTCGTTTTGGCGAGCCGGACGCTCGCCGCAGCCGAGCCCGGCGCCCTCACCGCTGCACAGCGGTTTGGCAACTGGCTGTCATGCCACTTGATTGCCGCCCTGTGGGGTTTCCGATACACGGACCTCGCCCCCTACCGCGCTGCCCGACTCGGGACACTCCGGAAGCTGGAGATGGAAGCTCCGGGTTTTGGCTGGACTGTCGAAATGCAGATCCGGGCCGCGAGGTCCGGGCTTCGTATCCTGGAAGTACCCAGCCGATACCGGAAACGCCGACGGGGTCGCTCCAAGGTCAGCGGCACGGTGGTCGGCTCGCTACGGGCGGGTGTCACGATCCTCTATACGATCGGTCGGGAAGTCGTTGGGAGGACGCGGCGCAACCGGGACCGTTCAGACGGCGGAGCCACGCCCCGGGCCAACGTCAACCACTAACACCTCACACCTAGCATGTAGCTAACAACAATCCCCTCCGTCCACACAGCACGCGTAGCTCGTGCTGGTCTCGCCCGGTTCCAAGACCGCGAACATGTCGCGATATGGTGGGCGGAGCAGCTTCGCAACGGTATCGGTGCAGACCTCGTATGGCTCGTTGCGCGGGAAGAGGTGTCCCTCCTCGTCGATGAAAGCCTTTCCGGGGCCGAGATAGACGGCCCGGTGTCCACGAAAGACACAGCCCGCGGTCTTTTCGAACTTATGACCTTGGACCGTCAGCGAGAAGAACGGATAGCCTTCGACATCCTTCCAGTAGGTCCGTTTGAGAATCGAGAGTCCATAAAAGCCCGCTCGTTCCAGACGAGCGAGAAACTCGTCTTGTGTGAGCGCGCCGACGAGACACTCTCCCCACAGTCGCGGATTCACCTTGAGGTGCGGCGGAACCTCCACTTCGCTGACGATGTCCGAGATGACGATGCGCCCGTGATCCGCCAGGATGCGCCAGATCTCCTCGAAGACACGGGGCTTGTCCGGTGAGAGGTTCACGACGCAGTTGGACGTGACCACGTCCGCTGACCGGGACGCGACTGGAATCGCTTCGAGGAATCCCTCTCGGAATTCCACGACATCATATCCCAGGGCCGCAGCCACGTGCGGTTGGTTTGCCCGTGCCACCTCGAGCATGCGGTCCGTCATGTCGATACCGATGGCCTTCCCCGCTGGGCCCACGAGCTTGGCGGCGATGAACACATCGATGCCCGCACCGGAGCCGAGGTCCACCACGGTCTCGCCCGGCTGTACCGCGGCGCTCGTGATGGGAGAACCACATCCATAGAAGCGGTCCAAGACATCCTGCGGAATGTGGTCCACCGTCGACGGATCGTATCCCGTGGGGCAACACAGCGCGGCCTGTGGCGTTTCGGCGGCTTCACCGTAAAACTCGCGGACCTTGGCGCGAGGCTTGTCCACGTCGAACGACAACACACAGTTGGAATGGAGTGTCAGCACGGGGCGCTCGGCCGCCGCTCCGTCAGCGGTTCCACATGCGATCGCGCCCTCTCCCATGGCGTGGAGGACGAGCGGCGCGTCATAGCCGGAGCGCCGATTGTGCCGCACCCGTTTTTCCTTGCCGAGGGTCGTCATGACTCGCCGGACCAGGGCCTGTGCGATCGGATAGTACGGATCCTCACCCAAGGGGTCGCCTGTGGCCCACCAGGCATGTTCCCAGTCCCCCCCGCCGGTGAGAAAGCGGAATGGGTCGGCGCGTACAGACGGCTTGTGCGCAATCGTAACCTCCCGAAGCCACCGTATCACCGGGGAGTGGGCGAAGATGTCGGCCAGGTCCGCCTCCGCGGTATCGCCGCATAGGAGGCGTGGGTCGCCCACCAAGGCGGCGGTGGGATACACACGGCCGTCCACGAAGATGCAGAGTGAATCCCATCCTCCGTTACCAAGATCGTACTTGATCCCCGGCACACCGTTCACACGCCGCTGAACCGACTCCAGATTGTCGAGCTGAACGCGCTGTGCATGCGCGGCATCGATGGTTTCGAGGACCGCCGCGAGAAGGGCCTCGACGTGGGGGAAGAACCCGTTGGCGCTCGCCGCCGCGCGGCCCCGCCGATGCGACCACATGAGATGCTGGCTGGTGGCACCCACGGTCTGCGCCAGGGCGGGGAGCTCCGATAACTCCCGCAGATTCTCCTCCGTGGTCACCGTGGAGAGCGAAACCTCGAAGCCCAGCGCGGCGAGCGTCCGCGCTCCACTCACCGCGCTGGCAAACGTGCCGGGGCCGCGGATCGCATCGCTCGTCTCCGCGCATGCTCCGTCCACCGAAACCTGAAAACGCACGAGGTCGCGGTCGAGTTGGCGGATACCATCCCTGATACGCCCCTGAAGGATGGTACCGTTCGTGAGGACGATGGTCTCGACCCCGTGGGTCGTGGTGAGATGCGCGATCAAATCGCTCAGGTCGCGTCGCAGCAGCGGTTCGCCGCCGGTCAGGTAGACGCGTTCCAGTCCCAACTCGGCCGCCCTGTCTACGATCCGCCGCAGCCGTTCGGGTGGCAGACCGGGTTCCTTGCCGGGGCCCGAAGACACGAGACAGTGCGTACATGACAGATTGCACGCGTTGTTGACTTGGACCCACAACTCGCGGAGCCCGTCCGGCTGGATGAGGGCTGACCGACCCGGATAAGGGCGCCCCGTGGGAGGGGCGGTCTGGAGGAGGCCGCTGCGCGCCAAGGCGTGGAGAAAATCGTGGACGTCCACCCACGCCTTTCCGGCCTCGAGCGTCCACCGTCCCGCGTGCCGCGCCACGAGGTCACCAAAGGCGATGCCTGGTTGGGCGAGTATGGTGGTCATGAGCTGGTGTCCCCGCTGATCCACGGCCACCCAGTTGGGGGCCGCCGGGTCCACGCCGAACCAGATGTCGTCATCCGAGAACAGGTGGAGCTCCGGAAGGAAGAGGGGCGTGCGGTATTCCAAAGCCGTGTCCATGGGTCGAGCTCCCACCGTCATGGGAGGAGAGAGGGGACCGGTCTTACGTTATTGACCAGACGCTCGTGGGTCCAGCGGCTGGTGACCGTGCGGCTAACAAACGCGCCGAGGCACTCCAAGAGTTCCCGCCGGCTCCGATCGCACCCTGCGGTATTAACTTCTCGACATGCCCAGGTCGCGGAGCGCCGTCCTGATCATGGCCTACGGGAGCGTCCCGTCCCCCACTCAGGAGGACGTGGAACGGTACCTGACGCATATCCTGCAGTACTATCGAAGCGCCTCTCCCAAGGAAGAGGATGTGCGTCACCTCCAGGCCCGCTACAAGGCGGTGGGGGGATCGCCGTTGTACGACATCACGGCGCGGATGGTGACCGCGACGCAGCGGGCGCTCGATTTGGCGTTCCCACGCCAGTTCCGCGTGACCATGGCCATGAAGCACTCGCCGCCCTACATCGAGGACAAGGTGCAGCACCTGGCGGAAGACGGCTTCACACACGGGGTTGGCGTGCCACTGGCGCCGTTCCGATCCCGCATGAGCTCGGGGGGCTACGTGCGGCTCGTCGAGGAAGTGAACCAGACCCTGTCCCGACCTCTCACGTGGCGGTTCGCCACGGACTGGCACCTCCATCCGCTGTTCCTGGACATGTGGCAGCGGCGGATTCTGGATGCGCATCGCCGCCTCCCCGAGCATACGCCGGTCATCTTCACCAATCACAGCCTCCCGGCCAGCATCCTGGACGGGTCCGATCCCTATCATGCGCAGTTCGAGGCGACGGCAAAGGCCCTGGCAAAACGGTGCGGGCTGAAGGTGTGGCGCGCCGCCTATCAGAGCGCCGGGGGTGGAAAAATGCCGTGGCTCGGACCCGCGTTGGGGCATGTCCTCGCCCAGCTAATCGGCACCGGGCACCGGTCCGTGCTGTTGGCGCCTATCGGGTTCGTCATGGACCATCTCGAGGTGCTCTACGATCTGGACGTGGAGGCGCGACGAATGGGGAAGGAATTGGGAGCAGAAGTCGTGCGGACTCGGATGCCCAACGACGATCCGCTGATGGTGGCGGTCCTGACCGACGTGATTCGCCGCGCGTGGGTTGGCGCCGATTGAGGCACGGCGGTTACCGCTCCCCGGTCTGTGCCCCTTGCTCGATCGCTTCCGCGACGTTGGTGACACCTGCAGGCGTTCGCCGTCGACGATAGCGATACCACGTAAAGACCGCCACGGCACCGAGCGACGCCAGCAGGACTGGTGTCGTCTGCGGGTAGCGCCGGTAAAAGGCCGCCAGGCCGGAGCCCGAGCCCGTGAAAAGGATCACGCCCGGGATGATGCCGAGGGCCGTCGTCCAGGCAAAGCGCCAACGCGGGATCGCCGTCAGGCCGGCCCCCCAGTTGAGGGCCGTGAAAGCGATCAGCGGAATGAAGCGGGCAACGAGGAGACCCGGCCACCCCGCAGACAGCGCTACCAGATCCGTCTTGGCCAGTGCCCGCTCAGACAAGAGCCGTCGGGCTAGCGGCCGTCCAAACCGGCAGGCCAGCTCGAAACTGATGATCGCGCCGACGACCGCCCCACCCCATGTGATCAACGCACCCACCATCGTGCCGAAGATCATCCCGTTCAGCATGGCCGGTATTTCGGCGGGAATGGGGAGAATCGCCACGAATACCATGAACAGGGGCGCCAGCAGGTACATCCAGGCACCGGACTGCTCGATCAGCTGTGAGATTGTATCGAGCACGGCCGTATCCGTGGTCTCAGACGGGTGGTGGGTATGGTGTCACTCTACGACTCAATCCCCAAGCTCGTTTCAACGGATCTGTTGGACGGGCCGATGGGCCGATCGAACGGGCAGCGAAGGGCAAGTAAAAGGAATCACGGCGCCGCCGAATCGTTCAGCAGGCGGATGCCAAGGGCCATCATGAAGAGGTCGAGCCCTGCATGGATGAGGATGGGAATCACGAGAGATCCGGTCATGACGAGATGGTTCCCATCCCGATCGCGGCCAGCAACCAGAGAGCAAGGCTGTTGGCCCAGAACAGGCGAATCGTCTCTCGTGGCGAGAGTGGAGAGCGTTGGTGCGGTCATTGGTCTTGGTCCTGACCCCTCCTCACTCGCTGCTCCAGCTTGGCCCGATAGCTCGGGCTCACCGGGAGCTTCGTGCCGTCTTTGAGGATCAGAATGCCTTCCCCTTCGAGCCCCGGCAGGATCTGCTCGATCCGATCCGTGTTGACGATCGCGGAATGGTGAATCCGACAGAATTTGCCGGGATCGAGCTCTTGCTCGAGCGTCGCCATTTTCTCCGGGATCAGATGATCATCGGCGCCCGCGTGCAGCTTGACGTGCTTCTCGGCAGCCTCGATCCAGTCGATCTCCTCGATGGCGAGCAGAAAGACCCGGCCACCGGACTGGATCATGAGGCCTTCGCGATCACGATCGTGGGTCTTGACGTCGCGAAGCAGTGCCGCGAGTCGTCGGATCGGTTCCACCATCGAGCCGTGTTGTACATGCCCACGCGCCTGGTTCAGCGCTGTGCGAAACCGGTTTTGCTCGAGCGGCTTCAAGAGGTAATCGACAGCGTGCTCCTGGAGGGGCTGCAAGGTGTTCTCGTCGAATTCCGTGAGGAGGATGACGATGGGGAGATCGTCGCCGAGCGCCTTGAGGACCCCGAACCCGTCCAGTTTGGGCATCTGGACGTCCAGGAACACCACGTCTGGGTGCTGTTCCTGGATAATCTCGATGGCCTCAATACCGTTCCGACATTCTCCTATGATGGCGATGTCAGCCTCGTCGTTGAGGAATCCCCGGATCGTCTCCCGGGCCAGCGGTTCATCGTCGACGATCAGGACGCGCAGAATCATCTCAACTCCCTCTCCGACATTCGTCATATGATCGCGGTTTTGAATGAGGAATGAAACCAGGCCGGATCTGTTGACCGCCTAAGGGGGCATGATGAGCGGAGATGACCACGAACGAAAAAAGGGAGGCCCGCTGTGGACCTCCCCTCGCGATCTGTTACCACTTTCCCCTCTCGCCCTGCCGCTCTCGCGCCCGCCTATCCGTTGCCAACGATCATAGACTCAACCAATAATTGACCTTCACCACGAACGTGTTCTCGGACGGGGCCCGGAAGATGTCCCCGAAGCTATCCCCGATCCGGAATCGGTTGCTGGTATTGAAGTCGCTTCGGTTGTGCTGCCACACGAAGAAGATCGTGGAGCCCAGCTTGTACTCCCACCGCAAGACGAAGTTTGAACGGAACGAGAGGAACGTGAAGTCGGGATTCCCGACGTCGAACTCCCCTGTTCCATCGCGATCGAGATCCACCGAGATCTCGCCATCCTCGTTGACCAGCAGCTGGTCCGTGGCGTAATCGTTGAACCGATTGCTGAACGTGTCCGCTCGCGGATCGGCGACCTCGCGAAAGCCCCGGTAGTCACCCGTCGACACGAACGGCTCGGCGTACAGCTGCAGCGAGAGGTCGGGCGTGAAGGTCACATTGCCACGGAATGTCATGCTCAGCGTGGTTTGCTTCAGCTCACCGAACACGTAGCGTGTGGCACCCAACACGTCCTCGGTCTGCAAATACTGCCAGGTATCCAGCTGTCGGAACAGCTCGGGCCCGATCCGGAAATCGAGGTTCGACGCCGGCCGAACCGATAGGTTGGCAAACAGGCCGTTGCCCCAGCTATCGGTGTCGTCTTGAATGAAGAACCATCCGCCGACGCTGCCACGCACTGACTTGCGGTCGTCGCTCTCGATGCCGCCCCATCCGTTCCACCCGCCCGGCCGGAGCAGCGCAGGTCCCCCCCGTGTGCCGTCCGTCGCCAGCCCATTGAAGCTGCGCTCCATTCCCCACCAGCCGCCCCAGTAATTGGCCAGCTGGTACCAGCCATTGAGGTTCACGCCGATGGAACGGCGGTCCCAACCGTAAGTCCATGCGGACCATTGGTTCACGTTCATGTTGAACTGCCGGAACACCGTGCCAGGCTCGAGCCAGCGGCGCTGGACCCAAAGCCACTGCATGTGACGGTCCGCCTGGCGCTGGAAACCCAGGTCGTTCAGCTCCAGGCCCGGGGAGCGCGTGTTGAACCCCGCGCCGCCGCGCCAACTACCCTTCTGGCGGCGGAACACGAGCTCACCACCGTATCCGGTGAGCGAGGTGCGGGTGGGATCGAAGGTCACGTAGTCGGCGTCGGGTCGTTGGTAGTACCGCGCCGAGGAGAGCTGGGTGTTCTCGATGGCCTCCTCGGAACCGCGTACGTGGCTTCCCACGACATAACCCTCGAGGGAGTAGGTGTCGTTGCGAAAGCGATGGCTCCAGTTGAGCCCACCGGTGTACGCGGCGCTCCGGAGGTGGGAGAGATTCGCCGGCAGTGAGCGGTTCGTCGCTGTGCCGAACACCCCGAGCTGCGTAAACCCACCTCGGAAGTCACGAGAGAGCCGTCCCACCATGTAGGTGGAGCGCGGCTCCACGATGTCCCCAAACTGTGCCCCGGTGGAATCCACCACCCGGGCGCGTTCCGAAGCCGTCAGGGCACCGGAGAAGCCCATCGTCCACCCGTCCGCCGTCTTCCCTGACAGTTTGGCGGCACCCAAGATTGTCGTATGATCAAGCGTCTCGGCGTAGCCGCCCCGCGGATCCGCGCTTCCCTGCGGTGCCCGCCCCACGCGACGGGTGTAGAACAGCTGTTCCTGGCCGTTGATGCTGAACCGGAAAACGTCGATCCCCTCCTTGAAGAACGGCCGCTTCTCGGGGAAGAACGTTTCGAAGGCGCTGAGGTTGACCACGGCCGGGTCCGCTTCCACCTGGCCGAAGTCGGGATTCACAGTGGCCGAAAGCGTGAGACTCGACGTGATCCCGATATTGAAGTCGGCGCCCACCGTCGCGTTTTGGTCGGTCCCAGTCCGGAAGGGGTTGCCCTGTTCCTCCGGGGTAAAGGCACTCGTGGACGAGACGTAGGGCATGACCTCGATCCGACGAGGCGGGTCGATGCCCTCGATCCCCACGAGATCGCCGAACTTGGACACCACGCCCGACTCGTTCTTGGGCAGCAGCTGCCAATACTGTTCCTCGGCGAGCCGGTTGATGCGCCGGTAGAGGTTGAACCCGAACTGCTGGCTGTCTGCCTTGCCGAAACGCAATTGGCTGAATGGAATACGAAACTCGGCCGTCCAGCCCTCGCTATCGCGGCTCGTTGCCACATCCCACACCGCGTCCCACGACTCGTCGTCGTTGGTGTCGTCAAAGCGATACGTGTCCCGTTTCACACCCGCCGGGTTGACCGAAAACTCGAATGCGGTCCGGCGGTCGTAGTATGAATCGATCATCACGCTGAGCCAGTCGGACGGCGACGATTCGTCACGCCGCGTGAGGTGCGCCGAGATCTGACTTGCTCGCGAGTCGAACGCGCGGATGCCAACAAAGAGGGCGTTGTCGGTATAGATGACGCGAGCCTCGGTGCGCTCCGAGCCTGGCTCGCCCTCGTTGGGATCCCGCTGGACGAAGTCACTGATGATCGGCGCGGTCTGCCACGCCTCGTCGTCCAGATGCCCGTCCACCTTGGGTGCCTCGGGTTGAGCACGGATGGCTACCGCCACCGTGGCGGGGTTGGTGCTGACCAATCCCTGTCTGGACTGTTGGCCTACTGCCGGGGTGATGACCCCGCAGAGGGTCACCCCCAGAAGGCTGACCAAGGTGGTGGCGAGCCACCTGGTTGGCCTCGATAGTGGTGTGGACGTGGGTGATGACACTGGCTCTCTCCTCCCGAGATGCGAGCCTGGCGACACAATGCTCTACGAACTGCCCGGCGGTGTGGTTTCGTACGGGTTAGATGCCATAAAGGGCCCGAGGGTTGCTTTGGGGTCCGAGGGAGCACCCAACCCTCGTACAATCTCGCTCCTCCCCGGCAGGGCCGGGTGATGGCGGGGTCTCCACGGGGTACGAAAACAGTCTGACCACTGTAAAGGTTTCGTAAGCGAGCGTGCGCTCGGTTATCTTGTTAACGGCGTTTGCCTCCCAAGGTTCGAAAGGACAGGCACTTGGATATGAGTGTTTCATGGGGAATCACCGGATGAAACGGCTGGTGTTGCTGCGGCACGGAGAGAGTGTCTGGAACAAGGAGAACCGGTTTACCGGCTGGACCGACGTGGGACTCACGGACAAAGGTGTGGAGGAAGCGTTGGAGTCTGGTCGGCGGCTGACGGCCGAGGGGTACACGTTCGACGTGGCGTACACGTCGGTACTCAAACGGGCTATCAAGACGCTTTGGATCGCGCTCGAGCAGATGGACCTCATGTGGATCCCTGTGCACCGAAGCTGGCGGCTCAACGAGCGCCATTACGGAGCGCTCCAGGGTCTCAACAAGGCGGAGACCGCCAAGCAACATGGCGAGCAACAGGTGAAAATCTGGCGCCGGAGCTACGACATCCGGCCGCCGGCGCTCGAGCCCGAGGACCCGAGGCATCCCAAGTTCGATGCCCGCTACGCGGGCCTGGCGCCCCAGGATCTCCCGACTACCGAGTGCCTCAAGGATACCGTGGCGCGGTTCCTTCCTTACTGGAAGGACGAGATCGCACCGGCCGTAGGACGGGGTGAGCGGGTGCTGATCGCGGCGCACGGGAACAGTCTTCGGGCGCTCGTCAAATACTTGGACGACGTCCCGGACCAGGAAATCGTGGGGCTCAACATTCCCACGGGTATCCCCTTGGTCTACGAGCTCGAGGACGACGATCTTTCTCCCATTCGCCACTATTACTTGGGAGATGCCGAGGCGGTGAAGGCGGCGCAGCAGGCGGTGGCGAATCAGGGGAAAGCGGGGTAGGGAACCCGTTGACCGTCCCCCAGGGTCCCGGTACGTTCCGAGTCTGGGGTTCCCCATGGTGGCTGTAGCTCAATCGGTTAGAGCGCCGGACTGTGGCTCCGGAGGTTGCGGGTTCGATCCCCGTCAGCCACCTAGGCTTCGTCGCTGGCATACCAACGAAGGTTCGGGGGCAGAGCGAGGAGCTCTCGGCGTCCTACGAGGCCGGCCGACCTCGGGGGTCTTAGCCACGCTCGGGGGGTAGAGCGAGGCTGAACAACACGCCTCTGGATGTACAGGGTCGGAGCAAGGGCGAATTCTGGGTTCGCCCCCTGACTTTCCTAGGTAAGGCAGGTACGAAGGCATCGGAATAAGGGGAGATGGTAAGGCTGCCCCCCCGAACGTTCCAAAGTAAGGCACCATCGTGTTTGAAGGCACGGGGAGTGAGGGGAGATCCTAAGCCTGCCCCCTATCGCTCCTAAGTAAGGCATCATCGTGTTTGAAGGCACAGGAGTGAGGGGAGATCCGAAGTCTGCCCCCTATCGCTCCTAAATAAGGCACCATCGTGTTTGAAGGCACAGGAGTGAGGGGAGATCCTAAGTCTGCCCCCTATCGCTCCTAAATAAGGCACCATCGTAGCCTAGGCTCGTAGCTCAATTGGTAGAGCACCGGTCTCCAAAACCGGGGGTTGCAGGTTCGAGTCCTGCCGGGCCTGCTTTCTAAGCGGTTGAAATACTGCGAGTTGTGGGAACGGCGTCAGCAGTGCGGGTGCCGTTTTCACTTTTTGGGCACATTCTTGGGCACAACCATTCTTCTGCGATTAGCAGTAGATGCGGAGAGCTTGAGCCCAGCAGAATGGTCGCAGGGGCCCCTGTGGTCACAACCGACGCCTCCGCGCAAGTACCGCCCCCCTGCGGCGTACGGAAACTGTAGAGCATCTCCAGCCCGCTCCAAGACCTGCGTGTAGCGCAGTGTGATCTTTCGGGTCTCGCCGGGGTTGATGAGGAACACTCGTGAACGGAGCAGGCCGCGTCGCACCAATTCGATGAGAGCGGGATCGCGCTTTCGTCGAACGATCTCTTCGTAAATTGCGCGCGCCTCCCGCGCGTCCATGGTTTCGCCTCGGAGTTCTTGATCGTCCTGGAATAGCGAGAAGTTGCTGAACACGGCCTCGCCGGGGAGCGGGTAGAGATAATCACCCTCACCCAAGCCGCCGCCGGTGTTTCGAAACCACTCCTCGACCGAGACGTCGGCGATCCGGCGCTGGACGCGGGCGGTTACACGGTCCGCTCGCGGACCCCCCATGGACGCCCGGCCGATCGACACGGGGTTCAATCCACTCCTGGGCGTCGGCCGCCGAGGGAAAGGCCGTAGCCAACGTCACGTCCGATATCAGCTGCATAAGTTGTTTGAGCATGAAGGCTTAAAGTGCTCCGACGGGGCCCGGCGTCCCGGTGAAAGTGGGTCGTTCGACCCAGTTGACTTCTTGAGCGCCCGGATTTGCGCACCCGTCGGGAGCCACGCACCTGGGCTTGGTGTAGCGGTGGGCTGGACTTCGCGATGTGAGATCTGGGTCCCCGACGGCGTCAACGTGTTCGAAACACGGTGTTGCGTTCACGCCACTTCTTGACGCCCTGAGTGCTCAACGGCATGGTGGTGGTACTGGCGGGGCCCTCCCGCACCTGCCGATGACTCACCAGCGACGCTGCGCGACTGACGCCAGCCGTCATCGCCACTTGCGAGCCAACGACAGCACGATCTGTTGAATTCCTGTTCAAGGAGGACTCCATGAGACGGTTCCAACCAGTTTCCTTATTGCTGGTGGCTGTACTTACTGTCGTTGCCTGTAGTGAGGAACCCGTTTCGCCGTTAGAGGACGCGCGGTGGCTCAGCGTGCATAACGGAACCGGCGGACCATATGTGCAGATGGCCTCGGGTGCTGGGCAAGTCACTCTCCCATTTGGTCAAGACCAATTCGCCTTGAATGCCAAGCAGCACGCAGACGGCGCCGTGAAGGGCAACGCAATGTACATGAGTAGTTTTTTTGATCGAACGTTTCGCGGAAACGTCGTCTGCATGGCCTGGCTTCAAGTGGCGGGTGTAGACGTCCTCGCTGTCGGTACTGACTTTCCGAGGCCCACGGTTCCCGACGTGGCTGGGCCCTACGGACTGACGTTCCTCATCGACGGTGGTGAAGGAGTCAACGCCGCTCCCGACATGATATTGTCTGACTTCCCTCCCGCGGTGGCGTACCCTAACGGAGTGCCCGCCGATGCTTCTGGGACCTGTGAGGCGATTAGCCTGCCGCCGTTTGTGCTCGGTTTCTTCAGGGAACCCGATAACGGCAATATTCAGGTGAACCCCAGCTCCCCATCCTAGGGGTTGGTAGGTGCATGAGGAGGGCGGTTCCCTTGGAGCCGCTTTTTTCATCCGCAAACGCGGTCTCAAGGATGTCCACTGCGCAGCTTTCCGACATTTTGCCCCCATCGCCCTGATCGTCTGCGTAGCGCGCGGGCCCAACTGCGGCTTTGGGGAGGTGATCGGCCTCGCGACCTGCCTGTTCCCCAGATGACAGGTCGGCCGCGACGGGCTGATCCCCCGTGGGAGGACCACAGAGCGCGCCGGCCCGCGCGCACCCGACCCTCCGCAACGTGCAGATCTATGTCATCGCTGTTCACGGGATAAAGGCGAAGGTGGGGAACGAGTAAGTGGTGCCCCAAGAACTTGGGCACATTCTTGGGCACATAAACCCGCAGACAGGCGCAACCAGACGGGGTCAGACGCAAAAGGTCCGGGTGTTATTCCCAAGAAACGCAGCCAGATGGAGCCAGACGCAGCCAGACGCAAAAGACTGGTGAGAACTCCAAAACCGGGGGTTGCAGGTTCGAGTCCTGCCGGGCCTGCTCAAGCCGCGACTTCGGTCGCGGCTTTTGCATCCCCGCCTGGCTCTTGGACCTCGCCGCTGCGCTCCCGCTCGCGGCAGTCGGTTCCGAGTCCTGCCGGGCCTGTCGCTAAATCGCTTTCGGATACACCACTTAGAGCCCCGCTCGGCGGGGCTTCTTCGTGTGGCAGCCGCTTGGCAGTCGTTGGGCCGCTAAAAAGCCGGGTTATTGCTGCTGCGGCCTGCCCAACGTTCTGCTGATTCGTCCGCAGATACGCACGCAGCAACACCTCCGGCCGGTCGCCGATCCAGGCACTGGCGGCATCCAATCCCACGGCGTCGATGAGGGCAGTGGTCAGCGTCCGCCGGAAGGCGTGGAAGCTCCGACCCTTGATCGTTGCGACACCGGCACGCTCTTCGAGCAACTTAAGCTGCTCGTTCATCGCGTCGTAGAGGACGGGCTTCGGTGGGTGGGGTGGGCTGATGGGTTGCTCGTTACGGCTTGTCGGTAGGGCTCGGCGTGCGTTGCTTCCCATCTGTGTCGCCAACAAACTCAAGCGCAGCGTCTCGGCGTGCGCGGTCGTATCATGTCCCGCCTTGTGCGCTTCACTCTTCCCCCTGCAGTGCTGCTGCAACTCTCGCGAGTCTTGACGGCTTGTGAGTTCACGAGGATCTCACGACCATTTCATGTCCCTTTCATCACCTGTGGTCTCCTGAAACGAACATTCACTCGGTGGCCTAAGTGGCCCCGCCGCCGCAGTAGACGCCCCACCCTCCAGGACGCCCACCCCGACGACGAGACTGCCAGACCATCGACGGGAGGAGTGCAACCTTCCTGATTCGGAGGTGACACCATGCGTCTAGCCAAGATCACCCCGCTTGCAGCTGTAGCTCTGCTGATCGGCTGCGCCGACCAGCCGCTCCCAACTGAGCTGACTAAAGGACCCCTGTTCAACAGCTCGGGCCCGGTCGTTCAGTCGGTAACCGGGAGCGGTCACACCACGCGACCGGCGACGGATATATGGCGTACTTTCTCAATCAATGCCCGGAAGTACGCTGACCGCACAGTTGAGGGACAGTTTCAGGTCAACAATCACGGCGGCACCAATTTCCATCATGGAATCGTGACCTGCATGACATTCTACGGCAACCGGGCATGGCTCGGTGTGTACTTCACCAAGTCGACCAACCCCTCAGCCGAGGACACCGAAGGCATCTTGCGAGTTGTGGACAACGGCGAGGGCAAGAACGCCGACCCGGACCAGATCAGCTACATCGCATTTGGAAACGTGGATGCCGCTGCTTTCTGTGATGCGACGCCTGATTTCCCCCTGTTGCACGACGTCGAATCTGGAAACATCCAGGTCAGAGAGTAGAGTAGCTACCACCCGAGAGGCCCCCGAGCGTCCCAGCGGCGTTCGGGGCTTCCACAGCGCCCGGTCCCCCGCCTGGCGCTTCGCTTTCGTGTGCCCAGCATGGATGGTGACTTCGGGGTAGAAGTCCCCTGGAGAGGTTGGTCGCGGCAACGCAAGTTATGAACGGCAAGGCAGCGCCCGGGCTTGGGGCTCGCCAGAGATGGATCCAGCCGTGCCCGCATGTTTCCGTTTGAGCAGTTGGGTATGACGCCAGGTCCGTTTAGCGCCAGATGAGGGTACTGAGCGCGGATGGCTGCAGGCACGAGAAGCGTCTTTCGGCTGCACCGATCCACGTTCTTCATCCATCAAACCGCGGCCGCCGCATTCTTTCCTGGCCCCACCCTTTCGCCCGCCAGCGCCTGTCCGCAACTTGGGGAAATCGATGCGGCGAACCGCCAACCGATCTTTCGATCGTCCCTCGGAACGAGCCGTCAAGGAAAAGGAGCAGCGTGCGAATCGTAGTCATCGGTGCGACGGGAATCATCGGCCGGGCCGTGGTCGATGCCCTGGGGACGAATCACGAAATCCTCCGGGTTGGCCTCCGGCGTGGAGACTACACGGTTGATCTGGCCTCCAAGCCATCGATCGCCGCGCTCTTCGAGACCGTTGGCACCGTTGACGCCGTCGTCTCGACGGCCGGTGACGCGCGCTTCGGTAGACTGGCCGATCTCACAGACGAGGATTTCGCGCTTGCACTGCACAACAAGTTGCTCGGCCAGGTGAACCTCGTGCGTGTCGGCGTTGCTCATGTCACCGACGGTGGATCATTCACCCTGACGAGTGGAATCCTAGCCCAGACACCGATGCCGGGCAGCGCCGCTATCAGTTTGGCGAACGCCGGACTGGAAGGATTTGCGCGCGCAGCAGCCTTGGAGTTGCCACGTGGGATTCGCATAAACGTGGTGAGCCCGGTGTTCGTGAAAGAGACCATGGAAGCGATCGGGATGGATAGCACCGCCGGGATGCCAGCGAGGGTCGTGGCCAGAGCGTACGTGGCCTCGGTCGAGGGGAAGCAAACGGGAACCGTGTTGGATGTGCGGGACCATGCGTGACGCCATGGCCCGCGCGAGCACCTCGGGTTGCGTGCATCCATTTCTGCCGTGAGAGAGTCCGGGCGACCGGTGCCTACCCGCGGGAACCCTCAACCCGGCGGCTCCGTTACCAAGGTTGCCATGAGTGCTACCCCTCGCGGGTCCGGTTCCCTCTCCGTGGTGCACGCGTGCGTGTGCGCCGTACTCGGCGCCTGCAGCTCCCCAACCATCCCGGTGTTTCCGGAAGAACCGGAGGTGGGGCCCAACTTCAAGTGCTTGTTCCCGAGCTCCCAGATCTTCGACGGCGGGGTTGGCCGAGACGGTATTCCGGCGCTGAATTTTCCCGAGTCCGTCATGGCCGATGCGTCCACGGGCATCATACACGACACCATGCGGGTGATGGGTGTCGAAGTGAACGGGGCGGCGCGGGCCTATCCACTGTTCGTGCTCTGGTGGCACGAAGTGGTGAACGACACGCTAGGCGGGCGCGCGGTCCTGGTGAGTTACTGTCCTCTCACCGGTTCCGGACTCGCGTTCGACCCGGTCGTCGACGGCACAACCCGGATTTTTGGCGTCTCTGGGCTCCTGTTCGAGAACAACCTCATCATGTTCGACCGGGACACCGAGAGCTTCTGGATCCAAATGCTCCTCAGCGCCCAGTGCGGACCCGAGCGCGGGACTCCGCTCGAGCGCCTGCCGGTCATCGAGACAACGTGGGGTCACTGGAAGGCACTGCATCCGGGCACGACGGCGATGACGGATCGGACGGGATTCTCTCGTCCGTATGGCGAGTACCCCTACCCCAATTATGACGATCCGGAGAACGAGGTCACGTTCGTTCCGTCCTCGCCGTGGAATCGTGCGCGTCCCCCGAAAGAACCAGTCCTCGGCGTGCGAGTCGGACCGTTTTCGGCGGCGTACCCGTTCGGCGTGTTGGCAGATCTGGGGTTGGTCGCGGCGGTCAACGACCGGATCGGCGGCCTGCCCGTCCTCGTGACCTGGATCGGCGCTGCCAGGACGGCGCGAGCCTTCGACCGACGGGTGGGCGAGCGCGAGCTGACCTTCGACGTCGCCAATGCCGCGCAGGACACCTTCACCGACCGAGAGACCGGATCGACATGGAACGCGAGTGGAGAGGCGGTCTCGGGGCCGCTCGAGGGCGAGCGGCTTTCGCCCGTCACCGACGCGTGGACGCTGTTCTGGTTCTCCTGGTCGGTCTATTACCCCAGCACTCGCATCTTCTCGCCCTGACCCACTCGGTCGTACCGGCCAAATCCACTTATCCGTGTAACTTCTCGTCTGGGGTGAGGCCGCTCCTCATTCGTGGATCGTAGACTGGGTAAATGGCCCTTCGGCCTCCTAGCGAATGGACCCACAAGCGGCCGTATGGTCCCGCTTCAGCAGTCAGGTAACAATCCTGCCGGGATTCTCGGGCAACGCTCTTCACGATGGCCTGCTTCTCCCGTTCCGTGAGGCGGTGACGTGCCGACATCGTATCGAAGGAATGCTGCGCAATCTTGTGCAGCACCGCCTCGTACGTGCGGATGATGAGCTCGAGGATGAACGCACGGTCAACACTGAGCCGGTTCTCGAGAGCCCTCAGGCGAGAACGCCCGCGTCTCACCAGCACGCGCGCCCGATCCGACAGGTCTCGCGTGAGGGCCCGGAGTCGGGGCCCGGCTTTCTGGGCCGCGAGGTCGGCACGCAGACCCTCTTCCGCCACGCCGTGCGCGGCCATGTCATCGAGAGCTAGATACAGCAATCCCTGTTCTCCGGCGCCGAGATCATCCGCGAGATCGCGCAGGATGTGACCGAGGTACGCGAAGAGCCCGAGCTCCCGTCCGCAACGAATCAACCCGAAGTCGGGGGGCGATCGGTAAGCGCCGGATCCGTCGTCGCGCTCGGCCGCAATCAAGTACAGATAGATAGTCGCTGGTGAGACGGCGGCGCCCCCGGCGTAGTCGACGAACTCTCCATACGTCGCAAATCGCCGTTGCTCGAGATCGCGTCGCATGGCCGCGAAGAACCGGTCCCACAGGTGCGCGGGAGTGGGGAAGGTGCGCACGGCTGCGGCGAAGGTATCGAGCATTGGCGTTGCGTCCGGATGCTCGGTGCGGGTCACGTCGATAAGCCGGGGCTCGCGTTCCCTCAGGCAGTCTTTCACCGCACAACGCCAACCCTCCAACACCTCTGTTTCCCTGCGCCGCTCCGCTTCGGTCAGGTGTCGTCGAACGACGAGTTCATCAATACGATCGTCCACGACCCGCATGACGGCATAGAGGGCGCAGAATGACCGGTATCTCGCAGGATCCGCGAAATAGCAGCTGGCGCGATAAAGGTTGTTGTAACCCTTGGCCGCGATCGACTCCGCAACTGCATGGACGCCATCGAGCGAGCCCGGTGACCACATCTTCTTCAGGCCTTTCGGCGCGGACCGTGCGGTGGATATCCGAGGAATGCACACGGCATTCCCAATCTCACCCTCAGCCATACCACGGTTTCTCGTCGATCTCGACCTGCAGGCCGTCCAGCAGCTTGTTGAGGCCTGCAAAGAGGTCGACCACCGACATGAGCTCCACGATGGCTTCGTCGTCCAAACCCAACTTCCGCACCGCGGAAGTGTGGACTTGTATTCAGTAGGAACACCCACTCACCGCCGATACGGCCACGGCGATGATCTCCCTTGTGAGGCGGTCGAGCTTACCGGGCTCAGTCATCACCGACTTCACTTTGCGCCAGTTGGCCTCGAGGTAGTCGGGCTTCACCGCCATGACTCGGTACATGTTGGGGACGAAGTCGATGCCGAGTGTGTTCCGAACGTCTGCGTAGATCTCCTTGACCCGACCTGGCGCCTCCTCTTCACTGATCAGCTTCGTGAATGCCATGCGGTGAACCTCCTATTCTTCTTTTCGGTGTCGCGCGGATGCTCTCCCCAGCGTCTCGGCCGTGGTCAACGGTAGCGCGACCAACTGAGGGACCCTAGGCACCCGCCGTCACGGTTCTCCCACGAACCGAGCCAGATCCGCGCCGATCGCCTTTCGCTTGTCAGCCAAGTGGGGCTCTGGATCGGATCGGAGCGAGAGGTACAACTGGTAGGCGTCGACGGCTGCAGCGGTATCGCCCACCAGTGCGGCAACCCGCCCTTCCGTCTCGAGGAAGGCGGTGAGAAACGCGTTGCCACTGAAGGTGCCGTACCAGTACGGCCGGCGGCGAGCAGCCGCCAACGCGCGCGCGTATTCGCCGTGGCGCTCGAAGAGCCGTGCGATGATCAGATTGAGCGGAATCACCTCCCAGAACACTGGGCCCCGGCGAGCCAGCGAATCGAGCCGTTCGATGAGCGCCAGGGCTCGATCTTCGTTCCGATCCGATGCGAGTGAAGCGTCGAGCAGCACGGCGCACGTGCGTTTCGCTGCGGCCAGCGCCGTCGTGTCACCCGCCGGACTCTCGCGTTTCAAACGATCGAGATGCTCGACGGCCCGCGTGGTGTCGTCGTGTGCAAGCTGCCACAACCCGGCGAGGCAGATCGCCCGCCCGTGCAGGCTTCGCGTGGCTCGGTCGTCCGGCAGAGGCTCGCGGGCGAGTGCCTCGACCTCGTGCGCCACTCGTTGGGCTGCCGCGGTATCTCCGTCCCAGAACAGGGCAGCCATCATCCGGGTGCCCTTGGAGTCGACGGCATGCAGGAACACTTCGGCCTCGCTGGGGTGCCCCTTGTTGAGCGCTCGGAACGACGACTTGAGGTTGGTATACAATCGCTGATTGTCGGTGGCGGCGCGGCGCCGGCTGGCGGCAAGCGCCTCGTCGACGTCGTCGAGCCCCAGTCCGTGTGACTCTCCCAGGTCAGCGACCTGGATGCCGAGGTACGCGGTGCTGTCGAAGATCTCGCGCACGTGCCGACGCCGGACCGAGTCTCCCCGCACGACCGCCACCAGCCACTGCAAGAACAGGCTCAACTCGCTCGTCGAATCTTGCTGGAAGTACCGGGTCGCAAGCGTGGGGAGCTCCGTCGTGTCACCCGCGACAGCGAGCATTTGAATGACGTGCTGCAGTGGTCCGGCGCGACTAGAGTCGATCGCCAATGCTCGGCGAAACCCCGCGTCAGCCCGTTGCCACGCATCGGAGATGCCGAGGTACTCACCCCGGTGAAAGTAGAGGTCGGCGACGATCTCCCAGAGCTCGGGATCGCTCGGCATGACGCTCACCGCGCGTTCGGCGAGCGCGAGTCGCTCGGCCACCGTTCTTGGGACGCCCGGCAACAGCCCACGGACCTCGAGCAGCAAGCGGTCCCGTTCGCTCAACTGGTCCCGGTGCTGCCAGACTTGGTCTCGGATCTCCCACGCGTTCGGGACGACCACCCACCCCGCAATTAGTAAGATCTCGAGGGCCGCCAACGTGAAGGTCGAATCCTGCGTCAGTGCACTCTGAAAGTGCTCGACGGCCTGCTCGTAGTGACCCAGACGCCGCCGGGCCCGACCCGCAAGGTAGTCTTGCACCGCGCTCAACGGATGTGCGGCGAGTGCGAAGGCCCGACCCTCGCCGAAGCCCGCGCCGCGTGCTAAGAGCTGACCGGCCAGTCGGTCGACCATCGAGACCAGGCTGTCGGATGGTCCCTCGACGCTGGCCTGCGCGCGGGCTACCTGGTCCACGACCGGTGTCACAGTAGCCGAGATAACCAGGCGATCCGGCGTGCCGACGATCGCGCCCGACAAGACCTGACCCGCCCCCACCCGCTGACCGAGTAGGATCACGTGCGGCTCACTCAAGTCGCTGCTGGGGGAGGCGGCCAACCGATCGAAGGTTTGCAGCACGGCCGTCGGGTCCGCGGCCCGCGGTCCCCCCTCGCCTGTCAACCTCGCCCAGAGGAGGTCCACCATCCCTTCCCGCAGATACCACAGGCGCGGATCCGCACCGGAGACCCGAAACGGCAGTACGGCAACCACCTGGGGATCCGCGGTGCTGGTGATTGGTGCGGCACGCGATCGCCGCCAGCGCTCACCCAGCGTCACGAGGAGGAGGAGCACCAAAACGGCCGCGAGCTTCGGCCAATGCCGTGCCAGGAACACGATTGACCGACGAGTCGCCGGAAGCGTGGTGGCGTGCGCATCCGAGATGGAGAGCGGGTAGATGGTGTTCAACAGCTCGGCGGCCGTCTGCCAGCGGTCGTCCGGATCCTTGTTCAGGCACTTCATGATCGCCGTGGCCAACACCGGGGGCACGTCGGGGCGAACGTGCGACAGTGGCCGTGGCTCTTGGGTCAGATGCGCGGCCGCGATCCGGTGCGCGGAGACGTCCTGAAACGGCACGTGGCCGGTCAACAACTCGTATGCGACGACGCCGACCGAGTAGATGTCGCTGCGGTGGTCCACATGCGGATCGCCGGCCGCCTGCTCCGGCGACATGTAGGTCGGCGTCCCCAGCGCGATGCCCGTCCCGGTCAGGCCATCTCCTCCGGACACGCCGCTGGATGCCTTCGCCACGCCAAAGTCCATGACCAGTGCATGCCCGTCGGAGAGCATCACGTTTCCGGGTTTGATGTCGCGGTGCACGACGCCCGCGGCGTGCGCCTTCGACAGGGCCTCGAGGATTTCGCACAGGATTCGTACGGCTTCACGAACCGCGAAGGGGCGCCGCCGTTCCAGACGTTCGCGCAGCGATTCCCCCTCTACGTAGGGCATGACGTAGTACAGCAAGTCGGCCGCTTGCCCCGAGTCGAAGACGGGGAGGATGTGCGGGTGACTGAGTCCCGCAGCGATCTCGATCTCACGGAGGAACCGATCGGGTCCGAGAGCTGATGCGACTGCAGGGTGCAGGACTTTGATGGCCACGCGCCGGCGGTGCTTCAGGTCTCGAGCGAGATAGACACACGCCATGCCGCCGCGGCCGATCTCCCGCTCGATGGCGTAGCGTGCGGCAAGGACCGCCTTGAGCGTGTCGAGGTGGTCGGCCATGGAGACGCCCTCCCAGACCTGAACCCTAACGGTCGGGAGGCAGAGGAACGTGAAGAATGTGTGAAAGGCTTGAGCCCGCCTTGAAGCGGGTACCTGGTGCTCGCAGGAAGCTGCTGACACCCGTCAGGCTGGTCCGGCCGGGCCTGTTCCATTGATCGAGGTCTTCGTGGCACTTCCGGGCTGCCCTGAGCGGCCGGCTCGCAGCGGCTCGGGGTCGGATGGGGCAAGAGTAGCGAAGCAGGTCGTCACCCTACCCTGATCACCCAACGACTCCGCAGGTTGCATACGGGCTCGGCAAACGCGCCTGCTCGTCCATGGGTGTCAGCTCCCGCCCGGCGCGGCTGCGGCACATGTTCCACGGGTGATGCACGTGCTTCCTGGCCTTCACCCGCGCTCGCCGATCGTTCCAACTGCAACCCGTGGAGACTGAGATGCGAGAGATCTCGACGGAGGCGGAGATCCATGCTCGGGCTTCAGCGCTGGTGCAGATCATCCACGAGCTCGTCGGGAGTCCCTCTCCATCTCGCGGCGGTTCCAGTCGCGGGGTCGCTTCACGGCGAACGGCTGGCGCCGGTGACTGACGCCTCGACGATCCTCTGGTTCTCCTGGTCCGCCTACTATCCGGGGACACGCATCTTCTCGCCCTGCCCCGCCTAGGAGACGTGCCGTTGCGTGGCTCGCGCAGCCCGCGCAACTTTGTCCGCGTGCTGAACGCGCTCAATTTGATGAAGACCTTCGATTCTGGGGACTGAGATGATTCGCACTTTGTCCGCGCTCACCCTCGGTGGGCTTCTCTCGGTTGTTGCTACGCCCATCGTCGCGCAGTCACCGGTCATGCGATCGGCCCACCATGACTACCGCCTGGTCACCGTGGCGGATGGGCTGATTCGCCCGTGGTCCATCGCGTTTCTTCCCGACGGTGACATGCTGGTGACGGAGCGGCCGGGACGACTCCGCATCGTTCGTAACGGAACCCTCTTGCCGGATCCGGTACCCGGGGTCCCCGCCGTCCACGCTGAGGGACAGGGTGGACTGCTGGACGTGGTTCCCCATCCGGAGTTCGCATCGAACCGCTTGCTCTATCTGAGTTTCTCCAAGCCAAACGCGGACGGAGCCGGAGCAACCACCGCCGTGGTGCGTGGCCGCTTCGAGAACGATCGCTTTTCGAATGTAGAGGAGATCTTCGTAGCTGTGTCCCAAGGCCGCGGGCATTACGGCTGTCGGCTCGCGTTCGATGGGAAGGGGTATCTTTTTCTCACGGTGGGGGATCGCCAAGCGCCACCCAGCGGAGACCTGGAAGCGCACCCCGCCCAGGATCTTTCCAACCACCACGGGACCACCATCCGTCTCCATGACGACGGTCGTGTTCCCACCGACAACCCCTTTGTGGGTCAAACCGGCGCCCGTCCCGAGATCTGGAGCTACGGGCACCGCAACTCTCAGGGCTTGGCGATCCACCCCGAGACGGGAGACGTCTGGCTCAACGAGCACGGGCCACAAGGGGGGGACGAAGTGAATCTCGTGCTCCCTGGCCGGAACTACGGCTGGCCAGTGGTTGGATACGGTGTCAACTACCGCACCGGTGCCGCCATCCACGAGGGGACGCATCGGGAGGGCATGGAGCAGCCTGTCCACATCTGGGTGCCGTCGATCGGGATCGCGGGAATGCTGATCTACACGGGTGACCGCTTTCCGGCGTGGCGCGGAAACATGTTCGTCGGGGGCATGGTGGGCCAGCAGCTCGCACGCCTCACGCTCGAGGGGCAAGAGATCGTGAGCGAGGAGACGCTGGTTCAGGGCGTGGGTCGGATTCGGGATGTGCGTCAGGGACCGGATGGGTACATCTACCTGGCGATCGACGACCGTCAGGGCGCCCCGACATCTATCGTTCGCCTGGAGCCTGCCGGCGCGCGCTGATCGCGCGCGGCCGGCGCAGGGGCAGAACGGTTACGTTGCGAAGAGCCGCGCCGATGGCGCGGCTCTTCCTTTGCCAGCAGGTCAAGCTCGGCATGGTGAGGTGGGGCTGGAAGTCCAACTTGCCCCTCAGATCTCTCGTTCCTATGTGAAAATTCACCGGGCCCTCAGGGGAGAGTCGCAGACTAGAACTGAGGACTACTCCGGAGGCGAATCATGAAACGCCCTCAACTGCTCGCTGTACCCCTGATGATGGTGGCTCTGCCGCCGTGCCCGCCCATTCGACGGGACTATCCCCGATTGTGACCTTTGTCACGAATCGTTCATTGTGACACATGCCGCAGTCCCTTGCACCCATCGCGCATAGCTTCGTCCTCCCAAAACTTTGCCATGTATCACGTCATCTCGTAGGAGGACGATGATGAAACGCACGTTGATTGGGTTGGCGACGGTGGGAGTGGGGTTGGCCATGGTGGCGGCGCCGGCGAAGGCGCAGCTGATGGGCTACCCCGTCTACGCCTGGACATCCGGGCCGGGCCTCACCCTGGCCGGCGATTTTGGCCGCGGGTTGAATGACGAGTCCGGGCGGCTCAACGCCTTTGGTGGCCGGGTGGGGGTGAGCCTCCCGATGGTCCACTTCTGGGCCGGCGCTGCTACTCTCGACCTCCGGGTCGATGGGATCGGTAACGAGTTCACCTTTGGTGGCGGCTTTGGCATCGACGTGTTCGATCCGCCCCTGGTCCCGGTCGCGATTACGTTCCAGGCCGGAGCGGGCTACATGAACCAGAGCGATCCGTTGGGTCTCGGGAACGACCTCGGTGTGTGGAACGTGCCGATCGCGGTGGCGTTCACGTTCGACGTGCCGAGTCCCGGCATCGACGTCACACCCTGGGTGGCTCCGCGCGTCCACTATCTGCGGTCGAGCTTTGGTGGTGCATCCAACTCCGAGTTCGGCTTCGGCGCGTCCGGCGGGCTGGCTGTGACCCTCCCGGCGGGCTTTGGCGCGCACTTCGCGGCGGACTTCATGAGCATCGGCGATCCGTCGGTGCAGCCGCTGGTGTTCGGCGCCGGATTGCACTACCGGATCGCGCTGCCCGGCATGCCCGGCGTTCCGGGGATGTAAGCAGGAACCGAGCGATTTAGCTCGAGCATGTGAAAAGCCGCGACCTCGGTCGCGGCTTTTTGCTTTGGCCCGTTGTCGACCCGTTCGCTAACTTGGTGGCCGAACTCTACGCGATCCGGAGCGCTCGATGGCTGCCCTTTCTCCGTCCAACACTCGACTCCTCCGCCGTGTCGGTATCATCGTCGCGTTGATAGCGATCGCCCTCTTTGGGCTCGGGCTTGCCGGGCGGACGGAGCTTCCACTCTACATCCCGCTGTTGCTGCTCGGGGCCGCCAGCGCGCTGGTGCTCGCCAGCCGAACGAAGACGCCCGGGTGAGGAGACGGGGCCGGCGCTCAGCGCGTTGGCAGGGCTTGCAGCACGTACTCCGTCAGTATGCGGTCCGTCTGCTCGTGCATGCCACGCGTGTTGTAGTTGGTGCTCGTGATGACGACGACCATCTCGTCATCCGGAAAGACCGCCACCTTGTTCCCACCGTTTCCGGACATGTAGTAAGCACGGTGCGGGCGTTCACCTGATTCGAACGTGCGTAGCCACCACAGGTAGCCGTACTCGGTCTGCTCGTCGATCCGAACGTGGGGCTGGATCGAACGCGCTACCCAGTCTTCGTCGATCACGATCGTCCGGTTCCATCTTCCGCGGTTCAGATACAGCTGTCCGAGCTTGAGCAGGTCCCGCGATCGCATGCGGAGCCCGCCTCCCGTTTGGGCGTCGCCGAGGGGCGAGAACTGCCAGGCCACGGCATCGATACCTAGGGGGCCAAAGAGCCGTCGCTGGGCGTACGGCGGAACCGGCTCGCCCACCGCGCGCGCAAGCACGGCACCGAGCGTGAACACGCCGGCCGTGCAGTAGCTGAAGCTCCGTCCGTAGGGCGCATCCTGCGGCTTCGTCGCCCACGGGGGGAAGCCCTTCACCGGGAGATCGAGCGTGAACTGGATCCAATCCTCGATCACGTACATCCGTTCTTCGTTGCCCCGCGAGAAGCTGTTCCAGTCGTCACATTCGAGCAGCGAGCTCATCGTCAGGAAATCTTCGATCGTGATCCGATGCTTCCGCGGGTCGTCGTGCTGGAGGCTCCGGTTGGGGAAGAACGTCGTGATGAGCGCATCGACCCCGGAAAGGAGACCGCGGGCGATGGCCTGTCCGATGAGCATGCCGGCGATCGTCTTCGTGGCCGATCGGGTGTCGCGGAGCGCGTCCCGGCCACCCTCGTCGAAATACTGCTCGTAGACCAGCGATCCTCGGTACGCCACGAGGACGCTCGTGATGCGGCGAAGCTCCCCGGCGCGAATCTCCGCCGCCATTTCGGTCAAGGATGCCGCCGCCAGACCGGCGCTCGCAGGTGTGGCGGTGGGCCAGCCGTCGTCGAGGGACGGGGGTTTGGCGCCTTCCGGCGCGTCCTGCCCCACCCCGATGGTGGTCGCTAGCATGATCAGCAATGAGGCGATCGGAATCGGGCGAGGCATTGGCGCTCCGCGGCGAAGTGGCGAATGCGTGGCGAGTGGCGCGATCGGCGTCGGCACTCAAGGAGCGGGCAGGGGCAACTCCCCTCCCACGAGGAAGTTCTCACGAGAAAACGCGTACACCACGCGCTCGAAGAAATCCCGCTTGCGCATCTCCACCCGACCCGTGGTGGTTGCGCAGTGCCAGCTCGCGAAGTTGCGGGGCCGGCTCCGCCCGAACGCCGTGGCGGCAAACACTCCCACGTTGATTCCGGCTTCCACGTCCCGCGCCGACCAGTACCGAAACGTTTGGACACCGGCTTCCCGCATAGCGTTGCCCACGGCCTGCGCCGCGCGATAACTGGTTGGAGACGAGATCGTCCGCCGGTGCGCATGGAAGGGCTCCGTCGTGAGGTCGATGCCCTTGGACGTCCGAATCTTCACCTGAAACACGGTGAGCACCGTGTGCACCGTACCGAGGTTTGCGCGCGTTCCTTCGAGGAACAGCAGTCGGTAGTAGGCCGTCTCGGCAAACGCCGTACGGAGGGACTCGGACCCATACCAGATCCCCGGCTCCTGGCGCGTGCCGAAACGGGATCCGTGGGGGAGGGGAGGGTACCGGAAGGGTGTGGCGAGGAGATAATGCTTGCGGCCGTGCGTGGGGTCCGCGGGCTTGGCCGCTTCGATGAGATCCTCGAGCACCGCCTGCTCGGCGCTTGAGTCCACGAGCTTGCGGGTTGCGACGTGGTGCTGGTCCTCCACGACCCGATACGGATCGAGGGCGAGCGACCCGAGCCTAGACTCGCCCGCGCATCGCGTCCAGATACTGGACGACACGCACCAACCCTTCGACGCGGTGGAGCAGCTCCTTGGGAACGTCCTGGAGGTGTTCGTTGAACGCTTCGAGCCACGCGCGGGCTTTGCGATCGTCACCGCCCACCAGCGCGTCGAGGCTGCGATAGGCCCGCAGAAACAACAACGCCAGCTCCCCCTCTTTGGCCGTGGGCTCGAGCCGGCGCTCCTTGCTCAGACGCGACACCGAAGCCTCGCTCGTGCCGAGGACGTGGGCCAGGTCGCGGTTGCGGAGCCCCAGCCGCTCGGCGGCGCGCAACACGGCTTTGGTGAGCACGCCCGAAGCATCGGGTGTCAAAACAGTTCGGGTGGTAACCATCAATTGAAAGAATAATCTGTTCTTCTTGCAATTGCAAGCGCTCCCGATTCTTCCTCGCCACGGCCGGATCGGCAAGCGCGAGCGGCTTGGACCCCCATCCCCGCGGTCCATACGGCGGGATGACGGGGACCAACACCTATCGGCACGTTCGGATGGGCTCATCGTCGTGTTCCCGATGAACACCGCTTGCGACGCATTCGAGGACTTCCTGTTGCGATTCTTGGGGGCGGTGAATGCGTACACGAGTGGCCGGACCCCGATCTGTTTCCGCGGCATCCGTAGCCCGTTCAACCGCCCGTCACCGTTCGGAGAAACCTTCTTGGGACTTCGCTGCGATCGGTGTTCCCCTAGCCCTCCGCACGCTAGAGGGCTTTTTTGAGGGCTGAATCTCCGACCG
>JBFJCP010000001.1:0-268336 GCA_041615815.1 Gemmatimonadales bacterium | reverse complement strand
GGCTGGCCATCCTCTCAGACCAGCTACCCGTCGTCGCCTTGGTGAGCCGTTACCCCACCAACAAGCTGATAGGCCGCGAGCCCCTCCTCTGGCGCGACCCGAAGGCCGCTTTCACGTCAGGCCCATGAGGCCCCGACGCCATACGCGGTATTACCCGGCCGTTAGGCCGGCTATCCCCCACCAAAGGGCAAGTTGCTCACGTGTTACGCACCAGTCCGCCACTAGGCACCGAAGTGCAAGCACCTCGATAACCTCGTACGACTTGCATGTGTTAAGCACGCCGCCAGCGTTCGTCCTGAGCCAGGATCAAACTCTCCACCGAAAGTTTGAATCTGCTCGAACCGAACGATCAGGTCGTCCGGATCAAATTCGGAGTTAGTTCCCTTGCGATCAGCGTCCGAATCCGCTCATCGCTCAAACGGGCCGCACTCCTCGATGATCCCGTATCCGTCGATTTTCAAAGAGCAAAAATGTCCAAGACAGACACCAAAGCTAGACACCGCTCCGAGGAACGTCAAGGGAACGTACACGACAAAAACTCCCGTGGGTGAACTAGATCCCCACAGGTGTCGCGCTACCCGTGTGTGTCCGTCACTGTAGAGGAAAGCTACCGGGCGGGATGACCCCGGTCAAGCGGGCGACGACGGGGGCGGACGCTGCACCAATGCCTCGCGCACACGCTGCACCAGCGCGAGCGGGTGGCCCGGACTGACGACCACCTCGCCAAGCTCCGACCGGAGGGCCGCCGCGGACTCGTCGGAATCGCCAATGGCGACCACACGCACCGCGGGATGCTCCCCACGGACGTCCTGGAGCACCCCCCGGGCCGCCTCGGGGTCGGTTTCGGCACCCAGGAGCACCAGGTCGATCTGCTCCGGCGGGTCAAACCCCGCGTCGCCGATGTCTGGACCCGTGGCCACGACCGAAATACCGGCTCGCTCGAGCACGTCCGCCGTGCTGAATCGGGTCTGAGGGTTGGGGTCGATCAAGAGGACGGTGCCAGCGTGGTCCCGCGCCTCGGGCCGCGCCGCCTCCGCGGGCTCGGGAGATGCGTGATTGGTGGCGCGCTCCTCGGAGGGCCTGAGCACACACTGATACCCCAGGAGTTGCCCCTCCCCACTCTTCCGCAGCGTCGCCGAGAGCAGTGCCGGGATCGTCGAGCCGTCACGCCGCACGAGTTCGACCCGCATGTCCCGTACGGCGCCCTGTTCGGCCACCGCCCGCTGGAATTGACGGATCTGATCTGGCCGCCGGTACAACTGCTTGGCTGGCGCCCCAACGAGCGTCTCTCGCGGGTAGCCAAAGAGCTCGACCGCCGCATCGTTCGCCTCAGCCACCGTGCCGTCGCGTGCCGACAGATAGACCGCATCGTGGCTGAGCATGAACAAGGTCTCAAAATGGTCCTGCGCCTCGCGCAAGGCGGCCTCGGTCCGTTTGCGGGAATTGATCTCTCGAGCCACGGCCAAGATGTAGTCGCCCCTGTCGAGGTTTCGACGAGCAATCGCGACCTCCACCGGGAACGTCGAGCCGTCTCGCCGACGATGGAACCCGTTGTCGAGCACCCTGGGGCGCATGGTATTCCGCGTGTCCACGACGTGCTCCTCGATGGTTTCCCGGGTCTGGACGGGGAAGTGGAGCTCCACGTCGTTGATCGTCAGCGTCAACAACTCTTCACGACTGCGCCCCAGCCACCGGCACGCGGTATTGTTCACGTCGAGGAACCGGCCCGTCGCGGGGTCGGTGATAAAGATCGCCTCGCCGGCGCGATCCATGAGGTCTCGGAAGAGTCCTAACTCCTCCTGCCGCTCACTCTCTCGCTCGAGGCGCTCGCTCCACGCTTTCTTGAGCTCGGCGAGCTGACTGGAGCGCTCCTCGAGCTCCGTCTGGAGCGTCTCGCGCTCGCGGCGGAGTTGTTCTTCGGTCTTCTTGAGACCGGTGATGTCGCGGGCGATGATCGTGGCGGAGACGACTCGTCCCTCACGCCGATTCGGAGCCACCCGACACTGGTACCACGACTTGGCATCGTGCGGACGCATGCCGCTGCACTCATACCCGCTCGCGTTGCCGCTCGTAAACACGCGATCGAGACATTCGCGCACCACATCGTGCTGCTCGGGAAAGATGTATTGATAGATGGAAGATCCGAGCACCTGCCCCTGGGGAACGCCGGGGAGCTCACGGTTCACGAAGAGGATCGTGCCGTCGGGGCCGACGATGAAGACCAGATCGGCCGGATAGTCCGGTCCCTTGCCGGCCGACGCTTGCTCGGCCGTCACGAGATCCCCCTGCTCGGGGGCGGCGGACGCACCGCGAGGCTCACCGGACTCCTCGTCATCCTCCGGCATCGCCGACGCTGGCCGATCGGGAAATCCCTGGATCGGCGTGTGCTTGGTTGTCCAGCCACGCGTGCTCTTATCGGCCACTTAGGCCCCTCGTCTCCGCCGCGGGACTGTCGAGTGGGCTGGTTCACGCGATCTCGCCATTGGGGTCTCACGCACCATTGCTCGCCAGCTCACAGCCCCGCTAGGGTCGGATCCATCTTGGTAAAGATTGAGACCCCCCGCCAGGGGGGCGTGCTGTGCTGACAGTGGCGGCAAGAGCCGTGCCTTGGGCCATCCACCATAAGTCATTGTACGATATGAACTTGAGAGTTCGGCGACAGGGGCCGAAGGTGGGCAAAAGCCGGACCACTCTTGCAGAACGCGGGAGTTAGGTTGGGCGCCAAATTCCGACCGGGGAGCGGGCGGACGCTCTGCGGACGTCTCGCTGGAGTCCCCGGAGGCGTCATGCCGCACCCCAGCACCCGGCTTCTGGGACCCGACACGTGATCACACCGCGGCGGAGTCGGGCTCCCCGCGCATGGAGCTTGCGGCTGCCTTCACCGATTCCACGATGTGGTGGTACCCCGTGCAGCGGCACAAGACGCTGGAGATCGCCTCCCGAATCTCACTTTCGCTGGGCTCTTGCGTGCGCTCCAACAGTTCTGCGGCACACATCAACATCCCCGGCGTGCAGAACCCGCATTGCAGGCCGTGGTGCTCCCAGAACGCCTGCTGCAACGGGGAGAGGTCGCCGTTCTCGGCAAGCCCCTCGATGGTGGTGAGGTCAGCGCCGTCGGCCTGGACGGCGAACATCAGGCAGGACCGGGCGGTCTGTCCATTCACGCGAATCGTGCACGCACCACACACGCCGTGTTCGCACCCGACATGCGTGCCGGTGAGCTCCAGATCTTCGCGCAGAAAATCCGCGAGGAGTTTGCGCGGTTGGACGGTCCGTTCGTAGGTGACCCCGTTGACCGTCACGCGAATCGTCTCAGACATTCTCGATCCTCCCGCAGCGGTCCCGAGCCAGTCGGAGCGCTCGCTCGACGAAGACTCTGACCATGGCCCGCTTGTAGTCGCCGGTGGCGTGTAGATCGTCGCCTGGGTGCACGGCCCCCGCGCATTGGCGCGCCGCTTCCGCGAGGACCTGCTCCGTGAGGTGCTCGCCCTGCAAGACCGATTCGGCCGCGTGACAACGGACGGGTGTCGCGTCCACGCCAGCCAACGCGATCCGGGCCTCCTCGCAGATTCCCCGCGCGTCCACCGTCACCACTGCCACAGCCCCGACGATCGCCCAGTCGCCGTGACGACGGTTGAGCTCGAGGAACGCGGAACCCGTACCAGCCGGGAGAACGGGGAGACGTACTTCTGTGAGCAACTCGTTTGGTGCGATGCTGGTGGTGCACACGGTTAGGAAGAGCTCACTGGCAGGAATCACGCGTTGTCCGGAGGCACCCTCCACCACGACATCGCCATCGAGCGCCAGGAGGACCGCCGGGTACTCCGCCGATGGATCGGCGTGTGCGATGCTGCCACCGATGGTACCGCGATTGCGCACCGTGCGGTGGCCCACCAGCTTCGTCGCTTCCAGTAACAAGGGACAGCTCTCGGCCACGATGGGCGAATCTTCGATCGCGCCTTGACGGGTCATCGCGCCGAATGCCAAGGTCCCGTTTGTCCGCTTGATGTAGGACAATCCGTCCACGCCGTTGGTATCGACGAGCACGGTAGGTGCGGCAAGCCGAAAGTTCATGAGCGGCACCAAACTCTGGCCGCCGGCCAGGATCTTGGCCTCGAACTCGTGCCGTGCGAGCGCGTCGATCGCGTCGGCGACACTGGTGGCGCGCACGTACTCGAAGGCCGATGGCTTCATGCGGCCTCCTCACGTGCGAAGCCCTGCAGCTTGCTGAACATCTGGCCCACGAGGAAGCCGCTCACGCCCTCCAGCACGCGCTGCCCCACCGAGGCGATGAGCCCACCCACCTCGACGTCGCACTCGTACGCTACGATAGTGCCCCCCTGCTCGGCGCGCAGATCCGCATGACCCGAGCCCTTGACGAAGCCGCCGCGCCCCGTGCCTTCGAACACCATCGCGTACCGGGACGGTGGAGTTCGTTCGGTAATTCGGAGCGTCCCCTCATAGGTGCCACTCACGGCGCCGATCCCGATGCGCAATCGCGCCTCGAAGGCGTCATCCCCAACGGCCTTGAGTTCCTGACAACCTGGAATGCATCGGGAGATCACCTCTGGATCGAGCAGCAGGTCCCACACGCGTTGCTGGCTCGCTTTGAATTCACTTTCACCTTTGATCTTCATGACGCTTTCGTGCTCCTAGCTTCCGGGAGACGTGGCAGGGGCAGAGACTGTTGCCGCTTCTCCACCCTCCGCCGCTCCAGCTTTCCACATTGCCGTCCAGATCTTGCTCGGAGTGAGCGGCAACTCGTTGATCTGCACGCCTGTGGTGGACAGCGCGTCGTTCACGGCGTTGGCAATGGCCGCTGGAGCGGTCATCGCGCTACCCTCGCCGCATCCCTTGGTGCCCACGGTCGAAAAGGGTGATGGAGTGCAGGTGTGCCCAATGGCCAAGGGCGGAATCTCCATGGCCGTGGGACAGAGGTAATCCATGAACGAGCCAGCCAAGAATTGCCCGTTCTCGTCGTACGCCAAATCTTCATACATCGCGCCGCCAATGCCATGCACCAGCCCACCGTACACCTGTCCCTCGACGCGCTGGGGATTGATGATGACACCGGCATCGTGCACGCTGACAAACTTGAGAAACTCGATCTCTCCCGTCTCGCGATCGACTTCTACCATGACGATCTCCGCAATGAACCCGTAGGTGTTCGAGCTGTTGACGCGGTCCTGCTCGTCGATGATTCGTGCGGGTGTGAAATTGAAGATGTGGGCCACCTGCAGCCCGGGCTCCATTCCGTCAGGCAGCGAATCGGGGTTCCAGTGCGCGATCCCGGCGATACGGCGAAAATCCATGACGGGCTCCGTGGCGTCGTCCACAAACAGCTTCCCGTCCTCGGTCCGCAAACGCTCGATCGGGATGTCCAGCTCATTGGACGCGACCCGCAGCACTTTCTCCTTGAGCTTCACCGCCGCTTCGGCGAACGCGCTGAGGCCCGCCGACGCGAAACGGCTCGAGTAGTTCCCCGATGAGATCGTCCACAGACGCGTGAACGTATCCATCTCGGAGACCACGGTCACGGAATCCGGGGCAATCCCCAGGTTGTCGGCGACGACCTGGGCTACGAGGATCTCATGGCCCTGCCCGCTGGGCGCGCTGCCAAGGATCGCGGTCACCTGACCCATCGGATCCATCTTGATGGTCGCGGCTTCCCCGGCGCCCGACTTTCCGTGAAACCCTCGTTTGGCACGCTGCTCTGGCGGGAAGGCGATGTTCAAGTACCCCATGTTGCTCACGCAGGGCTCTACGCCGGTGGCAATCCCGATACCCACCAACCTCCCGTCCCGCCGCGCCGCGGCCTGCTGGCGTCGCAGGCTCTCGTAGTCGGCGAGCTCGAGCGCCTTGCGGACTCCCGCCGGGTAGTTCCCGCTGTCGTACAAGCCACCGGAAGGGGTGCGGTACGGGAACTGGTCCGGTTGCACCAGGTTGTGGAGCCGTAGCTCGGCCGGGTCCGCGTCCAGCTCGCGGGCCAAGAGATCGACCATCCGCTCCAAGCAGTAGTACAGCTGCTGACAGCCGTATCCGCGGTTGGGTCCCGTGGGTGACTTGTTGGTGACGACGCAGTTGGCGTCGATCTGCAGGTGGGCGATCCGGTACCCGCCGGGCGTGTTGCCGGTGGTCCGATAGAGGTTGGCAGGCTCCGGGGCACGAATGTAGGCACCATTGTTGTCCATGTATCGCGCCCGAACGCCAAGTATGGTGCCATCCCGTTTGGCGGCCATCTCGTAATCGGCGGTGCGCTCGGCGCCGCTGTTCAGCGCCATGAGGTGTTCGCGACGATCCTCGACCCACTTGACCGTGCGACCCGTCTTCTTGGCCGCGAGCCCCAGGAGTGTCAGATAGGAGATGATCCCGATCTTGATGCCAAAGCTTCCGCCGATGTCCGGCGGCGCGATGAGCCGCAGGCGGTTCTCGGGAAGGTTGAGGCCCTTGGCGACGAACGAGTGCAGCGAATACGGTCCGTGGAAGTTGGACCAAACAGTCATGACACCAGTGGCGTCGTCATATTGCGCCACGGCCACGCAGGTCTCGATCGGTGTGGAGCTGTACTTGTGAAACCGAAACCGTTCCTTGATGACGACGTCGGCCTCATCGAACGCCTGGTCGATGTCACCGTAGGATAGGAGCCGGTGATTCACCACGTTCGTTCCCAGCTCCTCGAACAAGAGCGGGGCCCCCTCGGCTGCGGCCGCTTCGGGATCGGTGACGGCCGGGAGGGCGTCGTACTGCACTCGAATCAGCTCGCACGCGTCCTCGGCGACATACCGATTCTCCGCGATGACGATGGCGACCGGCTCGCCCACATACCGGGCCTTCTCGACGGCGGCACTGTAGTAAGGAAGACGGGTGGGCATGCCGGTTGGGAAGGGACGGGAGATACGTCCCACTTCCTCGCCCGTCAGCACACCGAACACGCCGGGGTGCGCCAGGGCGGCGGAGGTGTCGATCGATCGGATCCGCGCGTGCGCGTGGGGACTCCGCAGGATCGCGCAGTGGGACAGATGCGAGAACTTCAGGTCGTCGGCGAAGGTGCCCTTCCCCACGAGCAAGCGTTTGTCTTCCTTACGCTTGAGACTCTTGCCGATCGATGGATTCCTGGCTGCCATGGTCCGTGCTCTAACTCCTTAAAGGGCGCATGACGGATGGGTCCCCGAGCGGGACGCGGAGAGCGCTGGCACGTATGGCAGGAACTGGGCCACGGTGCGGCGCCGCACCATCCCCAAATCTCGGTAAGCGAAGATGAAGGAATGGGTTGGGTTGTGGCGGGGAGACCACACGCCATCCACGGCCGTCGTCCACATGTGGTGTGGGCCCGACAGCGGGTTCGCGCCGCCCGAGGGACGGTTGGACACGAGGTTTGCGGCGTGATACGGTCACTGCCACGAGTACTCGTAGAGCTGATTGTTGAAGCTCGCGCCGTACAGCCGCATGACGCCGTCGTTGCGCCCGAACCCGACGTCGAACCCGTACATGTAGTTCTGCCCCCCGCCGAGCGTGTATTGCGACCAACTCGAGCCGTCCCAAGTGAATTCGTAGCTGTTGCCGTCCGCTCCGGAACTGTAGACGCGGGTCACGCCGTCACCGCGTCCATCGGTGAAATAGGCGTGCACGAGCACGTCGCCCACGGGCTGGTTGATGTCCATCGTCGTCCACGAACTGCCGTTCCAGCTGATCTCGGTGATGACGCCTGCCGCGCGGGCCGCATACACTCTGTTGACGCCGTCTCCCCGCCCCGCTCCCACGTTCACGTTCCGCGTATCCTGGGTGCTCGCGATTTGTGCGATGGACCAACTGCCACCGCTGAACGTGGCCTCGTAGACCCCGCCTTGCGTTGTGGCGACGTAGATATGCGGCTGGCCGTCTCCTCGCCCGTCACCCAAACGCAATCCGTGGGCTACCCCAGAGACCGATCCAACTTCCGTAGCATCCCAGCCTGAGCCATTCCACAAGTACTCCCACACGCTACCGCCGCGACCTGCATAGACCCGTGTGACGCCATCGCCCCTGCCGTCGCCAACCACGGCATGGAACACCGGGCCGCTCGTGGCGTCGATCGTTGTCTGCGTCCACGCGGAGCCGCTCCACGACAGCTCGTAGAGCTCGCCGTCCACACTTCCAGCGTAAATGCGAATCACGCCGTCACCACGTCCCGCTCCCATCCCCATGTTGTGGACCTCCTCGCCACTGTTCGAACCACCGATGTTGAGAGAGGTCCAGCTCGACCCGCCCCATGTGAACTCGAAGATTTCGCCGGTCGTGACGGTGCCTACGTAGACTCGGGCGACACCGTCGTTCCGAGCGGGACCCACGATCACGCAGTTGTTGGATGCCCCCGTGCTGCCCGCCGTGTTGATGCCCCAGGCCGATCCCGGCGGATTTACGTCCAGCGCTCCCTGCAGCGTTCGCTCGATCGAGCCGCCGGTGGCGGTCACCGTGAAGTCATACGTGTTCGGCGACGTGGAGGGCTGCGTGGTGAGCGTGAGTGTCGAGGTGGCCGTGGGCGTCACGGGGTTCGACGAGAAACTCGCCGTCACGTCGGCGGGGAGCCCGGTCACCACCAAGGTGACCGGATCGGAGAATCCGTTGAGGCCGGTGACGGTTACGTCGTACGTCACGGCACCGCCGGCGCCGACGTTTTGCGCTCCGGGTGAAATCGAGGCCGTGAAGCTCGCGGCGGCCGTCACATCGAGCGCGACGTCCTGGGATTTGCTGATGCCCTCGGATAGGGCGGAGACGGTCACCGTATGCAGGCCAGGGGCAACCGATCCGTCACCGGTCAACGTGAGGACGGAACGTCCCTGATGCGGGAGCGGATTGGGATCGAAATCCACGGTCACGCCCGCAGGCTCACCGGATGTCGACAAGGTGATACTGGTGCTTTCGAACCCGTTCAGGAATTGGATGTCGGCGTTGAACTGCGCCGCCCCGCTTGGTGTCACCGTTTGACTAGCCGGATCGACGGTGAGAGAAAAATCGGGCGTTCCCGGTACTGGTGGTGGTTCCTCGCCCGGCGGGGGGTCCTCTTCGGCACTCGTCATGACCTGGCACCCGCTGATCGGGAATGCCGTAGCCGTCAGGACGGCTGCGAGGAAACGGAAGTGGCGCCATGGGATCATGGTCATTCGATGCGAGAGTGTTGGCCGTGAGCGAGTTGTCCGTTGCCGACTTCGGGCTCGAACGGGGCCGCCAATGGCGACAGGAAATCATGTGCCAATGACCCCCGGGTTGCGGTGAGAATTCTCACGTTGGTGATGAGGCTGATGGCCACGTTCGGGCACCGGGGAGCGAGCGGCGCTGCCAGCGCGGCCGGCGCTTGGTAGGGGGGTGACAACTCGTTTTCTAGTAAGGCCTTACACGGTGAGACCCTGGGCGTCGCGGGTGCGGCGCCGCGATCCCGTGCGAGGCGGCATCGCGTCCCACGGCCGCTCGCCCTTCCTTGGGTAGGGCCTCTACCCTCGCGGGCCGCAATGATTTAGTACATCTTTCCCCGGTCGAGCACGGGACCCGATCCGCCTCCGGGTCCCGCAAAACCGCCTCGTTCATGGACTGTCTGCCCAGGAGGAACTCGATGGAAGGCATTGGGTGTCGGTTTCGGGATCTCCGCGGAATCGTGAGGGCCCTACTGGTCCTCTCGATCATCGCCCTCTTCACGGGGCCATCGAGCCCACTCGTGGCGCAAGCCACGGGGACCGTCCAGGGGACGGTGACCGAGGCAACGGATGGGAGTGGGCTTCGCGGTGTGATCGTCTCGGTGGAAGGGACCGGTATCAGCACGGTTACCGATCGAAACGGGGCGTACACGCTCAATCGCGTCCCGGTTGGTGCGCAGGTCATCCTCGTGCGGTGGCTCGGCTACCGGCCCCAAAGGGTGCCGGTGAGCGTCACCGCGGATGCCACGACCACGGCGGACGTGGCGATGGAGGCTCAGCCGGTCACTCTGGCGGAAGTCGTGGTTGAAGGCGTGACACGGGCGCCGGAGCGAGTGGTGGAGGCCCCTGCCGCCGTGGCGGTGGTCAGTCCCCAAGCCCAGCGCGACCTGTCCGTGACGGGTCAGGCCCCCAAAGCCGTGGAGGCGCTGCCCGGAGCAGACGTCGTGCAGAGTGGGGTCAACGACTTCAACGTCAACGCGAGGGGGTTCAACTCGACCCTCAACCGACGGGTCCTCGTGCTGCAGGATGGTCGGGACTTGGCGCTGGCATTCCTGGGATCCCAAGAATGGTCCGCGCTGTCCATTCCACTGGAGGATCTTGGCCGCCTCGAGATGGTCAGGGGTCCGGGATCGGCGCTCTATGGCGCGAACGCATTCAGCGGCGTACTGAACATCACGACGCCGACCGCTCGGGAAGTGGCCGGGACCAAGCTCACGGTGGCCGGCGGCGAGCTGAGCACCTTCAAGGCCGATCTGCGGCACGCCGGGGTGGCCGCGGACGGGCGTTTCGGCTACCGCTTCAACGGCGGCTACTACCGCAGTGACAGCTGGAGTCGCTCTCGGACGAACATCGGTGATCTCGCAACGGAGTACAGCGGTTTGGCCGATACGGTCATCACGCCGTCTCCCGGGTTCGAGCTCGTCCCCCTTGCGGGGCAGACGAAAGAGGGGGCGCCGCTACCGTTCGGGCCCGCCACGGGAGATCCCGATCCCCTACAGAGCTTCTTCGGGTCGGCGCGGTTCGACTACTACGCGGATGACGGTTCGGTCTTCACGATCGACGGTGGCGCCGCGCAGAGTGAGAACGAAGTGTTCGTCACCGGCATCGGTCGGGTGCAGGTGCAGAAGGCACTCCGCCCGTGGGCTCGCGCGGCCTGGGCGGCCGAGCGCTTCAACGTGATGGCGTGGTGGTCCGGTCGTAACACCATCGATCCGCAGAAATCGCTGGCATCGGGTTTGGATCTCTTGGAGACGTCCCACCTCGTCCACGGTGAAGCGCAATTCAACTTCCCATTCGCGGAGGAACGCGGCCGCGTGGTGATCGGTGCGTCGGCGCGAGCGTATCTGGTCGATACCGAGCTGACGCTCATGGCAGCTGCCAACGACGATCGGTCGGACGGTTACTACTCGGGTTACGCCCAAATCGAGTTCGAGGTCTCCCCGCAGGTGAAGTTGCTGGGTGCGGCGCGTGTGGACGAAAGCGATCTCTTCGAGCCGCAGTTCTCTCCCAAAGGCGCGTTGGTGATCACGCCCACGCCGGATCACTCGATCCGGTTCACGGTCAATCGCGCCTTTCAAACGCCCAACTACAGCGAGTTCTTCCTGAACGTCCCGGCCGGTGCCCCGGCAGACTTCAGCCTTCTCGAGGCGGGACTCAGGGCGTCGCCGCTCGGTCCTGTCCTGGCCGGTGTCCCGGACGGGCAGCTGTTCGACAACTCCGCGGCGGTCGCGGTTTGGGCGCAGGGCAACGCGGCCCTGAACGTGGAGCACGTCACGAGTCTCGAGGCCGGGTACAAGGGACAGCTCGGACGCCGCGTGTTCGTGACGGTGGACGGGTACTGGAGCCGACTGACGGACTTCGTCACGGACTTGCTCCCCGGGATCAATCCGGCCTTTGGTGCGTGGACGGCGCCAGCGGCGGTCCCCGAGGCATTCCGGCCGGCGCTCGAGCAGGCCGTGCGGGATCAACTCCTCGCCGCCGGTCAAACGGTTGCCGCGTTGGGCCTCACCCGCCGCAACGGGACGACGGCCATCGTCGTGTCGTATGGGAACGCAGGCAAAGTGGACGAGTACGGCGTCGAGCTCGGCACCGGCATCTGGGCCACGGACGAGCTGCTGCTCGAAGGGAATTACACGTTCTTCGAGTTCGACGTGAAGTCCCAGGCGCTGGGCGATCAGTTGCTTCCCAACACGCCGCAACACCGCGCGAACCTCTCCGTGGCGTACCAGGGTCGGCAGGGATTCGATTTCCGCGTGGTCGCGCACTTAGTGGATTCGTACCAGTGGGCTGCGGGCGTGTTTGGCGGTCCCATCCCGGATCGGCAGTTCGTGGATGTGAGTGCCGGATACCAGATCAACCCGTACCTTCGTATTCACGCCATCGCCACCAATGTGTTCGATCAGGAGCGCTATCAGATCTATGGTGGGTCTGTGATCGGCCGGCGCTTCCTCGGCGGCCTCACGGCCACGTACTAACTGCAGTGACAGGCTCTAGGGACTAGGGGTTAGAAGACGGGGGGGGCGGATCGGTCCGCCCCCCCGACCCTCTCCTCCTGCAGGAGTTCACCTCTCGATGACCTCTGGCGTGACACTCTACAGCGTCGGCCTCGCCGCCGCGGCTGGACTGATGGTTCTGGTCTGGATTGCGAGTCTCGTGCGGCACGACGCGAGTCTCGTGGACCGGTATTGGGGACTCGGATTCGTGCTGGTGGCCTGGGTCGCTTTGTGGATCGGTGAAATCGGCGGCGTGCGCCAGCTCCTCGTGGCGACGCTGGTCACAGTGTGGGGGGTGCGTCTCTCGACCTATATCACGTGGCGCAATTGGGGCGAGGGCGAGGATTACCGCTATCGGGCCATGCGCGAGCGGGGTGGAGCGGCGTTTCCGATCAAGAGTCTGATCACCGTGTTTCTCTTGCAGGCCGTCATTCTCTGGCTCGTGGCCGCTCCCGTGCTCGACGTCATGCGCGCGGCCACGCCGGAGGAGGTGATCTGGCTCGATTGGGTGGCCCTCGCCGGTTTCGGTGTCGGGCTCACCTTCGAGGCCGTGGGGGATTGGCAGATGGCCCGCTTCAAGGCCGATCCCTCGAACAAGGGAAAGGTCCTGGACAGCGGGCTGTGGCGCTACACCCGGCACCCCAACTACTTCGGAGATGCGGTGGTTTGGTGGAGCTTCTATGTCTTTGCGGTAGCATCCGGGGGGTGGTGGACCGTGTATGGTCCTGTCGTCATGACGGTGCTGCTGATGAAGGTCTCCGGGGTGGCGCTGCTGGAGCGCAATCTCGAACAGACGAAGCCGCGGTATCGAGACTACGTGGCCCGCACGAACGCGTTCTTTCCGTGGATCCCGAAGCATACCGACTGAGTGATCGAGACCCTAGCCAACGCTGGGACATTGTTCTAGAATCGGTTGTTCCCCGCCGTTTTCGTCCCCGGGGCAATTCCCGGGGCCTCGCGCCCGAACCGATTCCGCGTGTACGCGCCACCTGTGGCGGCGCCGCGTTCTAGGCGCGGAGCCCGGGCATGGGGAGAGAGGAGAAATGCGTATGGGTGCTGGAACGGTCCCGCGGGTCCGGTTCGTCGCCCTCGCGATGGAGGACCTTGCGGGCGCCCGATGCGGCGCGCGCGTGGATATGGATTGGGAGGGGCAGACATTCGTCGGTGCGGCAGAGGAAGACGCAACGGAATTGGGTCGTATGCGGTGCGCGGCCCAAGCCACCTGCGACTGTCTCAAGCGGGTCCTTTCGGGTCAAGCCACGTTCGAGATCTTGGACATCGAGACGGTGAAGGTGTTCGATGCGACTGCGGTGGTCATCGCCCTGGCGGTGCGCGAAGACGATCATGTCCGCTACTCCGTCGGATTCTGTCTCATCAAGGAGAATCCCGAGGAGGCGACCGTGAAAGCGGTCCTCAATGGGACCAATCGCATTTTGGCGGGGCTTCTGCCCGACGTATCGTAGGCGGCGTCTGTTTGAGGTTGGAGGGGTCGAGCGCCCCCGGGAGGACTCGAACCTCCAACCCCAGGATTAGAAGTCCTGTGCTCTGTCCGGTTGAGCTACGGGGGCGGACCGTTGCGGACTCAAGGTAAATGTAGCGCGCCCTTTCCACTTCTTACAACCAACGTAATCCGCGAGTGACGCCTCACCCGTCTCGCAGAGTCTCAGCACGGCGCTTCCCCCCTCTCTGGCGACGTTACCCTGGTCAGAGAAGACCGGACAAAAAGAGAGGCGGCCAAGCGGCCGCCTCTCCAACTGCTCCGTATCGCTGCTTGGCTTTAGCAGGATATGTTTGGATTCGCGTTGCACTCGATCGTCGTGATCGGCAGGAATACGCCGGGCGATGTGAGTGCCTGCGATCCCGCTACCCACCGCGTGTCGGTGATCCCAAACCGATACATGTCCGAGAGTCGAACGCCGTGCACGAACAGGCTAGCCTGTCGGTGGTGCTGCACGTGATCTGCAGCCGTGAGCGGCGCATGGGTCAACGCGTTGAAGGGTGTCAATCCGTTCAATGCACGCAGGCTGTTGATGAATCCCACGGCCGCCGGATCGTTCACGTCAGCGCTAGTGGCGATGGCGTCTTCCGCCAGAATCAGGTAAAGCTCATGCACTGACGTGATCCGCAACGGGCTCTCGTCGCCGCAGCAGGTGAGCTCGTCGAAGATGATCTGGTCGAGCTCCGGGTCGGGGGTCCCGTCGATCGGATCGAGCAGGGCCGTCGCATTGACGGTCTTGTCCGAGCCATCGGGCACCCCGTAGCGATCGTCCACCCGGTGCTCCAGGCGCTCGTTGACCCAGAACGCCATGGTGTTGGTCCGGGTCTGGGCGGAGTAGACGAAGCCGAATTGCCAGTCCGCCGGCCCGATCAACGCGAGCGCATCATTGGCATCCTGAATTGCTGCCGCTGGCAGGCTCACGTACACCGGTGCGGGACCCGTGAACGAGGGTTGCACCACGTTCCAGACGGCCTGACGGTGCCGCGCAACAGCGCGAAGCGCCAGGAAACGGGTCTGGAGCTCCGTATTGCCCTCGCTCACAGCAATCGCGAGCCCGCTGGTGAAGTACGCGACCGCGGTGTCATACAGCGACGCCATGTTGGCCTCGCCAACCGGCGGTCCCGCCTCCTGCTTGCTGGACGAAATCACGAAGTCGTCCCAGCGGTCCGCGATCGACATGTACAGCACGCCGCCGTAGAGGTACGCCTGGGCGAGGTTGATCGGGTCGTAATCCGCCGGATCGAATCCCTCGAGAATCTTGATCCCCTCGTCGGCAAGCCACCTGGCTTCACCGACGTCCGGAAACGCCGCGTCGGTGAACTCGTTGATGGGGTCACCGAGGTCACCGCGCTCCAGTTGCGTCCAGGAATCCCGCGACCCCACCCACTTCAATTCATCTGTGGCAGTGGAATAGGGCGTGAGCGACTCTTCCCAGGCGTCCTGGACCTCAGACAGGATGCCGCTCGCAATGGCCAACGCGGAAACGGGGTCATTGACGTTTTCTTCGTTGACGTTGTTGGGGTTTTGGACGTCGATCAGATTGTCGCACCCTGCCAACGCCAACGCGGCTACGACGGCAAGCACGGGAGTCACCCGTGCTCGCCAGCCGGCGCCGCGCAATAGCTTGGATCTAAGCATGTTCATAGCTCCTGTGCTTTCGCGGTAGCCGGTTTTAGAAGCCGAACCGGACATTGAAGGTAAACCGCGTTGGGACCGGAATGCCCCACGCGTCCAGGCTCTGGGCAAAGTCGCCCTGTGCCGTGTTCGAGTCGTTGCCGCGGCTGATCAAGTTGAGTTCCGGATCGATACCGTCGTACTTCGTCCACAGCGCGAGGTTTCGGGCCGCGACGTTGAGCGTTACGTACCGCAGTCCCAGCTTGGACCGCACGAAGTCGACGGGGAGCCGATACGTGAGGCTCAGCTCGCGCCAGCGTACGAAGTCCGCCGGCCTGACCGCGTTGAGGCCGCTGAGCGGCGCCAGGTGCTTGAGCTCCTCGGAGAACACGCGCCACGCCGCCAAACGATCCTGTGCGGTGGACGACGGGTCGACCAAGGTGCGCTCCGCCGCGGTTGCCTGCTCGAAGTTCCGTCCGATCAATGAGTGCGTCGAGCGGAACGAATCGGTCAGGTTGTGCACGAAGAAGTTACCGGCCTTGTACTCCCACAGCGACGAGATCTCAAGGTTGCCGAGGATCCCGATGTTGAGCCCGAACGAGCCTTGCCAGTCGGGTGTCGGCTTACCCAGGTAGCACCCGAAGGGGCCGCTCTGGGGGCCTGGGGTCGACTGGCTGGCGTCGCAGTTCTCCACGAGCGGCCGGATGGCCGACGAGCTGAAACCGCTCGAGACGGGATTGGCGAAGAACGCCAGCACTTCGGCTTCGCTGTCGGGTTGGCCGTCGCCGTTGGTGTCTATCGCAAAGAAACCGGGCTGGGTGGGGAGGAGCCGGTTGCCGAAGAACGCTCCGGGGGACCAACCCTCGACCAACCAAGCGCGGTAACGGATATACGACGCACCGACCTTGAGTGGCGGCGATCCGCCGAGATCGGTGACCGTTTCTGTGAGGTACGCAGCGTTACCGAAGAAGCGGACGCTAAAATCGGGCTTGTTCACGACGAGTCCCGTGAGGTTGAACTCCAACCCGTTGGCGTCCACCTGTCCGATGTTCACGATCTGCTGGTTGGTGAAGCCGCCGGACGGCGCAAACTGACGTGAGAAGAGCGCGTCCTTGGTCGAGCGATCCCACCAGGTGAAGTCCAGGCCCAGGCGGTTGTCGAACAGACCAAACTCGGCGCCGAGCTCGATCTCGGTCGCCTTCTCGGGCTCGAGCGCATCGTTGCCGAGATTGTCGGGCGTGAGGCCTGGTCCGAGTGCCGACGCCGTGGCCGCGAAGGTGGTGAACTTGTCAAAGGCGCCCGGCTGGAGACCGGACTTACCCCAGGCGGCCCGCACCCGGAACGTGGACAGCGGCGCGATGTTCCAGTAGGGCAGATCGCTGGGCACGATCGAAATGCTGGCCTTGGGATACAGCGTTCCCTCGGTCTGCTCCCCGAACGCGCTGTTGCGGTCATAGCGCAAACCGCCCGTCAAGAACACGACGTCATACAAGCCGAACTGCTCCTGGGCAAAAGCACCAGCGTTGACCACTTCCAGGAACGACTCGCTGACGGACTGACTGGCCGCCGCACCGGCAACTCCGAGACCGGGGCCGGGGAAGTCAGCGCCAAAGCCACCCTTTTGCGTTGTCCGGGCGATGAAGCCCTGCCCGCCGGCGACGAAGGTGGAACTGAAGTTCTCACCGAAACGAGCGTCCCACTGGGCTTTCGTCTCGACGGTGATCTCACGACGATTGCGGTTGTCGATGCCGCGGTTACCCAAGGGGTCCGCGCCAGCCAGACCGTCGACGTTCCACGCAAACGGCCACTGGATGACGTTCTCCGTGGAGGTGTAGTCGAGACCAACCGTGGCGTCGAGGCTGAGCTCGGCCACCGGCGTGTACTGGGTCTGGAGGCTCAACGTGTAGTGGCGCACGTCCTGTTCGATGAACGTCTGCGCAATCTCCCGTGTGGTCGCAAACGTGGCGCCCTCGGGGTTGCCGACAGGATCGCACGTGCCGTCACCATTCGGCGTTCCATTGCCGAAGGAGGTATCGCACGTCGCGCGCTCGGGTTTCGCATCCATCGCCGAGGGGATCAGTCCCCAAATGTTGTTGCCGTTCTCCGGGGTCTTGTGCCCAACATCGGCCACCTGGCTGTTGATGCGGAGACGGACCTTCTCGTGGGGGATGATCTCCATGTTGGCCGACGCCTGAACCAAGCGGTTGAAGTCGTCGGCAAGGCCGTCGAACGGCTTGGTCGTGATCTGGCCCTGGTCGCTGGAGAAGCGGCCGGACACGAAGTACGTGAAGATGGAGGACCCACCGCTCACCGAGCCGGAGTAGGCCTGGTTGAAGCCGGTCTCGAAGAGTGCGTCGTAGTAGTCGACCTCGAAGATGTCATAGGCCGACATGCTAGCGCAGGATCCACCGGACAGATTCCGGCAGATCGGAGAATTTGCCCAGAACTGGGAGAGCCGAGCCTCGTCTCCGGCCCGGACGAATCCCGTGTTCTTCTTGATGCGATCCGAATTGGGACTCGTGGCCCCGACTTCGAGCGAGAAGTCGAACTTCGGCGCACCCTGCGCACCCTTCTTGGTGAAGATCTGGATCACGCCGTTGGAGGCTTCCGTGCCGTAGAGTGTCGCAGCAGCGGCGCCCTTCAGGATCTCCACGCGCTCGATGGCGTCGGGGTTGATATCGTCCAGACGGGACGTGCCACCGCCACCGCCGGAACCGACGTTGGTTCCTTGAATCCCGCCGCCGTTATCCACGCGAATACCATCCACGTAGATGATCGGCTCGTTGGACTGCGAGAGGCTGGCGGATCCTCGAATGCGAATGCGTGCGCCTTCGCCTGCATAGCCCCCGGAGGGAATCACGGAGACGTTGGGCTCACGTCCAGCGAGCAGCTCCGAGAAGTTTGCCGTGGGAGCGTTCTCGAGCTCGCTGGTCTTGATGGAGGCGACGGTGTTGCCGAGTCGCTTCTTCTCGGTCGCGGCTCCGGCACCGGTCACGACGACCTCATCCAGCAGAATCACGACTTGCTTCAGCTGGAAGTTGGTCTCGGTGACCTGGCCGGCGGTGACGGTGATGTTCAAGCCGCTGGTCGCGTACCCCACGCGGCGCACCGTGAGCCGGTGGGCACCCTGAGGCAGGTTGAGCTCGAACTGGCCCTCGGAGTCCGTAATCGTTCCCAGGGCCTCCAAGCCCGGCACATAAACCTGTGCCGCAGAAATGGGGCGTCGACTGACATCATCAGTCACGACGCCCCGGACAGTGCCGATTCCCTGTTGCGCGGCCGCCGTCGCGGTGCAGAACACCGCAACGAGGCCCGCGGTAAGGAACCGAGCAAGCCAACTACGTGCAGGGGACATAGGCCCTCCTGGCTTGGGGATGTGGATGGAACGACAGATGTGGAGATCGGCTGCGATTGGAGGGAGCCGATCTTCACGATTATGGGAAATTTTCCCCTGGTGTGCGCTACGTCAAGGGGTTAGCAGCGGCGAGTTCGTGCGGCTAGCAACTTGTGTGCCAGTAGCTGGCCCGAAGCGTTCCAGACGGCACCGCCTTCAGAGGTCCGTTACTCGACCCCGAGACGGTGGAAACGATGGAACACGGACCAGGCGAACCAGAAGACTGCATAGGCGCCCTCGACGGGGGCGAGCTGTGCACCGGCGAGGTCCCCGGCGATCGCGGTCCCTGCCTGGTTCCAGAGTGACCCGGTACCGGAGTCCTCATACAGGGTTGGGTCTTGCCCGCTCACCTGGAATTCCAATGTCTCGCCCCCAACCCGTCGGTCGAGCGCGATGGCGGTCTCGGATGCCGCGTGCCAGAAGACCACGATCGGGCGGCCCCCGATCGTGTCGTTGATCGCTACGACTTCGCCGCGGTCGTGCAGGGCCAGGAACGGATAGGCCACCTTCGCCTCGCCGTCTACGATGCCCAAGATGACTTCTTTGGGCAGCCTCGTGATGTTGAACGGTGACCCCGGGAACAGGAAGCTCTGATTGGTCGTGAGGTCGTAGCTCCCATAGGGGTACTCCCCGTAGGACAAGTTGACGAATCGGGTGTTGGTGGTGACGACGGTGGTTTGGGGGTAGAGCTCTTGCCATCGTTCCCACGTCGTCTCGACGATCGGGCCCACCGCCAGCTCGGTACCGAGCAGGGGACCACAACGGGCGGAGGTCATGAGTTGTGGCCAGAGGCTCTCGGTCCTCCGGTCGAACATCATGAGGTTGTTCTCGAAGATGGCCCCAGAGACACCGAACTCGGTCACCTCGCCGTTCACGCGTGGATCGAAGGCGAGGCCGGACCCGGTAAGCGGGCAATACGTGACCAATACCGGCTCGCCACCCAGCGTATCGTTCACGATCTCGTGCCACCACATCACGATGAACGGGTACGCACGGGCGGCACCATTGCGGACGACACCCAAGACTCGGTCGTCCGGCTCGAGCAGTGGCTCGGCGTCGGGCGGCCCCACCTCGGGGTGCGTGAGCGCCGGGATTCCGTCGCGACCGGGGCCGCCGTCGAAGAGCTTGTTGGAAAAGAGATCGCAGGTGGAGAGGTCGAACCCTCCGGACACCCCCTGTGGGTCCGAGCACCCGAGTGTCGTCAGGGTGCCGGCGAGCAGGACAGGGAAAGCCAACGAGCGCAGACGGAGCATGGGCACTGATCCATATTCACGGGTATAACAGGATAACCGAACTGTCTGCCCGCAGGTTCCTTGCGGGGCACCCCGGGCCTGAGCGAGATTTCGGTGTCTCAAGCGTACTGAGGTGGAATTTGAAGCCGGTCTTTTGTCTTTCGCTTTGCCTGCTCGCTGGCTGCGTACAGCTCGTGCCGCTGGACGGGGTTGCCCCCACTCCGGGTAAGACGGTGCAAATGGACTTGAACGAGCCAATCGAGTTTCAAGTGGTGGGGGCCCTTCTCCAGAATCTCAACCGCATCGAGGGCACCTACCTGGCGAACTCGGCAGATTCGCTGATCGTCACCGCGGACTACCTCTGGTCCGTCGCCGGTGCCAAGCACCGGGGCTACGGGGCCCGTCTCGCCATTCCGCGGCAGCGAGTGGAGGCGCTCCAGGAGCGCCGGGTATCCGCCTGGCGCACGGCCGTCCTCGCCGGGGCCGGCGTTGGGGCGCTCGGGCTCGTGATCTTCTCCGTCGAGCAACTGGTGGGCGGCGACGGTGGTAATGGGGGACCGGGACCAGGTCCAAGGCCCCAATAACGAACAGGCGCGCGGCCGATCCCCGTTGAGCTACGGCTGGCCCGCCACTCGGGCTGGCTCGACCACGATCAGCAAATCCCCCTTCTCACCCGTTCCAAGCTGCCCCAGGTTCCCCAGGCCCCAGCAGTAGGCGACGTTGTCGGTCGAGAGCCCGCAGCTGTGCTGCGTGCCCGCCGTGATCTGCCGAAAGGTGAGGCCTCCGGACACGGCCAGTGGGTCCAACGCGCAGGCTTGAATGTTTCCTTGTTCCGGGTCGGTGCAATCGTCCGACGAGAGCTCTCCGAGCTGACCATTGTTGTTGAACCCCCAACAGAATGCGTCTCCCCCGGGCGTAATGCCGCAGGTGAAGTTGCCGGTTCCCGCCGACAGCTGCGTGAAGGTCATCGAACCCGTGACCGCCACCGGCTGCGACCAGCTGGCGCTGGTGCCGTTGCCCAATTGTCCCAGCTCACCGTACCCCCAACAGAACGCTTCACCGTCGACGCTGATCCCGCAGGTGTGCCGGAAGCCCGTGGACACGCTCTGGAACAACTGCCCTCCGGCCACTTGGACCGGTGTGGGACTGTCGGTCGTGGTGCCATCGCCCAATTGGCCCGATTCGTTTTGCCCCCAGCAGTAGGCGTCGCCAGCCGCGGTGACGCCGCAGCTGTGGAAACTCGAGGCGCTGATGGACACCAGGGGAATGCCGTCGGCCGTTGTGACCGGGGTTGGGCGATCGACCGTGGATCCATCGCCCAACTGGCCACGCTCGTTCCAGCCCCAGCAGAACGCGCCCTGCGCGCTGCTCAGCCCGCAGCTGTAGGACGCCCCAACGGAGATTTCGTCGAACGCGATTCCGCCGTCGATGCGAGCCACCGCCGTTCGCGAGTCCATGGTGCCGTCGCCCAATTGCCCGTTGAGGTTGAATCCCCAGCAGTAGATGAATCCGTCGGTACCAAGGCCACAGGTGTGGGCCCCGCCTCCGCTGAGCGCCTCGAACGCGACGCCCCCCGACTGCACGCGCACGGGGGCGGCCCGATCGTCCTTTGTCCCGTCCCCCAGCTGCCCGTCTCGATTCCATCCCCAACAATACGCCTCACCGTTCTGGCCCACGCCGCAGGTATGGACGACGCCGGCTGTAATGGATACAAAGGGAGAGGAGATGGGTCCCGTCGGGTCGTCGCCGCACCCGACGCCGATGAGGACGAGCGCAGCCATCGCCGCCAGTGTTTTCGAACAACTAGCTTGCATACACAGCCTCCCTTACGTTTCTCTAATCACACGAGTCCACGATAGGTGAAGGATACTGGCCCCCCACTCAGGTGGGTAGGGTGCACGCGATGGTTGGAGGGTACATGATTGGCAAGCACCCCGTTGGTCCACACGCTACCGAATCGGTGCTCAGGAAACTCCGACCAGGGCTGGCGCTGATCGCTCTCATGCTCGCTGCCGTGCCGGGAGCGGCGCAGGAGCGCAAGGATCTGGGGTTTCGTTTCAAGGACGGCCAGTGCGTGAACCCACAGGGGAAGAAGGGACTGAATCCCAACTTCATCGGCGAGTGCGGTGAGCTGCGCAGCGCCGACCTCAGGGAATACGACCTGCACGAGATCGATTTCACCGGTTCGGATTTGCGCAACGCGCAGCTGTTTCAGACCAACCTCGCTGGCGCCGTCCTTACCTCCGTGCTCCTTCGGAACGTCAAAGCACAGTTCGCCGTCCTACGCGGTGCGCAGCTCCAGGAGGCACAGCTCGAGCGCGCCAACCTGTCGGCTGCCAACCTGCAAGGAGCCGATCTGACCGAGGCCCGGATGCGCCGGGTCATCCTGAACGGCGCCAACCTGCGGCAAGCCAACCTCACTCGGACGGATCTCCGTGGCGCTGATCTCCGCAGCGCCGACATGCGCGAGGCGATCATACGGTCCACCAACCTCCAGGGAGCGGTCTACAACCAGTTGACGCTCTTCCCCGTCGCGTTGGACGCCGGACGGGCCCAGCGGGAGGGAATGGTCTTCCGGCCCTAGGCGACGGATTGATTCATCTCGAGTAGTGCCTCGTATGAGCTCATACAACCCATTAATTGAAAATGTGTTACGTGCTCCGGCGAATGCGATACCTGAGGTCCGTGTTGGGTCTCAGTCCGCCTCCAAGAGCACCTTCCGTGTCCCCGGGCGCGCCGCGTGCTCGAAGGCCTGAACCGCGGCGGCCATGGGATAGCGGGCATCGACGAGCGATGCGACGTCGATGTCCCCCCGGGCCAGGAGTGCCAGCGCCGGTGTGAAGGGGCCGCACCGAGAGCCGATCACCGTCATCTCGTCGACCACGATGCGTGACAGATCGACATGGGCCGGCCCGTGGTACGTGCTTTTGAGCACGAGGGTCCCGCACGGTCGGAGCGCCCGCCGGGCCACGCCGAAGCCAGTGGGATTGCCGGTACACTCGACGGCAACGTCCGCCGTCCGCTCCGGAAGATCGGCCGCGAGCCCGGTGGCGATGCCCAATTGCCGCAGTACTTCGAGCTTTGCGGGATGCCGGCCGATGACGAGGAGTCTGCAGCCCGTGAGGGCGAGCGTTTGTGCCACGAGCGTCCCGAGTCTGCCATCCCCGATCACGACGACACGGTCCGTGGAGTCAATGGTGATCTGTTCCTGGATTTGGAGGGCGGCCGCGAGGGGCTCGGTGAACACCGCAACGTCATCCGGCATGGTGTCCGGCACGTGATGGAGATTCTCGACGGGAAGCGTGACATACTCGGCGAAGGCTCCCTGGCGACCTGAGATTCCGAGCACGGTGCGATGGTCACAGTGGGTACGCCGGCCGGCACGACAGGTACCGCAGCGGCCGCAGGTCACATTGATCTCCCCGACCACCCGCCGGCCCATCCACTCCTCGTGTTCGGGCGCCGAGGCGACCCGGCCCACGAACTCGTGACCAGGGATGCCTCGAAACGATGCGTAGCCCCTGGCGAGCTCGAGGTCCGTCCCACATATGCCGGCGAGAGAAACGCGAATCAGGACTTCGTGTGGTGCGGTGGTGGGAAGCGGAAGGTCGTGATCGAGTCGGAACGTGCCGTCTTCCAGCCACACCCCCCTCATCGACGGCTCACGAGGCCTGTTCCCGCTGGCTGCCGCGTTCAGCGTGACTCAGGAGCCGCCACGGACGACCTCGATCACTCCGGCACCGGCTTGCGGGCCCCAACGTCGTGCGGCCTCCGTGCCCTCGATGAGACGAATCACCTGAACGCCTTCCACCGATAATCCCTGGAGGTACGTGACACCGCCCACGCGGATGCCATCCAGGACCACGGCCAACGCGACCCCCGAGCTAGCCCCTGCGGACCCCGAGGTTGCCTGGCGGGGGTCCGCCTCGTTGCGGCCTGACGACGAGGCTCCTCCCGCGAGTGCGCCTTCGCGTGACAACGAGCGCTGCGGAGTGAGCCAGGTGGGGCGCAGCTGCTTCAGCGCGTCGTAGACGCTCGAGGCGCCCGTGGCTCGGAGATCCGATCCAGCCAAGGCGTTGCGAGAGGAGACTTGGGGACTCGGACCGTCGGGTGACGGCGTGCCTCCCGAACAGGAGGCCAGGACGAGGGCGAGCGCCCAGCTGATTGGCCTTTGCATACCTTCCTCTTCCCTCGGCGGAGGACTCGCAGTCGGGGCGGCCGGATTTGAACCGGCGACCTCCTGGTCCCAAACCAGGCGCGCTACCGAGCTGCGCCACGCCCCGGGGTGCGGGAGTGTCAACCGCGTCGAATGGTACCCAGTCACGGCGGCGGCCGCCAGCGCGATCGGCCGACTTCGCGCGCGCTAGCCTCGAGCGCGCGAGACCTCGATGACGCCCCCGGGCACCCCCGTTCCCCAGCGCGTGGTGGCGTCCCGCGCATTGATGTAGCGGAGGCGCTCGACCTCCTCGATGCGCAGTTGCCGCAGGAACTCGAGGTCTCCCGCTCGCACGCCATCCACGTAGACCACCGGGATGAGCGGGTCACCGCTACTCGGATCGGTACCTCGTGGGGTGAACCAGGTCGGCCGCAGCTGCTGCACCGCTTCGTAGACGGTCGTGGCCGTGGTCTCCAACATCTCGGCCTGGGTCAACCGATTGCGACCGGATCGTTGGGGGGTCGGTCCGTCCGTTGCGGTGTCGGCTCCCCCCCCGCTACCGCACCCGAGAACGATGACGGCGAGGGCCAGTGAGGCGACATTCAGACGGCGGTAGTACATGGAGTCCTCCGCGGTGTCATCCGCCTCCCACTCGGCGCCGGATCCGCGTAATGGGTGGGAAGGGCGGGATGGGGCGTGCCGTAAAAGCGAGCCTTGGTGCCGGTCAGAAAACTGGGAGTTGGCTGAGGGCGACGCAAGCGAGCGGCGAGAAGAAACCGGGCGCCCCCGAAGGGGCGCCCGGTGACTACGCGCTCTGCCTCTTTGTGAACCTGCGTTACGGCGTGCAGGGCACGGAGGGATCGGGGCAGTTGGCAGGATTGCTGTTGGTATCCAGCTCCTGCTGGTGCACCGGGAAGCAGATCTGGTTGAAGGTGGCGGCTGCCGTGACCGGCGTGTACAGGTCGATGCCGTCGCGACGGAAAAACCGCCGGAACGTGCCCTGTCGCTCACCCTCGAGCCACATGTCGCGGTTCCTGTCCTGCGCGAGCTGAATGAGGCGGCTCTGCAGGTCCGGCAGCGCTGCATAATCGATAGCCGGGAGTGGATTGCCGGTGGTCTCGTCGGTCCACGTGGCCCGATAGCCGTTCACGATCGTGTTGGCGGTCGCGAAATCGCTGCCGCGGATGGCGGCCTCGGCCTCGATGAAATCGGCTTCCGTCGTGGAGGCGATCCGAATGGGCGCGGTCCCGGCGCGGTACTTCAGCTGCAGCTTCACCGGAATTGCGCTGTTGAAGGCCACAAAGTTCGGGCCCGGATCCGGATCGATCAGGCCGATATTGACCCACTCGTCGAACGAGTCGGTCACGTTTACACCCTGGGTCACGAGCTGCTGACCAAAGCGCTCGTTGTTCCGGTCGCCTCGGGTACCGTCACCCACGGTCCACCGGATGACCCAGCCGCCGCGGCCCCAACTCGAGGAGTGCATTTCGTTGAAGCTGGCGTCGTCGTTCTCGGAGTAATTCGCGTTGAATACGAACCCGGCCGGCACGCGCGCTGCATCGGCCGCGGCGTTGCCATCTTCGCCAAGCCACAGATGTGCGCGGGCCTGTCCCACGATGGCGGCGTTGGCGTAGCTCGAGAGACCAACATTGTTGGCCTCCGTCTCTGCCTGTTCCAGGATCGTCAGCGCGTCGCGCATCCGTTCGTCCGAAAAGACGTAGGAACCGGCATTGATGGCGCTTTCGCAATACAGCTCCGCCAAGAGGACCCGGGTGTAGCCCCCGTATAGGAATCCAGCAACGATTCCCTCTTGGATCTTACCGACGACGCCCGCGAACTCAGGATCGCTCTGGTCGATCGTCTGGAACTGCTCTACCGTGTTGTCCGCCTGGAAGCGGGCCGTGTGGATCGGCTCGTACACCTCATCGTCCAACGACACGTTGGCGGTGGTGATCCGGCGGTTCTCGACCTCGACCCGCGTCGGGAACGTGCCGGCAAGGATGCACTCATCGGTAAACAGACAGGAGTATCGGACGTAATCGTCCAGGGCTTCCTGGAACTGTCCGATCATGCCGTTCACCGTGGCGGGAACCGCGCCCACGCCCGTCAGCTCATCATCCGTGAGCGTTCCCGGATCTTGGACACGCAGCGGGTCGGAAAACCCACAGGCGCCGACAGATCCGACGATGGCGCCGACGAGGCCCACCATCAGGACCTTCTTAATCGGCTTCAGATCAAATCGCATACGTAATCTCCAGATCTATGGCAGCCCCCGGGGCCGCGCCTGCGACCCCGGAAGGTTGGCCTCGTCAGTTAAAACGTGATCGAGAACGTTCCGACGAACCGCCGCTGTGGCGGTAGCGTCAGGAAGTCCGCGCGGATCACCTCGTTCTGGCCGAAGTTGTTGATCTCGGGATCGGCGCCCGAGTACCCCGTCCAGGTCTTCAGGTTGTATCCGGCGAACGACACACTCACCCGCTTCATCCGCAGCATCTGCGCCCACTCTTCCGGGAATTGGAACTTGAGCGAGAGCGTGCGGAGCTTCATGAAGTCGGCGTCCTCAACCCACGGGAACTCAGACTGGATCGCCGAAGCAAACTGCTTGATCTTGGCGTCCGCCGTGAAGTCACCGTTGGCGTCTTTCTCGAACATCTCGGGGCACACGCCACCATTCTCGCCGCCGCCCAAGAAGCCGCAGCGGAACTCTTCGGTGGAGTTGAACAGCTGATGCCCGCCCTTGAAGTCAAGGAAGGCGTACAGCGTGAAGTGCCGCAGGAAGTTGATCGACGTCGAGACCGAACCCTCCCACTCGGGGGTGGGCTGTCCGACAAGCTGGTGATCGTCATTGACGCCATCCAGGATATCCAGGGCGTCGTCATACGGGACCACCATTGGATCACCATTGGCATCCAACGTGATGATCTCGGTGAAGTACGCGGCGAAGGGGAAGCCCTCCTGGTGCCGCTGGCTCGCGCCAAACGACAGCGGGACGAACTGCTCCAGCTCTTTGATCTCGTTGTCGTTGGTGGCGAAGTTGATGGTCCAATCCCACCGCAGATTGGGCTGATTGAACGCATTCACGTTCAGGGCGAACTCGAAGCCTCGGTTGTCCATCCGACCCAAGTTGTCCCACACCGCGTTGGGGAAGCCCAAGGAGGGTGCCTGCGGCCTGGTCACCAGCACGTCCAGCGTCTTCTGCTGGTAGTACGTGGCTTCGAGGCCCACCCGGTTGTTGAGCAAACCAACATCGAAACCGGCTTCCCATTCCTCGCCCAGCTCGGGTTGGAGATCCGGGTTACCCGGCTGCTGCGGCACGACGCCCAGGGCGTCCTGCAGGCCGATAGCGAAGCCGCGCGCATTGAACGTCTCGAAGGACGCCGTGTTGGTGGGGGCCTTGCCTGAGCGTCCCCACGCGCCACGCAACTTCAGCTGATCGAGGGGGCCGATGGGCTCATCGATGGCGATGGCCGACACGCCCACCTTGGGGTATACCTGAATGTCGAAGTTCCGCCCGAAGGCACTGTTCTCGTCGAACCGGACAGCCGGTGTGACAAAGATCCGGTCCATCCAGCTGAACTGCTCCTGGATGTAAAGACCGAGGGTCTTGTTCTCCGCATACGTCTCGAAGCCGTCCGTCGTCACAGCATTGGAACACGTCGTGGCGCCGGCCGGGAATTCACCCCCGTTACACCGTACGAGCTCCTGCACTTCACGGAAGAACTGGAACCCGAAGGACGTGACCGTCCCCACGTCGCCAAACGAAAAGTTGAGCGAGCCCGAGTAGTCGACCGTCAGATTACGCTCGGTCAACGTGGACAGATCTCGGTCTCCCTCGGAGAGCGAGCCAAAGGGCCGATCCGGGTTCACCGGAACGAGCGTGCTCGAGCGCTGATCGATGAGGTCATAACCGAGCGTGAAGCGGTTGCTCCAGAACTCGGTGGGACGCCACCGGGCCGTCGTGCTCCCGGTCATGCGCTCAACGGCCTGCCGGTTTTGCAGCGAGGCCACATCGGCAAAGGTCCGGCCACCGAACCCGGCCGCCTCAGGACATGCATTGGCCGCGCCGCCGGGGCTATTGTCCGCCAGGGTGCCGGCGCCAAGACGCGCCAGCTCGACGGCGAAGGGACATGTCAGGATCGGACTTCCACCCGCGATCGGGTCGGACGCCATGATCGAGGCGTTCCACGGGAAGCCCACCTGGGCCACGCCGATGTAGCCAAAGCCGTTGTTGTCGTTGTCGGGCAGCGACAGGAAGTTGCTGGTGTAACCGACGCTGGCCTGGAGGTCCCACGTTGGGGCGGGGCTGATGTTGAAATTGCCGCGCCCGTAGTAGCGGGTCATCTGGTTGTTCGGCAGAATCCCCTCTTCGTCCTGGAACTCGGCCGAGACGTAGTAGGTCACGTCATCCGTACCACCGCGGATGGAGCCGGCGTACGTCTGCATGAAGCCGTTGCGGAAGGGACTCCCATAGTTACCGCGGGCGTCCGCCTCTTCCAGCAGGTTCATCACGTAGAGCGTGTCAAACCCGAACCCGAAGGAGAGCGGATTCCAGACGTTGGGTGCAAAGGTGTACTCGTTCTTCCAGTTGTTGCCCAGGTCCGTGCGGAAATTGAACTCCGGCGCGGCGCCGCGGCGGCCCTTCTTGGTGAAGATCTGGATCACGCCAGCGGCAGCTTCGGTCCCGTAGAGCGTCGAAGCGGAGGGACCTTTGACGATCTCGATCCGCTCGATGTCGGAAGGGTTGATGTCGTTGAGGCGGCTGGCGTCCTGACCACCGACGCCAAAGCCCTGGGGGTTGGCGTTGTTGTCATTGTCCACCCGAGCGCCGTCGATGTAGATGAGAGGCGTATTGCTCAGGTTGATGGACGAGTTGCCCCGGATCTTGATCGAGTGCCCAGACCCCGTGGTACCGGAGGACTGAAGCAGGGTCACGCCGGGGGCCTTGCCCTGGAGGACTTCCGTGATGTTCACCTGCGGCGCGGCGTCCATGAGATCTGCCACGTTCACGGATGACATCGCGTTGGACACCTCGCGGGCGGACTGCTCGCCGAGCGCCGTGACCACCACGGCGTCGAGCGTGAGCACCGACTCGGACAGCTGGAAATCCACCGTCGCGGTCTGGTTGGCACTGACCTCGAGGCTCGCCGTCTGTGAGAGGTACCCGATGATGGCCACGCGCACCTGCACTTGGCCTACCCGCACTCCGCTGAGCTCGTAGCTCCCGTCGGAGGCGGTGGCGACGAACCGGGTGGTGCCTACCAACTGCACTCTGGCGCCCGGCAGTGCTTCGCCGGTGGCCCGGGCCGTCACGGTGCCGCGGATCGTTCCCTGCTGCGCCTGAGCTACCAACGGTAGGCTCAGGATCAGCGCGAACACGGTCCCCGCGGCGAGGATAGCACGTCGCAAACTCATGTGTCGCATCCTCACTGTTGGGTTGACGAAAGAGAGAATCGAACGAAAGCAATGGGACGGATCATAGGCGGAACCCCCGAAATGGGAGAAAGGGAGGGAGCTGATTGCGGTGCGTATCCACAGCGCGCACCAAACGAATGGGGTCATAAGCACAAACCAACGTCACCGGTCATCCCGGTGTCGCGACCTCGCTGTCTCTTTAATGAACCAGTTACCGCGACGCCTCTACTGGGAGGGTAAGGACCGCCCGCGGTGCCCAAAGCAGGGCTCTGGCAATGCTACTCGTTGTCAGGTCGCCGGTTCCCGGGCGACCGGGTTATTCGAACGTACGTTCGAACCGGCTTCCAACCGCCGGAATGTATATGCGAGGTACCGTAACCACAAGTCCCCACGGAGATTAGTGTTTCAGCTTGGTGCGTATGGCGATTATGCCGCCATCGTGGCCCACTCCGTAGCGGAAGATGGCGTCCCTGGGCGCAATGAGGCGAATGTCCCGAATGTCGCCCCCCGGCACGGTCCGCAGCGTCTCGAGGTCGCCCATGCGGATGTCGTCGACATAAATGACGGGGTACAGCCTAGGGGGATCGTTGGGGGACGTGGGGGGGGAGCCCAAGAGCCAATCGCTGTGAAACCGCTCAACCACCTCCCAAGCAGTGGCTCCCTGAAGATCTTCCGCCGCAACTTGATCGGCCGTGATCACGCTTCGGCTCGGGCGCGGCTCGCCGGTTTGGGTGCTCGAGGCGCAGGTGACGGAGACGACGAGGCTGGTGCAGACGAGCGCTCGATGCATCGGGGACCTCCGTGAGGGGGGATGAGCGGGATGGGCACTGATACCGCAGGTCCGCGTTGGCCTGGAGGGCTGAGTCCCGCGTGGAATCTCGCATACATAGGTAAAGGTAGAGGCGTCGCGCGGATTTCGACTACGGGGTGACCAACCGGGCTCACCTCGCGTTCCGTGGTGTCTCTCGTTCCCGCCTACCGCCCCTGGCTCTTCTCCCTCAACCATGCGGCCAGCGCGCGGAATGCCTTGCCCCGGTGGCTCACCGCGTCCTTCTCGTCCGGCGGCGCTTCACCGAAGGAGAGTTCCAGGTCGTCAGACCAAAACAGCGGGTCGTAGCCAAAGCCGCCGTCCCCTTTGGGCTGCTCGAGAATGTGACCGGTGCAGCTTCCCTCGAACGTCATGGGCGGTGCATCGGGTCGGGGGAGAAACGCCACGACGCAGCGGTAGCGGGCGCGCCGTTTTTCCCGGGGGAGGCCGGAGAGGCGCCGCATGAGCTCGGCGTTGTTGGCGGCGTCCTGCTCCTCAGGTGGCCCGTCGTGCATGGCGAACCGGCGGGAGCGGACGCCGGGAAGTCCGCCCAGCGCGTAGACCTCGAGTCCGGAATCGTCAGCGGCCGTCGGCAGCCCCGTTCGTCGCGCAAAATATTCGGCCTTGCGTCGCGCGTTGCCTTGGAACGTCTCGGCGAGCTCGAGATTGGCCTCCTCCCGTCGTTCGATGAGCTGCAGGTCATTGGGGAAGACGATCTGGTGACCCACATCGGCGAGAATGGCCCGGATCTCACGTTCTTTCCCGGGATTTCGTGTGGCAACGAGGAGCTGGTGACTCATCCCTCGAGCGCGCGTTGCTGCTCGGCGAAGAGTTGCAGCAGCCCGGAGCCGGCGAGCTGCAACATGCGGTCCAGCGCATCCTGCCCAAACACCCCCGCTTCCGCGGTGCTCTGGACCTCCACGTAGCGGTCCGGATGCGCCATCACCACGTTACCGTCCACCTCGGCCGCGCTGTCCTCGGCATAGGCAAGGTCGAGTCGTGGCTCACCCTCCACGATTCCCACGGAGACACCGGCGACGAGGCGACCGAACGGATTGGTGCCATGGTGGCGCTCGAGCCAGGCGCACGCATCGGCCAGCGCCACCGCACCACCCGTGATGGCCGCGGTGCGGGTTCCACCGTCTGCCTGGAGCACGTCGCAATCGATATGAATCGTGAACAACCCGAACGCAAAAGTTTCCAGGGCGGCCCGCAGGCTCCGGCCGATGAGTCGTTGAATCTCAGCTGTCCGTCCTCCAATACGCCCACGCTCCCGCGACGTGCGCTCGGTCGTGGCCCGCGGAAGCATGGCGTACTCGGCGGTGAGCCAACCGAGCCCCGCGTCCCGGCGCCACGGCGGCACGCCTTGTACCACACTCGCCGTACACAACACCAGGGTTCCACCCATGCGGACGAGACACGACCCTTCCGCATACGGGTTGGCCCGTCGCTCCAGCACCACTGGGCGCAGCTCGCCGGCGTGGCGGCCGTCAGGACGCGGCTTGGTCATCGCTCGAGTCGGCGGTCGGGTGCGTCGGCGTGGTGGGGGTCGGGGGGGGGTCGAGTTTCTGTGGTGCCGCCTCATCGGGCTGCGTCACCCCCCATCTTCCGAAGCTCCATTTGAGCAGCGGCGGAGCCATGAACGTGGTCCCAATCACCATGATGATGATGGCGCCGAAGAGCTCGGGCGTGAGCACGCCCGTCACGAGCCCGATATTCGCGAAGATGAGGCCCACCTCGCCCCGAGGCATCATGCCAACGCCGACCGCCACCTTGTTGAACTTCCGCCACGGCACGGCCCACCCGGCCGCCAGCTTCCCGATGATCGCGATGATCAGGAGCGAAAACCCCACAGCGAGCACCGGGAGGTTCTCGGGATTGAGCGGGTTGAGCAGCGCCACATTCAGCTCGGCGCCGATACTGAGAAAAAAGACGGGCGTAAAGATATCGGCCACGGGCTTGATCCGCTCGGCAATCACGTCGAACTGATTGGTTCCCGAGAGAATGACGCCGGCGGCAAAGGCGCCGATGATCATCGCCGAACCCACGACGTCCGCCAGGGCGGACAGGACCAGCACGAACGCGAAACCCGACACCAACATCACCCCGCGAACACGCATGCGGTCCAACACGTCGAAGAGCCGCGGCGCGACCACGAGCCCGATGCCGACAGCCACGACCAGAAACCCGATGGCCACGCCAAGGTTGCCGGCCACGCTCAGCACGGTCACAGCCTGCCCGGCGGCGAGCGAGGATACGAGCCCGAGCAGCACCAGTCCCAGCACGTCATCGATCACCGCCGCCCCGATGATCAGACGGGATTCGACCGAGCGCATGACGTTCAGGTCCTGCAGCACCCTCGCCGTGATGCCCACCGACGTGGCCGTGAGTGCGGCCCCCAGGAAGATCGCGGTGGTGGAGGCGCCCGCCGTACTGAACTCAGCCTTCGCCAGGGGGGATATCCAGAACAGCGCTCCCCCAAGCATGGGCAGCACAATGCCCACGAGCGCCACGGTGGAGGCGCCCGGGCCCACCCTGAACATCGCCTTGAGGTCGGTTTCCAAACCGATCTCGAAGAGCAGGATGACCACGCCGACTTCGGCCAGCAGCTTGACGATCTCGGTGAGCGGGTCGTCCGGTGAGGTGGGAATGATGCCGAGGAGGCTTCCGCCGAGGATGACTCCGGCGATCAACTCTCCCAGCACCGCGGGTTGGCCAATGCGTTCGAAGAGTTCGCCAGAGAGCTTGCCGGCAATGAGCATGACGGCAAACACGAAAAACAGCCGCACCACGAGGGAATGACCCGAATCGGCCGCCTCCGCGCTCCACAGCGCGGCTGGTACGGCCAACATGAGGCACACGAGTGCCGTGACCGTGCGTCTCACGGGTGTCGGGTGCTCACAGAGGTTGCCGGGCTTCCGGGGCGAGCCGGATGGGGTGCTTATATAGAGGAAAGATCAGGGTGTCTTGCCACGAGGTGCCAATGAAGATTTCCCTGGGTCGCGCCGTTCGACGGATGCGGATCGTGCGCGCTTCCGAGGGCAGCTCGAGTTCTTCGATGCGTTGAAGCACGCGCCGCCGAATCACATCGTCGGTGAGACCTGGAGCCATCCGGGCCTGGGTCTTCATCTCGTCCAAGACCATCCAATAGCGATAGTAGACCTGTCCCACGTTGACGCCGGTGTAGACGATCAGTATCAGCATGAGGATCGTCAGCAAGCAACCGATGCGAGACTTGCCGTCGCGAGTAGCCCAACGCGCGGTCACCATTGCGATTGTGCTCCGTCGACGATGTCGGACACCAGCTTCTCCAAGGCCACTTCCCTGCCCTCGCTCTCGTTCGGAGGATCGTACTCGCCATCGATCGTGAGCCCCGAACGCTCCCAGAGGGCACGTCCTTCCCGCTGGTCGAAGATCTCGACGTTGATCGTGAGCTGGATCCGCCGTCGCGTGACCGACACCGCGCCTGCGGTTTGCCCCGCTCGGAACGAAAGCGGAATATCCGGTTGATACCGCACGATGGTTCCCCGCACGATCGCGTCGGCGTCCGTCTCCGCAGCCGAACGCAGTCCCAACCGACCCTCCATGGCCTCCCGAATCGCGTCGAACACCTCCTGTGTCAGCGTGGGTTCGGCGGTCTGATTGTCGAACGGCAGGATGGCGACGGTCCGCACGTGGCTGGGAAGTCCACCGCCGGCAAAGCCGTACAGGCATCCCGTGCTCGTCACGAGGGTCAGCACCACGATCGCCAAACGCACCTTACGGTTCCGCCCAGATAGTGGAATCCACCGACGTGAGCGACTCGACGGTTTGGATCGTCATGAGAAAGAGCGCACCAGAGCTGGGAAACACCACCTTGGCGTCCTTGGGAATGGGCGCCCCGTCTTCGAATGCCGTTTCCACGGTGCCAACCACTTCCCCCTCTCGGCGGAACAAAGCACGAAGGCGACGGCTCCCCGAAAGCGCCACGACGTAGGTCAACGTGTCCGGTCCATGTGCGTAGCGCCACGCCCGCTCGGTCGTCAGGGCTCGACCGGTGATGGCCCCGCCGGCCGGCGGGTGGAGCGCGATTCCCAGCGCCGCCCAAAACAGCGGGGCCGGCGGCACGGGGTTGCGGTCCTCGGGCTTCGCCCACACGAGTGAGTCCCCGATCAGGACGGCTGCCCCGGACCGCCCGAAGGGTGCCCGGTAATCGAACCGGAGCGAGTCGGGGGGCACGACCCGTGCGGACGCCCGGCCCCGCACATGTCCTTTTTGGGTTTCCACGGTCCACCGTACGTCGAATCGCATCGGCGCCGCCGGGACCAGCGAGTCGACCCAGGCGACGGCGACCTCTCGCGCCAGCACCGGCATGTCCACTGGGGCGATGGGCGACACCCCGGCCCGACAGCCGAGCCCAGCCACGAGGAGGGCTCCGAGCACGAGAACATACGGGGCTCGGACGATGCGGTCAAGCGCAAACCGTTGTCTCATCAGTAGTTAAATCCAAAAAAGAAGTCTACGAATCTACCCCCGATCGCGTTCGAAGCTAGCCCATACCCGCGCGTTTCGCCCAGTGCAAAACGCCAGCCGACATCGAGTCGCAACACGAGCGGAAAACCAATGGGCATGCGCACGCCGAGCCCGGCGCTGCCGAGCGCCCCGCGATCGGTGGAGGCGTCAGTCCACGCGCCACCGAGATCGGCGAACAGTGCCCCTTCCATCCCGGGAAGCCGGAGCTCACCGATCGGAAACCGGATCGCGAGAAAGTCGGTGAGAGGAAATCGTACCTCATTGTTGATCAAGAATGCGCGCGTTCCCGTGATGCGTCCGATGCGCGGGTACCCGCGGAGGCCCCACGTTCCCCCGATCGAGATACGGCGCGGATGCGCTCCCCCCGTCACATAGCCGAACGTGCGGAGTGCAAAGGCAGACCGGACGCCGAGCCGCAGATATCGCCGATGATCGATGGAAAGGGTCCAGGCATCGAAACGACCGTTCGTAAGGTCGTTGGTGACACCCGCTGTCAGATTGATGCGATGACCGTCGATCGGTCCCGTGGGAACCCACAGGGAATTGTCGGACACATAACTCAGGAAATTGGACGCGAGCCAGCCCACCCGGCGCTCCTCCCCCACATCATTCGACAGGCGATCGAACCGATCGGAGCGCTCAAAGCGGAGCTGTCCCTCGATCCGCTCGTAGCGCGAAAACGGCCAGCGGACGACGCCAAACCCGCCCCAGGCGGTCTCCTCGTACACCGTGCTGAGATCGCCTTCGAGAAACAGGCCCCGCAGACGGAAAGCACCTGCACCCCAATTGAGTCGGCGCTTCTGGTTGAGGTAGAACACTTGCCCGTTGAGGTTGTCGATCAACCCTCCAAACCCTTCTCCCTGAAACGTCGTGGCACTCACCAGCGCGAGGTGATCGCCCAGGAGATCCGAAAACAGAAAGAGCGCTCCTTGGGCCGTGCCGAGACCCGGCGCCACGAGTGCATCCCCCGCGACGACGTCCAAACTGAGGCGGCGCTCGTATGGCACCGGCTCCAGCTCAAACGCCAGGGGCTGCGTCAGCTCCGGCCATGCCCAGCCTAAGCGGGCCGAATCGGGCAGTTCGAATGTCGGGGCAGAGGGCACAGCATCGGCGCGGGACCGGTACACGTGGAACGACGAGCCCGCCCAGCCAGAGAACAGCAGCTCCTGTGTGTCGGACAGCCACTGGGGGTCGAATGCTCCGGTCAATGTCACCGTTTCTCGACGTCCCATTCCGACCGAGTCGACGGAGTAGATATCGAACACGCCCGCACGATCGGACGTGAAGTAGATACGACCGTTGTCTCCCCACCGCGGGCTTTCGTCGCGCCACGGTCCGAACGTGAGGGGCCGCACCGTCCGGGACGCGAGGTCCAGGAGGCAGAGATTCAACGCGCCGCCGGATCCAAAAAGCGTCCGATCGGACGCGAACACTACCGTCGTGCCGTCTGGGCTGATACTGGGATCGCGATCGTCGTATCGGTCCGCGGTCAAGCGCTCGAGGTGACCATGGGGCAGCTGGACCCGGTAGAGGTCCGCGTACCCGGCGCGGGAAAGTCCGCTCATGACGACGCTTTCACCGTCCGGCGCCCACGAGGGGGAGCGTATCGACACCAGCTCGGGGAACTGGTAGCGTCCGACGACGCGTTCCTGCGCGAGATCCCAAAAAAACAACGCGTCCCGCTCGTGGTATTTGCTGGAGAAGACGGCTACACCCCCGCGGACGTCCAACCGAGAGGCAAGGGGATGGAGCGACTCGAACTCGGCCGAGCGCTCACCGCGGAGCACCACGTTGGGCCGATCAGATGGGTCCCGCGGCGTCGAGTAGATGGTGACCGCGCCAGTACGACCCGATAGGAACAGAATGCGCGTTGTTGAGTCGCCGGCGAGTCCATAGGCGACGGGACGACTCCCGCGCTCGACGAGACGTTCGGCGCTCACGTCCAATGGACGTCGCTCGGTGACCGTTGGGAAATACCGGCGTCGGAAGTCGTAGCGAAGCGCGTTCTCGATCTCGTCGAGCGGCACCCCATAGACGTCCTCCAATGCCTCGGCAAACGTCCGGTATTTCCACAGGTCCCGATAGAAGACCGCCACCCGCCATTCACCGAAGCGCTCGGCCAGCCACCGGTGAATGGCGCCTCCCAAGGGATACACCACCCCGCTCACGGTGTAGGTCAACTGCTCGAGCGTTGGGAGGCGCCCCGCGATCGTGAGCTCTCTGAGCAGCATGTCGTCTCGGGTGTCCTCACCACCAGACCACAGCTCGGCGAGCCCCTCGCTCCACCAGAGGGGAATACGGGGTCGCCGCCCCCTGGGGTGCCGCCGATACGTCTCGGCAAGGAGACTCAGCTGAAAGGCGTGAACGAGTTCGTGCTGCAGCGTGTGCCGGAACTGGGCGTAGTTCCCGTTGAATGGGAGCGTGACCCGCCGCCGTAAGAACTCAGTGACGCCCAGCAGCCCCTCGGGCGGGACGAATGGCACGAGGTTGGTCTGCTCGAAATGGGCATGAGACGCGTACACGATGAGCGGGATCCGAGCGGTCGGCGTGTGTCCGAACTTCCATTCGAGCTCTCGAACGGTGCGTTCGGCGGCTTCCAACGCCGCGCGCGCGAGCTCGGACTCCTCGGCGTAGTAATACAAATCCACATGTGCACCCCGCAGGACCCGCCACTGGAAGTTGCGGTAGTGCACCTTGTTCTGTCCGAAATAGTCGATTTGCGCCCGGGCCGGGGGCGCGGCGAAGGTGAGCCACAGGCAGCACCCGGGCAGCGCAATCCACCGGCGTCTCATCGTCCCCTCCGCACGGTCCGAATGCGATCTCCTGGGAGGATGCGTTCCAGCACGTCTACGCCGTCGACGACGCGACCGACCACGGGGTAGGTCCGCTCCAAATGCGGCTGTTCCACGAGGGTCACGAAGAACTGGCTGCCGCCGGTGTCGGGACCGAACAGCGCCATCCCGACCGTTGCGCGCTCGTACGGCCGGCGACTCACCTCGTCTCGGAGCGTGAAGCCCGGTCCGCCCCACCCGTCGCCTCTGGGATCGCCCGTTTGCAGCACGAAACCCGGAACGAGGCGATGCACCGTGAGCCCGTCGTAGAATCGACGGTCAACGAGCCGCAGGATGGCATTGACGGTCATCGGTGCCTCGTGGGCAAAGAGCTCGATGACGAGGCGGCCTCGCTCCGTTTCGACCGTCACCGTTGGGAGCGGTTCTCCCCGCGCAGCCGGCAGCACGAGCCGGCGGGCGATCTCCCGATAGTCGCCGATCTCCCGCCCCGTCGCCATCGGGGCAACGGGTCCCCAGCGGCTTTCCGCATCGGGTATGGCTTCCGCCGCAACGCGTCGCACCAGGTAATCGTCGCTGCGTGGGAATCGGCCAAACAGCGCTTCCTGGACGGCCACGCGTGCCGCGAGTCCCTCGGCTGCGATGGACCCCAGTGCCGCGACGGCGGCCATCCTCGCGTCAGGGATTGTATCGTCGCGCGCCCGGCCATACGCGTCCACCAGGCGATCGACATCGGACCGGTTGGGGTCGGAGGCGAGGTGCTCGGCTGCGAACGTGCGGACGACGGGATCGGGGTGGACTAGCATTGCACGCGCGAGCGACGAGGCCCGGGTGGCGTCTGCCTGCCGCAGGACTGCGAACGCCTGGGCCGCCACGCGGCCGTCCGGGTCCTCGACGAGTCGCTCGAGCCACAGTAACGCGGTATCTCCACCAGCCAATCCCAACGCTTCGGCCGCCGCCGCTCGGCGAAACCAGGCCGGGTCCCGCACCCACGTGAGGGCACGCTCGCGCCCCTCCCGACCATCGAGTTGCGCCAGGCTGAGCAGGGCTCGATACCGGAGCGCGAACGGACCGGCTTGCGTGTACTCGCGTGCCACGCGAGCGGCGTCCGGCCCGCCCAAGACGCCGACGGTCGCCAGCGCCTGCAGGCGGACGTGCAGGTTGGCGTCAGCGGTGGCGTCCTGCGCGGTGCGGCCGAATTGCGGACTCTCGTACGTCGCCAGCGCGCGGAGTGCTTGGATCCTGACGGTGGGGTCCGGATCGTCCACCAGCCTGCGGACGCGCTCGGCGAGGTCACGGGGATCCTGACCCGCGGAGTCGGCTGTGCGCTTGACGAGGGCGCGAGCCGCGAGCGCGCGGATGGCCGGATCGGGATCGTCGGTGGCTCGAACCAGCACTGGTAACGATTGCGGATGACGCAGCCTGGCCAGCGAATACACGGCGGCGTGCCGCACGGTGGGGAGGGCCGATTGCGCCATTTGGGTGAGAATCGCGATGGGGGCGTGGGAGTGGAGGCGCCACGCCTCGCGCCGCGCGCGAGTGAGCGACGGAGCGAGCGGGCTCGCCGACCCTGCCGTGCCAGAGCGTGTCATGAGCTCACTCAGAATGTTGGCCGCGTCGGAACCCCCAATCCGCACGAGCGCGGACACGGCTTCCGCGTGCAGCTGTGTATGATCGGGGGTGGGAGTGGCCAGCACTAGTTCCCGCAAGCGCGCAACCGCGGCCGGATCAGCGAGCTGGCCCAGTGCAAACGCGGCGTCTTGACGGATCGTGCTGTCCGGATCCGCGAGGAGGGTCAAGAGGGTCGGGACGGCAAGGCGGTCACCGATACGGGCCATGGCGAGGACCGCGCGGCGCCGAATGACAGGGGCTTCGTGTCGTGCGCCCTGTTCGAGTACGACGCGATCGTACCGGCGGGCGTCCTCGGTCGCGAGGATCGCTGCCACCGCGTCCACCACCGCCGCGTCTTGGGCGGTAGCCGTGGGCGCGGCGCTCGCGAGCAGGAGGAGGCTACACGCGAACCGGATCGGGAACGGGAACGAGCCGATCGCGAACTTCGCCGGGCAGGCGGGTGACAACATGCTTCGAATCTACCGCGATCAAGGCGGTGCTGGCGGTGGCAAGCAACCGATCGTCGGCGGCGCATTCGATGGCGTAGCCGAAGGTCACGCGGCGGCTGGATGCTTCGCGCACCCAGCACCGCACCCGAACCAGATCGTCGTAGCGTGCAGCGGCTCGATAGCGGAGTTGCGCATCCACGACGGGTAGTCGGATGCCGCGTTCCTCGAGCGCCCGATAGCTCACGCCCCGGTGGCGCATGTGGTCGGTCCGGGCGGCCTCGCACCAGATGAGGTAGTTCGCATGATGGGCAATGCCCATTTGGTCTGTTTCAGCGTAGCGGACGCGGAGTTCGAACGTTGTGATGGTAGAACCGGCCAAAGGGGTGGAAGGCGCCGCGGGATCCTCGACTCGCGCCACGCTATCGATCCATCCAGATGCCAAGCGCCTTGGCGCGGTCACGAGCGGCTGGGGTCACCAAGTAGGTACTGGCCGGTCCCAGTTTCTCGCCCGAAGCGGCCAGTCTCGCGACGTCTCGTTCGGTGAGCAGCGGACGCGGTCCGCGTCCGCTGCTCCGTTTGGGACTTGCCTTGCCCACGATCACGGCACGGTCACCCGTTTGGACCCCTAACGCGCTCGCTTCATCCGTGTCCAGATGCAACTCGGTCGCGTGGGTCTCCCCCGAGCGCACGAGCACATCATGGAGTGTCGTATGCCGATCTCCCCTGCCCACGGCGAGGGTAATCCGGTCACCGTCGGCAAGTCCGAGCCGCGCGGCGTCGGTTGGCGCCACGTGCACGTGCCGCGCAGCGACAATGGCACCCTCGGCGAGATCGACCGATCCGGCGGGTCCCTCGAGGCGCACGGCGGCACTCCCGGCGATATGGCCGGACGGCCGGATGGGGGCGTCCAGCCCGATACCCCGGCAGTCGCTCATCGAGAGCTCGACCTGCGTTGCCTGACGTGTGGGTCCAACGATGCGGATACCCTCGACGGCGCCCGTGGGACCAACGACGCGGGCGCGTTCCCTCGCCGCGAACTGCCCGGGCTGCGTGATGGGGCGATCGGGCTGCGGACGTTTCCCGGCGCCGAACAGGGTTTCGAAATCCTGCTGGGTGATGTGGATGTGTCGATTGGAGATCCCGATAGGGACCGTCCGTCCGGCCGCCGCACGCTCAGCCGCGGTCGCCCGCCCCCCGGGAAGGGGTGCCGGTGCCCGTCCGGCGGCAGCGCCCCGCCAGGCGGCGGTGATGGCGTCGTACGCTGGCCGGTGCCGGCCCGAGTTCGTCCTGCGTCCCGGAATCGGCGCGACATCGCTGAGCGATTGGGCGGCAGCCGCCCACGGCGGAAGCTGGCCGGGGGTGGGGGGCCCCGGGGGTGCCGGACGCATCGGAGACGGTACCCAAGCGGCGGGGGAGCTGGGAGTCTCGGATCCTGTGGCCGATTGGAGCTTCTCGGCGATTCGCCGGGCGAGGGTGCGCATCTCCTCGGGAGTCATACGCGTCTCCCGGCGCGTCGTTCGGCGAGAAATGCCTCAACGGCTGCGGAGATCTCGGAAGACGGATCGGTGGCCGAACGGCCATGTGGGTCGGCGGTTTGGCGATGCGCGGTCGATTTGCCGATCGGCCGATCCGCCAAGGGCACCGCATCCACGGCCGTGTACGGTCTCGTCTCGTACGCCAACCGTTTCACGTTGACCAGATGCAGCGGCGTGATGTTGTCGCTGGTGGACGATCCGCCCCAGGTTCCAGGGCCTAGGGTCATCGCCGGCGCGAGCCCAGTTGTGTAGCCGACCGCGCCCACCGCCGCCACCGTATTGACGAGAATACGAAACGCCGGTTTCTCTTCGAAGAACCGCTGGATGACGTGCTCGTCGCGGCTATGGATGACGAGCGAGTGCCCTACCCCGCCAAAATTCAGCAGCTCGATGCTGCGCTCGCAGCAGCGCTCCCACCCATCCTCAACATAGAACGCCAACACCGGCGAGAGCTTTTCGCGCGAAAACAGCTCCTCTGGTCCGACCGTGGTACACTCGACCACCAAGATGCGCGTGTCGCCCGGCACGCCGAGGCCCGCGCGCTGCGCAATCTCGGTGGCTGGCAGCCCAACGATAGCAGTGTTGATGCCCCCAGTTTTGCGGTCTTGCATGACGCGTTGGAGTCGCTCGCGATCCGCACCCGCCACGAACACGGCGCGTTGGCGTCGCAACTCCGCCCGGACTTGGCTCTCGACGGGGCGATCGCATATCAACGAATTCTCCGCCGAACACAGCAAGCCGTAGTCGAAGTTCTTGCCGGCCACGATATCGGCCACGGCTTTGGGGACGTCCGCCGTGCGCTCGACGATGGCCGGCACGTTGCCGGGCCCGACCCCGTAGGCGGGTTTTCCCGAGCTGTAGGCTGCCCGCACCATCGCGTAGCCGCCGGTGGCGAGGATGACGGCCGTTCGGCGATGCCGCATGAGCTCGTTGGTTCCTTCGACGGTCGGCGTGGCCATCGACTGTACGAGATTCTCGGGAGCCCCCGCGGCACTGGCTGCTTCCTGCATGATCCGCGCGGTCTCCACGACACAATCGGTGGCGCGCGGGTGCGGCGACATCACGATGGCGTTTCGCGCCTTGACGGCGATCAACGCCTTGTAGATGGCAGTCGACGTGGGATTGGTGGTGGGAATGAGCGCCGCCACGACGCCCATGGGAACGGCTAGCTCACGCACGCGAACATCGGAGACTTCGCGAATGATGCCACACGTCTTGAGCGGCAGGATGTAGTTTCGAACATCGACGGCGCTGAAGCGATTCTTGACAATCTTGTCTTCATACCGCCCCATCCGAGTTTCATCCACCGCCAGTCGCGCGAGACGTTCGGCTTCGCGTTCCGTGGCAACCCCCATCGCGGCGACGATCCGATCGACTTGATCTTGCGAGGCCCGTTTGAACGCCTCCGCCGCCATGTGCCCACGAGCCACGAGATCGCGTGCTTCTTGGATGGATTGGAGATCGCGGTCCATGGCTAGGCGGGGAGTGGACCGGCGAGGGACTCAGCCGCCGCCGCTGCCGCATGGATAGGGGCAGGAGCGGCGGTGACGGCAGGGGGATGACGCATCTCCCTCACAACATCCCCAGGCTCTCGAAGCCCTGGAGAATCTCTTCCCGGCTTGCCCTGGCGAGGGCGCGGCCTTGGATCGGGAAGTGTTTCACGCGCCGCGCGGCGCGCCGGAGCTCCACGACTTTCATGGAGCGCAGCCGGGCGGGGTCCGGGACCACACTGGAGCTTCCCCCACTCCCCGTGCCTATATCGGCGGTGTTGGCGCCGTGCACCTCATCGGCAATGACGTCGATGCCGGGATCCGGCTGCGGGATTACGTGGACCGAGACGAGCTGACCCACCCGCTCGGCGGCGGCAGCACCGGCATCCACCGCCGCTTTCGCCGCGGCTACGTCACCCTGGAAATGCACCGTGATCAGCCCCGCGTCGGCATACTCTACTCCCACCAGCTCGACGTCAGCGGCCTTCACTCCCGCATCCGCGGCTTCGAGCGCGCCGACTAATCCCCGCGTCTCGATCAGCCCGAGGGCCCGGCCCGACCAGGCCACGAGTTAACCCTCGTCGCGCTGCGGTAGGATCAGCTCGATCTCTTGATGCGGCCGCGGGATGACGTGGACGGAGACCAGTTCCCCCACTCGGTCCGCGGCGGCCGCGCCGGCGTCGGTGGCGGCTTTGACGGCCCCGACGTCGCCACGAACCATGACGGTCACATAACCGCCGCCGACCTTCTCCTTCCCGACCAGCCGGACGGGGGCGGCTTTGACCATGGCGTCAGCCGCCTCGATCGACCCTACGAGGCCGCGCGTTTCAATGAGCCCCAACGCATTATCGGACATCGAGCCTCCTCCAATGGGAGCACGGGTGGGTGGGAGCGGGAGCAAATTAAGGTGCTCCCGACTCAAAAGTCAATAACGACAGGAGGTTGCGAGAGTCGTCGGTGCACTCCTATACTGCCGCCGTGACACGGCCCGCTGCGATCGTCGTATCCGACGCCCACTTGGGCCAAGCGCCGCCGGTGGTGACGGAGGCGTTTCACGCGTTTCTCCGCAGCCTGCCAAATCGGGCGTTTCACCTGGTGATCAACGGTGACCTCTTCGATTTTTGGTTCGAGTACCGTACGGTCATTCCCCGCTCGGCGTTCAGGACCCTGGCCGCGCTCGCGGCGGTACGGGACGCCGGCACGCGCGTGACCGTGATCGGTGGCAACCACGATCGGTGGGGAGGGTCGTTTTGGGAACGAGAACTCGGGGCCTCGTTCCATCGCCACGGGGTGGAGCTGTCACTGGCGGGGTGGCGCGCGTTGGTCGCCCACGGGGACGGAATGGAGCGCAACCTCAGCTCGCGTGTCCTCCAGGCGCTCACCCGGTTTCCGCTGACGCCACGGGTTTTTCGCTGGATCCATCCCGATCTTGGGCTGCGAATGGTGAAACGCTTCTCCGGGCAGGTGGCAGGAGACACTCGCCGGGCACACGTCTTGGCGAGTTCAGCAGCGCAACAGTCCGCCTATGCGACCAACCTGCTGGCAACGCGCCCGGAGCTGGACCTCGTGGTCTTCGGGCACACGCATCGCCCAGTGCTCGAATCGATGGGTGAGCGCCGCTGGTATGCCAACCCAGGAGCGTGGATGGAGGGTTTTCGGTATCTCGAGATCACGGAGGCGGGGCCGGTCCTCCAGCAATTCAATCCCAATATACTCTGAGCCCGACCGCCGTGTCCCCGCTCGGGAGCCTCCGGGCCTCGAGCTCGGTTGGAAAATCCCAGAGTTGCGCGGCGACGAACGCGTCCGCGGCGGCCAGAAGGTGGTTGAAGCCCCACAGAATGGCCCAGTCCTGCACCTCTTGGCGCTTTTCCGCGACCGTCTCGGCCTCGACATCCTCCTGGTAGTCCAATTGGGCAATCGACTTCGCCGTCATTGCGATGGTCAGCCCCTCCCAGAATATGAACGCCGCTCCCGTCACGCGGCGGCCCAGAATCGACTGCCCCCAGCCCGGAAGCAGCAGGGAGCGCCACATGGCGCCAAGCGGGGACACCGGAGGATCGATACGGAATTGGGGAACTTTGATCGTGTCCCTCGGAGAGGGCTGGCGTTGCGGTGGGGGTTGCGGCACCTGCGCATGTGCTGCGACGAGTGGCATGCACACGAGGGCAGCGAGCACGATCAGCCCGCGCATAACACCTTGAGTTGCTGAGGAAGCAGACGCACGTCCACGGGTTCCCCGATCCCTTCTCGCAGTTCGCCGTCGAGGTGATATGTCAGCTGCTCGCCCGCGCACCCGGCGAGTCGGATATGGCGTGTGCGAAACAGCGTCACCTCGTCCAGTCGCCCGTGCGTGCCCCGCACGACCGAGGGGAGCGAGCGCAGGAACCGGAGGAGGCCGACCTTGCGAATCACACACACGTCAAAGACCCCGTCGTCGGGTGTGGCGCCCGGTGTCAACCGGAATCCGCCACCGGCAGTGGGGCCGTTGGTGACCTCCACCATCATCAGACGTCCGTGCTCGGCGTGGCTCTCCGACTTGACGTCCAGCATCGGCGCCTGGAAGGACGCAAACGTCCGGTACGTGGCGGCCAGGTACAGCGGGAACCCGCGAAGGTGCTTGAACTCGAGAAGGCGGCTCACCACGGCGGCGCTGAAACCCACCCCCAGACCATTGACGAAGATCTCGCCGAGTGCTTGGCCCACGTCGAGCGTTTTCACGCGCCCGGCGGCGAGGGCGGCGAGGTTTTTTTCGGGCGAGCGCGAATCGAGGCCAATGGCCCGAGCGAAATCGTTCCCGTTGCCAATGGGCACGTGTCCGAGGACGACGTCGGTCTTGCCGTCCGCGAGCAGTCCGTTGGCGACGCCGTGCACCGTCCCGTCCCCGCCGGCCGCGATGATCAGGGGCCAGGACTCCCGCCGCCCTTCCTCCGCGAGCGACACTTCATGTCCCGGGTGTTCCGTCAGACGAAGCGCCACGTCCCAGCCCAGGGAGCGGGCACGGCGGAGGAGACGGGCAGCGCTGTTTCTCGCGCGGCCGCCGCCGGCTTGCGGGTTGAGAATGATGAGGGCGGAGACGGCCGCCATGGTCCTACCCTGTCACCCGCGCCCCAGTGAAGGGTAAGGAGTGAGCGATGCTCACCCTCCCCACCCCCGTGAGGGGTCTGGTGCGAGGCGCTGGCCCAGCACAAAGCTCACGGCCTCCTGGTTCCGCACTGCTCACTCCTCACTCCCCACGGTCGTCATGGCGGGAGCGTGTGGGAATCGAACCCACCGAAGTCGCCTCAGGCGCCTCCCAGCGGTTTTGAAGACCGTGCAGGCCACCAGACCCAATCCGCTCCCGCGCAGGTCATCCGCGCACGGCGATGGCGTCGATCTCGACGAGCACCTTCTTGGGCAAGGCCGAGACCTCGACGGTCGACCGCGCGGGCCGATGTGAACCGAAGTGTTTTCCGTATACCTCGTTCATCGCCACGAAGTCGTCCATACTGGCAAGATAGACCGTGGTCTTCACCACGCGCGAGAGGTTACTTCCGGCCGCGTCCAGGACGCCCGCCAGATTGCGCATGACCCGGTCGGTTTGCTGCGCGACGTCCGCGCCTGCCACCTCCATCGTCTCCGGGTCCAGAGCAATCTGCCCCGCGGTGAACACGAGATCACCGGCAATGACGGCTTGACTGTAAGGGCCAATTGCTTGTGGTGCGTTCTTCGTGGCCACCGTGTCCATGGACGCTCCCCTTGTCGCGAATGATCGGCCGTGGATGATCCCGCTCACCCCCACGCCTCAACGCTTACGCACTACTTCTCACTGCTCACGGCATGCGGCTAGAACAGTCCCTCGATCGTACCGTTGGCGTTGACCCGCATTTTTTCCGCCGCTGGGGTCTTCCCCAGGCCGGGCATCGTCATGACATCCCCAGTGAGGGCGACGACGAAACCCGCGCCCGCGGACGGATAGAGATCCCGTACGGAAATGCGAAAGCCGCTTGGCGCGCCCATCCGAGTGGGGTCGTCGCTGAACGAGTATTGCGTCTTGGCCATGCACACCGGTGTGGCGCCGAGCCCGGCGGCCTCGAGCTGGTGGATCGCTCGGGTGGCCGCGGGGTCGAAATCCACACCGTCGGCACCATAGATGTCCTGGGCGATTCGCCCGATCTTGTCCGGAATGCTCGCGGTGTGGTCGTACAGTGGTCGAAAATCGGCGTTGCCCTCGTCGAGCACATTCAAGATGGCCTGACCGATCTCGAGGCCACCTTCGCCACCCTTTTCCCATACTTCGCAGAGCCCAAACCGAGCACCGAGGGTGGCACAGCGCTCCCGCACGACCTGGATCTCGTCGTCCGCGTCCGTGATGAATCGGTTGAGCGCCACAATGGCGGGTATGCCGAACTTGCCGACATTCTCGATGTGGCGGCCGAGGTTGGCGAATCCGCGCTCGACGGCGGCGGCATCTGGCTCGCTCAGCCGATCCTTGGCCGCACCGCCATGCAGTTTGAGGGCACGGATGGTTGCGACCACGACGGCCGCCTCGGGTCGCAGCTCCCCGACGCGGCACTTGATGTCGAAGAACTTTTCGGCCCCCAGGTCGGCGCCGAAGCCCGCCTCGGTGAGGACGATATCGGCGAGCTTGAGCGCCGTTTCGGTGGCGATGAGGGAATTGCATCCGTGCGCGATATTGCCGAACGGGCCGCAGTGCACGATGGCTGGTCCCCCTTCCAGGGTCTGAACGAGATTGGGGAGTAAGGCGTCCTTTAGCAACATGGTCATCGCGCCGTTGGCCTTGAGCTCGTCGGCGCGTACCGCCGTGCGATCCCGCGTGAGCCCCACAATGATGCGTCCGAGGCGTGCTTCCAGATCGTCAAGATCGGTGGCCAGGGCGAGGACGGCCATGATCTCACTGGCTGGCGTAATGACAAAACGCTCTTGTCTGGGGATACCGCCCAATACCCCCCCGAGGCCCACGACCGCGTTCCGAAGCGCTCGGTCGTTCATGTCGATGGTCCGAGGCCAGCTGATACGCCGGTGGTCAATGCCCAGGCGGTTGCCCTGATGGAGGTGGTTGTCGAGCAGGGCCGAGAGGAGATTGTGCGCGCTGGTGATGGCGTGGAAATCTCCCGTGAAGTGGAGATTGATGTCTTCCATGGGTACGACCTGTGCGTACCCCCCTCCGGCCGCCCCACCTTTGATGCCAAACACCGGGCCCAGGCTCGGTTCCCGAATGCACACGAGGACGTTCTGTCCCATGCGGCGCAACGCCTGGGCCACCCCTACCGTCACGGTCGACTTCCCCTCCCCGGCCGGCGTGGGGTTGATACCGGTGACCAGGACCAGGCGGCCTCGGCGCGGGCGGGCGGCGAGTTGATCAAGCCGGATCTTTGCCTTGTCGTCTCCGTAGCGGATCAGATCGTCCGTGCCGAGACCCAGATCGCCGGCTACGTCCGCGATTGGACGCAAGGCTGCCGCCTGCGCGATCGCGATGTCGGAGGGAATCTTGGTAACAGTCATGGATCAGGGACAGAGTTGAGCGATGCGATTTCCGAAACAACGCACAGCATTGTCCGTGGTCAAGCGGGCCAGGTCCGTGTGGGCCGTGTCCCGGAACTCCGCGACGCACAGGGCAACGTGTCGCACGAATGCCGGTTCGTTGCGTTTCCCCCGGTGCGGCACGGGAGCGAGGTACGGGGCATCAGTCTCGACCAGGACGCGATCGTCGGCGACGGCGGTGACGGCCTCCCGATCGGTCCACGACCGAAAGGTGACCATGCCGCTGAACGAAACGTAGAAGGACCGCTGGAGGGCCACGTCCAAGACCTTGGGTCCGGCGCTGAAGGAGTGGAGCACGACCGCGGCTTCGGTATCCCGCAGCATGTCCGCCATGTCGTCATCGGCGGAGCGGGAGTGTACGACGGCTGGGAGTCCGTGTTGGCTGGCCAGCGTGAGCTGGTCGCCGAAGGCCCGACGCTGTGCCTCCCGTGGCGCGTGATCGTAATGGTAGTCGAGGCCGGTTTCTCCCACGGCGACGACCACCGGATCGTGGAGGACCGCCTCGATGCGAGCTCGCGTTTCCGAGGACCACGACGAAGCCTCGTGTGGATGCACACCGGCCGTCGCTGAGAGATCGAGCGCCTTGGCGAGTTCGACGACGCGGCCCGTATTCGGAGCCGAATCGGCGATAATCACGACATGGGTGACGCCCGCTTGGCGAGCGCGCTCGACTACCACCGTCCGATCGTCATCGAAGCGGGCGTCGGCCAGATGACAGTGCGTGTCGACGAGCACTGGCGGGAGAAGACTATCCCGATACCGGTGCGGCGCGCGGCATGATCGTCTTGGCCCCCCGGACGTCTTCGCCGGGCCAGCGTTGCTCGATCGCTAGCAGCACGGGTGAAGCAATGTAGATGGATGAGAAGGTCCCAATGATGATGCCGAATGTCATCACGGCTGCGAACCCGGCGATCACCCGTCCGCCGAAGATAAGGAGTGAGGTGGTCGCGACGAGGGTCGTGACCCCGGTGAGCAAGGTGCGTGGCAGCGTCTCATTGACGCTACGATTCAGGATGGCGTAGAGATTCTCCCGCTTGTACTTGCGGAGATTCTCCCGCACGCGGTCGAAGACGACGATGGTGTCGTTGAGGGAATACCCGAGAATGGTGAGCACGGCGGCGACGACGACCAGCGAGATCTCGAGATTCAAGATGGTGATGAACGCGACACCAGCGAGAATATCGTGGGCCGTCGCGGCGATGGCGGCGATGCCAAACCTCCACTCGAACCGAAACGCGATGTAGATGAGGGTCACGCCAAACGACAGAATGATGGCCAGCAGCGCTTTCTGTCGAAGCTCGCCGCCCACTTTGGGTCCCACCGCCTCGGTGCGGACCACTTCGTAGCTTCCGTCTCCAAACGTGCCCGTAAGACTGGCCGCGACGGCTTCACTCACCTCTTGCGTCCCCTGGTCGACAACTGTCGCAGCGTCCGCCGCGAGCCGCGCACGAATCACGAACTCGTTGGGCGCCCCAAACGTCTGAATCTCCGCATCACAGAGGTCCGAACCGCACAGCGCATCCCGAATGCCCGCGATGGTGATGGCCGGTTGCTTGGCCTGAATCTCGATGAGGGTACCGCCGGTGAACTCGATGCTCTCGTTGAGCCCGCGGACCGCCAAGAGCACGAGACCCGGGATCACAATGGCGGCGGTAAGACCATACGCGATCTTTCGAACCGCGAGAAAATCGTAGTTGGCCTCGGCGAATATGCGAATCATCAGATCGAGAGTTCCTTCGTCGTCTGACCGGCTTGTAGCCAGATCAAGAAAAGCGTGCGAGTGATGAAGACCGCCGTGATGAAAGAGGCAAAGATGCCGACGATCAGGGTGACAGCAAATCCTTTGACCGGTCCCGTTCCAAACTGAAAGAGGAACAACGCGGTGAGCACGGTGGTGATGTTGGAGTCGACGATAGCTGGCATGGCGTGCTTGAATCCGTCGTCCACGGCCAGTCGCACGGACTTGCCGTAGCCAAGCTCTTCCCGGATCCGTTCGAAGATCAGCACGTTGGCGTCGACCGCCATGCCGATGGAGAGGGCGAAGCCGGCCAGACCCGGAAGCGTGAGCGTGGCGCCGAACATCGCAAGTCCGCCGAGCGTAAACAGCCCGTAGAAGCCGAGCGCGAGGACTGCCAGCAGCCCAGAGAACCGATAATACGCGATCACGATCAGCACGATCGCGACGGATGCGATGATCGCGGCCCGTCTCCCCTGGGCGATCGAATCGCGCCCGAGACTGGGTCCGACCGTTCGCTCTTCCACGATGTGAATAGGTGCGGGAAGCGCTCCCGCGCGGAGCACCAACGCCAGATCCTGCGCTTCCTGGAGACTCGCGTTGCCCAACTCGATCTGCCCGTTCCGTCCGATCTGCGACCGAATCACCGGTGGCGAGCGGTGTACCCGTCCATCCAACATGATCGCCATGTAGTCACCCACGTGCCGGCCCGTCTCGCGACGGAAGATGCGGCCGCCGGAGCGCGTGAGCTCGAACTGTACGATGGCCTGATTGTTCAATTGGTCGATGGTAGCGCGAGCGTCGGAGAGGTACTCCCCCGTGATGATAGGGCGCCGTTGAACGACATAAAGGCCGCGATATGAGCGCGCTCCCTGCGCGATCGGCTCCATCGCCCACACGAGCTCCAGTCCTCGCGGGAAGGCGCGCACCGCTGCCGGGTGGTTGAGCAGGCTGTCCACCCGGGGAAAATCTTCCTCGGGTACGAGAAACTCGCCAGGAAGATTCCCGTTGAACAGATACGTGCTCAACGGCCCGGGTTGGTCCAGCGCGAACGCCGTGTCCGCGGCCGTGGTATCCTGATTCACCGACGCCGTGTCCGCGGCCGTGGTATCCGCACCCAGGAGGGCCTCCAGCTGGCTCGGCCCTGCGGCGCCGGTCGTGGTCCGATCCGCTCGCACTCCCTCGCGCATCAGCGCCTGGTCGATCGCGGGAAGCGCATCGCGGAACTGCTGCTCCATGTCCGTGATCCGGAATTCCAGAAAGGCCGAACGCTGGACGATCTGCTTGGCACGTGCCGGATCGTCGATGCCGGCCAATTCGACGACGATACGCTCGTCGCCGACCTTCTGAATGAGCGGTTCTGCAACCCCGAACTCGTCGACCCGGGTGCGAATGACGGTCAGTGCCCGCTCCAGAGCATCGGCCTTGTCGGCCACTTGGCCTGCCGACTCATCGATCTCGAGCGCCAAGTGAATGCCGCCGCGCAGATCCAAGCCTTGCTTGAGCGGGACCCGCTTGACGACGACGTCGCGCATCACCCCATCCTCCCCGCGCTCCCGAATCGTGACGTTGCGTGGAATGAGCGACCAGACGCTCAATGCCACGAGCGCGAGGATGACGATGAAACGGCCCTTGATTGTCGAAAACATGGATTCCGTTGAAGTCCCCGAAAGGCCCTAATGACTACTGAGGCTGCCCGGTGCTGTCAACGCATGGCGGGCAGCGGCGAAGTCCTTGTCCAACTGTTGCTTGAGCGCCTCCGGCGAAGGAAACGTCATCACATCCCGAAGCCGGGCGATCCACGAGACCTTAATCTCGTGGTCATAAAGGTCCACCTGCGCATCGAGAAGATGAACCTCGAGCGATCGGTCCGTCTCCGCGAAGGTCGGGCGCGGTCCGATGTGCATCATCCCCCCTGCCCGGCCCGTGCGCCATTCCACCTGTACCGCATATACCCCGTCCGGCGGCAGGAGCTTCCGTGCATCGGGAAGCACGAGGTTAATGGTGCGGTACCCGATGTCCCGTCCGCGGCCCTTCCCTGGCATGACCGGTGCCGTGAGGGCGTACGGCCGTCCCAGGAGCCGCGTCGCCGTGGCGAGATCTCCCCCAGCTACCGCGCGGCGCACGAGCGTCGAGGAGACCGGTCGTCCCGCCGAATCGACCTCCGCCACCACGTCGACCGCAAATCCCATCTCTTGTCCCAGGACCCGGAGCACCCCCACGTCGCCGGCGCGTCCGCGGCCAAAACCATGATCGTACCCGATCACGAGTTCCCGCATCTGAAACCGGTCCAGGAGCAGGCGAACAAACGCCTTCGGCGTGTACTGCGAGAGCGCTCGAGTGAACGCCAGAAACACGACCACATCCAGGTCGCATTGGGCGAGGATCTCGCGGCGCTCATTCGCGAGGGTCAGGAGGAGCGGCGCCGCCTGGGGGTTCACGATCTCCAGCGGGTGCGGCTCAAACGTCACGAGGACGCTCCGGCGGTTCGCACGAGCCGCCCTGATGGCAATTTCCTCCAATACCTGGCGGTGCCCGAGGTGCACCCCGTCGAAGCTGCCCACAGTGAGCACCGTTCCGCGACCATCCAGCGGCAAAGCGGATTGGCTCATCCGGCGAGGACGACCCGTGGCTTCAGGACACCGTTCCGCGGCTCGGCAACGGCCACCAGCTCGGCGTCCCGCACAAGTGCCACAGGCCCGCGCCCGGCGGCGTGTAAGTCGATCGGTTGACCGTGCGTGACGCGTTCGCGCTCGCCGGCGCTCAACTCGAGCGTCGGGAGGTGACGGACGGCCTCCATCGCCGGCAGGATCGGGCTATCCGCGTTGAGGTCGTCCAACGGTAGCGCCTGTTCGACCGCGAATGGGCCGATAGCGGTTCGCCGGAGGCGGTGGAGGTGCGCGCCGCAGCCGAGCCGCTCCCCCAGATCCCGTGCCAGGGCCCGGAGATAGGTCCCGCTGCTCACGTGGGCGGTGAAGGCGAGCGTTGGACCGCGCAGCGCGCCGACGTCGAACGCCAAGATCTCCACTTCGCGAGGAGGGAGGTCCACGGGCACGCCTTGCCGCGCCAGGCGGTGCGCGCGGCGACCGTCCACTTTCTTTGCCGAATACGCCGGTGGGCGTTGCCCGTAGCGACCGGTGAGTCCCGAGACGGCGCTGGCGATGTCCTCTCGGGAAAGCCCGCGCCAGGTGTCGCTCGACCGCAGGGGCTCGCCCGTCCGGTCATCGGTATCGGTCACCATGCCGAGGTGAATCTCCCCGCTATACCGCTTGGTGAGACCGACCAGGAACTGCGACAATCGTGTCGCCCGCCCCACCAACATGAGGAGCAGTCCGGACGCGAACGGGTCCAGCGTGCCGCTGTGACCGACTCGCCGCACGCCCAGTCTGCGGCGCACGGCATCCACCACGTCGTGCGACGTGGGACCCTCGGGCTTGTCGATGAGGAGCAGTCCTGCCCCGCTCAGGACTCGTCCTCCTGTTTGAGCTTGCCGAGGAGCTCGTTGATGCGCGCGGCGTGCTCGAGCCCGCGATCGAGGACAAAGTGCAGTTCGGGTGTCGTCCGGAGTGGAAGGTGCTGGGCGAGATACGACCGCAGAAACCCACGGGCGCTCTTGAGGCCTTCCATCGCGCTGTCTTTCGTCTGCTCGTCCCCCATGACGCTCACGCGAACGCTCGCGTGAGTTCCGTCTTGCGACACCGTGACGCCCGTGAGCGTTACGAAGCCGACGCGGGGATCTTTGAGCTCCTTGGTCAGCGCCGTCGCGAGCGCTTCCTGAATCAAGGCAGCGATTCGTTCGGGACGGTGGGGTCGTCGGGGACGCGTCATAGCAGGTTGGTCACGGAATCGACGATCCGGGCCAGTCCGTCCCTCGCCACGAGCTCATCCGCGGAGTTGAGGACGGACTCGGCCTGCCGGCGATCGACAGCGACCACGCAGCAGGAAAGCTCGGCACGTTGCCAGCGATCGTGGTGATTGGTTTCGGCCACCGACACGTTGAAGCGGCGGTGGAGACGGTCTTTGAGGCTCTTGAGGATCCGGCGCTTGTCCTTGAGAGACTGGCATCCCTGCAGGTGCAGCTCCCAGGTCTTGAGGCCGATGACCACGCTAGGTGTCTTTGCCGGTTCCCGCCGTTTCCAGGGACCGGGCTACCTCCTCGATCTGATAGGCTTCGAGCACGTCGCCCACCTTGATGTCGTTGAAGTTCTCGACACCGATGCCGCATTCGAGACCCTCCCGGACCTCCCGTACATCTTCCTTGAACCGTTTGAGGCTTCCGATCCCGCCGGCGTAGACTTCGACGCCGTCTCGAATGACCCGCATCTTGGCTCCGCGCCGGATGATCCCGTTGCGAACGTAACAGCCCGCGATGGTACCGACCCCGGAGATCTTGAAGGTCTGGCGGACTTCGGCCTCCCCGAGGACGATCTCCTTCTTTTCCGGTGATAGCAGCCCCTCGAGCGCGGCCTTGACGTCTTCCACCGCCTCGTAGATCACGCGATAGGTGCGGATATCGACGGATTCCCGCTCCGCCGCAGCGCGGGCGTTGGCGTCGGGTCGGACATGGAAGCCCACCACAATCGCGCTCGACGCCTTGGCGAGGAGCACGTCGCTCTCGGTGATGGCGCCCACCCCGCGGTGAATCACCTCCACCATGACCTCATCCGTGGACAGCTGCGCAAACGCGTCGGCAAGGGCCTCTGCGGGCCCGCCCTGGTCCGCCTTGATGATGATGTTGAGCGCCTGCACCTCTCCAACCTCGATCTGTTTCGACAAGTCCTCGAGGGAGACACCCCGGGACGAGCGACGGTGGGCGGCCTCACGATCCAGCCGCTGCCGCTTTTGTGCGATATCGCGAGCGTGCTGCGCGGAGTCGACGACCATGAAGGTGTCTCCCGCCTGAGCCACGCCCTCGAAGCCGAGGATCTGAACAGGAATCGATGGCCCAGCGGCGTCGACCCGTTGGCCACGCTCATCGATCATGGCACGGACGCGTCCTGCGAGATTTCCGCAGATGAAGTCGTCACCCACCTTGAGCGTTCCGTTCTCGATGAGGATCGTCGCGACGGGTCCCTTCCCGGGATCGAGCGTGGATTCGATGACGGTTCCTCGGCCCGGCCGGTCTGGGTTGGCTGTGAGGTCGAGGACTTCCGATTGCAGCAGGATCTTTTCGAGGAGCTCGTCCACGCCTTGGCCACTCTTGGCCGAGATCGGTTGGCCCATCGTCTCTCCGCCAAACTCCTCCAGCAGCACTTCGTGCTTGAGGAGGTCTTGCTTGACTTTCGCCACGTTCGCGTTGGGCAGGTCGATCTTATTGATGGCAACGACCAGGGGGACGCCCGCGTTCCTGGCGTGACTGATGGCCTCGATGGTTTGCGGCATGACCTGATCGTCTGCCGCCACTACCAGCACCACGAGATCCGTCACCTGCGCGCCGCGAGCGCGCATGGCGGTGAAGGCCTCGTGTCCAGGGGTGTCGAGGAACGTGATGACTTTGCCGTTGGCCAGCTCGACGTGGTACGCGCCGATGTGCTGAGTGATCCCGCCAGACTCTCCTGCGATCACATTCGTCTTGCGAACGTAGTCGAGCAGCGACGTCTTTCCGTGGTCCACGTGTCCCATGACGGTGACGACCGGTGGTCGCGGCGCCATATCCTCGGGCTGATCCTGCTCCTCCGTCACGACTTCTTCGGGCACGTACTCTTCTTCCTGCACGGCCTTGAAGCCGAACGCACCAGCGATGAGGTCGATCTGGTCGAAGTCGAGCCGTTGGTTGACCGTCACCATCATGCCCAGCTCTTTGAAGCAGAAGGTGACGATCTCCGTGGGGGGCACGCTTAGATTCGTGGCCAGCTCGGAAACGGTAATGAACTCGTTGACGCGAACGAGGGTCTTCTCGCGTTCGCGCTCCTCGGCGCGTCGCTGCTCGGCGATCTCGCGTGCGCTGGGCTCATCGTCACGCCGCCGTGCGCCCTTGCGTGGACCGGGTCCTTTGATGGTGGCCAACGTACGGCTGATGTTGGCCTGCACGGCTTCCTTGTCGACCTGTTGACGCTTCCCCTTCTTGCGCCGCTTCTTGTCGCGGCGGCGCTCTTCGGCCAGCTCGCCTGGGGCGGCGGAGGCCACGGGACGTGGCCCCGTCTTGCGCGGCGTCCAGGCCCGAGGTGGGGGCTGGCGGGGCACGCGTGTGGGGATGACCGGCGCTGGCTTGTGACGCGGTGGTGCGGCCTGCGCAGCCGTCACCTTCGGTTCCGCCACCGGAGGCGCGGCCTCTTGAGGTGCGGGCGGCTCGACGATCTCAGGTGTTGCAACCTCAGGCTCGGTGGTGGGCGGCTCCTTGAATAATGCGGCGGCCCGCTCTTCGAGGGTGGGCGCTGGGACCTCAGCCGCCTCCGGCTCGGCTTCGGCGACCGGTGCGGCCGCTGCATCGGCCTGGCGCTTCGCCTCCGCTTCCGCCTCTTTGGCCGCCACTTCGGCGGCGGTGCGGCGGCGCCGTTTGGGCCGAATCGGCTCTTTGGGCTTCGGCGTGGCCTTTTTCTTCGTGGTCTTCGTGGTCTTCGTGGTCTTCGCGGTCTTCGCCGTCTTCGTGGTCTTCGTCGTTCGACGCCGACGCGTCTTCGTCTGAGTACCCGAATCGCGGCGTTTCTCCCGTTCCCAGCGCGCACGCACCAGGGCCACTTGTCCGGTGTCGAGTGCGGACAAATGACTGCGAACGTGAATACCCATATCGGCAAGCAGCTTGATCAGCTTGCCGCTCTCGACGCCAAATTCCGCAGCGAGATCATGGACCCGCGTCTTACTCACTCACTCCTCCTGCTACGATTCACCTTGAATCCCTGCCGCCAAATGCCGATCGCGAACACCCACTGCTTGAAGCGATCCCGCACGCCCGACCCGACGGGCCAACTCTGTGGCGTCGGGCCCTGTGAGGACAGGAATCTCCCTTGCCCGTGCCAGGCGACTGACCTTGTCGTGCGTCCGTGCGCTCGCATCGGAGGCGACGACCACTAACACGAGTTCGTCCCGTTGCAGCGCCGCCCGCACACCGCTCGTCCCGGCCACCACGTGTCCGCCCCGCGCGCCCAGGCCCAGCAGGCCGAGGCGTAACCGGGCGCTCACGCCGCTGGAGACGTCTCCGGCTCCCGTCCCTCCGCGCCTGGCTGATCATCCCCCTCCGACTTCTCCTGCTCACCATCCGTCCCCGCATTCGCGCCTGCGCTGCCGGCCGCCGGCTCCGGGCCTTCAGTGCTCGACTCATCATCGCCCTTTGGTGCCGCCTGCGCACCACCCGTCCCCGCGCCCTTGCTGCCGCTGGTGGCCGCCGCCGCCTCGCCGTCGGGATTCTCTTCCGTCAGCTCGGAGAGAAACGCCATCAGCTCGTCTGCTTGCTCCGGCGTGATCTCGTGGATCTTGAGTACGTCGTCGCGCTCCAGATCCAAAATATCGCGCAGTGTCTTCAACCCCGCACGTTCCAGCGTCTGCACGAGCTCGGGTGAGATCCCCTTGAGTTCGTCCAATCGCACGTCTGCCACCAATTCGTCTTCGGGGGGCAACGGGGCGAACAGGGGTCCCTCACCACCTCGCTCGAGCCATTCGCGGCTCGAGTACAGATCGATTTTCCACTCCGTCAGCTCCGAGGCCAACCGGACATTCTGGCCGTTGCGCCCGATGGCCAATGATAGCTGATCCTCGTCGACGATCGCCTGAATCGTCCGACCGTCGGCGTCGGAGAAGACCCTGGCGACGCGGGCCGGGGCCAGCGCCAATTTGGCAAACCGTTCCGGATCGGGCGACCACGGCACGATATCGATCCGCTCCCCGCCGAGCTCGTTCACGACGGCCTGCACGCGGCTTCCTTTCAGCCCGACGCAGGCGCCCACGGGATCGATGGAATCGTCGCGGCTGCTCACGGCGATCTTGGTGCGGCTTCCGACCTCACGCGCGGCCGCCCGAATCTCGACCAGACCCTGCTGCACCTCGGGGACCTCGAGCTTGAACAGAGCCTGGACGAACAATGGGTCCGCTCGCGACAGGATCAGCCGAGGTCCCTTTGGGGTTTCCTCGAGTCGTTTCAAGACGGCGCGGATCGCATCCCCCTGATGAAAATGCTCACGAGGATTCTGTTCCCGATAGGGGATGATCGCCTCGGCCTCGCGGAACTTGTTGATCATGATGACCAACCGGCCGCGTTCGATCTGCTGCACCTCGCCCGTGATGAGCTCGCCGAGCTTGGGCCCAAACTCATCCCGGATGCGCGCGCGCTCCCCCTCCCGGACGCGCTGAATGATCCGCTGCTTGGCCGCTTGGACCGCGAGGCGCCCGAAGGCTTCGAACGGCACCTCCTCTTCAAGCACGTCACCGGGCTCGAAATCCTCGTCCTCCCACCGGGCCTCCTCTAGGGAGATCTGCGAGCTCGGGTCGTCAACCTCGTCGACCACCGTTCTGAGGACCGTGGTGAGGATCGTTCCTTTCAAGTCATCGATCTCGATTTCCGCGCGCACGTTGGCACCGAAGCGCTTGACCAGCGCCGCGTGGATGCCATCGCGCAGCAGGTCGATCAGCTCCTCGCGATCGAGCTGCTTCATGTTCGCCAGCTCGCGAAGCGCGGCGATCATCTCGGCAGAACTCACCATGACCCGTACCTATTCCTTCTTCTCAGGAGTGGCCGACCAGTCGAACGCGGACCAGTCCACCACGAGTTTTGCGTCCCGGGCCTCCCCCAGGGGCACTGTGATCTCTTCGTCACTGTCCGCCGGACGCAGCACCACGTCGTCGCTGCCCGGGGGAACCCGCACAATCTTCGCGCGCAGGCGACCCCGTTCCGGCACCCGTACGGTGACCTCACGTCCCACGAAACGCTCCCAATGCTCACGCCACCGCACCGGGCGCTCGATGCCGGGCGAAGAGACCTCGAGCACGTAGCGGGAGCCCAACACGCCGCTTCCGTCCAGCCATTCCTGGAGGCCGCGGTTGACGGCGGCGCATTCCTCCACCGTGATGCCCTGACCCGGCGCCGCGTCCGGCCGGTCGACCCGGATCTGCAGCACCACCCGTGTCCGGGTACCGCGTTTGCGGAGATCGACCAGCTCGTACCCAAGCGAGGTCACGCGCCGTCGGATTTCGGCGGTCAGGTCCGTCAGGGAGCTGTCCATTCGTCCAAAAAAAACGCGGGCCCGACGACCCGCACCCGCACGCTTAAGATCTCAAAGCTACCGCCAAGCCGGAAGAGGTTCAAGTCACCGGCCGGCCTAGATATGCGATCATCCGCCCCGGCCCCCCGCCGGACCGACGGTGGGAGTGGAAGCGATCGTGGTCGTGCGCTGTGCACCAGGCGCTCACCGTCACCCGCGCAAGTCCGCCGCGGACGGCCCGCTGCGCGAGCTCTTGCCGAAGGTCGAGCCGTCCGGCCTCCCCGTCCGTGTGTCCGGTGACGGCACGAACAACCTCAGACCCCACCTCGTAACATGCCCCGCAAATGCCAACACCGCAATGAGCTACGACCTCTTTGGGGGAGGCTCCTCCGAGGGCGCATAGGCGTTCGACTCCCAATTCGAGGATCCCGGCGGCCGTGCCGCGCCAGCCGGCGTGCAGCAGGGCCAGGGTGCCGGACGCCGGATGCAGCAGATACACGGGGATGCAGTCCGCCAGCGTCACGGTCAAGAGGAGCCCCGGTGTGGTCGCCACGTGCCCGTCGAGCGCTGGCAGCACATAAAGCCCCGGGGATGGGTCGGCATGGGTCCCAAGACGGGTGCCGTGCACCTGAGCCCCGACGACGATGCTGGTGAACCCGGGGGCGAAACGGTCCCTCGCGAGCTGCCAATCCGGCGACCCCGGACGCGGTTGCGCAGCCTGGCGGTCAATCGGAAAGCTGTGCGCCCGAGCGGTGACGCCGGCCACGACGTCGAATTCGTCCTGCCAGTGGGTGAGTGCGTACCGCGCAAGCTCGGGGTCGTCGACGGCGATCTCCGAGCGCTCCAACGCCAGGGAGGTCACCGGCGGTCGCCCAGCTCGACCCGTTCGATTTGGGCGCCCAGCGCGCGAAGACGCTCATCGATCCGCTCGTACCCGCGGTCGATCTGGCCGATGTTGTGGATCTCACTTTCACCCTGGGCGGCGAGCGCGGCGAGCAGCATGGCCATGCCGGCGCGAATGTCGGGGCTCTCCACCACGCCGCCCCGCAGTGGGGATGGACCAGAGATGACCACGCGGTGGGGATCGCACAGGAGAAGCCGCGCTCCGAGGCCCACCAACTTGTCCACGAAGAACAAGCGCGATTCGAACATCTTTTCGAAGACCAACACCATACCATCACACTGTGTGGCGACCACCACTGCAATCGAGGTGAGGTCCGCCGGAAAGGCGGGCCACGGTCCGTCCTCGATCTTGGGGATATGTCCGCCCAAGTCGGGTTGGATGCGGCGTTCTTGGTGTGGATCGACCACGAGGTGCTGCCCGTCGAAACGGGGGCGCACGCCGAGGCGATCGAAATTCAGCAGAATGCTGCGGAGGTCATCGGGCCGGGCGTTGTCGATCACCAGGTGGCCATTGGTAATGGCAGCGAGGCCGATGAAGCTTCCGATCTCCACGTGATCGGGACCCACGTCGAGCGTGCTGCCGCGGAGGGGTCGTCCCCCTTCGATGGTCAGCATGTTCGTGCCCACGCCTTCGATGTGTGCACCCATGGCCTGAAGCGCGCGGGCGAGGTCTTGCACATGGGGTTCCGAGGCCGCGTTGCGGAGGACCGTGCGTCCGGTGGCCGCCGTCGCCGCCATGAGCGCGTTTTCGGTGGCCGTCACGCTCGGTTCGTCCAGAAAGATGTCGGCGCCCTCGAGGTTCCGTCCCTCGAGATGATAGTCCGCGCCGATCGTGACCTCGGTGCCCATTCGCTCGAACGCGAGGAAGTGGCTGTCGAGCCGCCGGCGCCCGATCACGTCGCCTCCAGGGGGTGGGAGCGCGACGCTTCCGAACCGTGCCAAGAGGGGGCCGGCCAGCAGAATGGACGCGCGCAACTTGGCACAGAGGGCCGGATTGAGCCGGCGGGACGCGAGCCCGGCGGGATCCACGCGGAGCACGTCGTCCTCCCGCCACTCACTCTCGACGCCCAACTCGCCCAGGATCGCGAGGAGTCCGTCCACGTCCCCGATTCGCGGGACGTTGTGGATTTCGGATGGGGTGTCCGCGAGGAGCGTCGCGGCCAGGATGGGCAGCGCTGCATTCTTGTTGCCCGCCGGCCGTACCGTTCCATGCAGCGGAACGCCCCCTGTCACGCGGAAGCACTGGGGCATCGTGGGGCGAACCATACGCTTCCCCTGCCCCGCTGCGCAAGCGCATCGCTTGACACTGTGCGGGAGGCCAGGGGATCTTCTAACTCCTTGTTGTGCTGAAGCCTTTCAGGAGAAGACCATGACCGCTTGGGCCGCGGTAGCGGCGATTTCGTTGGCAGTCATCGCACTCCTCTTCGTCATCTCCGCCGTGGCGTGGTTGATGTGGTTTGCTCGGCTGCAGAAACACATGTGGGGTCGACTGGAGAATATGGTGGACTGGATGGATGACGAAGCCCGCCCCACCATCCAGTTGGCCCGGGGGGTCCTCGAGGACACGGCCAAGATCACCGCGTTGGTGGCTCGGGAGACCGGTGAGTTTGCCGAAACCGCGGACAAACTCCGCGGAGGTCTCCTGCGCGTCAGTGACGCCGCTCAGGAGCGTCTCCAAGATCTCGACGCGTTGTTGGAGGTGGTGCAGGAGGAGGTGGAAGACACGATGCTCGATGTCGCCTCGGCGCTTCGCACGACTCGGCGCGGCGCGCGCGTCTTCCGAAAGATGCGACGAGCCTTCCTCGGACGGGGACGCTAACCGGGTGCAGCTTCGCTGGATCCTGCTGGCCACGGCGGCGGCTCTCTTCGCCCTCGTGGTGTTTCCCGACGTCGCCAACGCGTGGACGCCCGGTACGCACATCTTCCTTGGCGAGACCGTCCTCGCCAACCTGCCTCAACTTCCTGCGCGGGTGGCCGACCTCCTCCGGGCGTTTCCCTACGATTTTCTCTATGGCAACATCGCCGCCGATACGTCGATGGCGAAGAAGTACGCGCCAGTTGGACGGCATTGTCACTCGTGGCACGTGGGCCAGCAGATTCACGATTCCGCTGAGACGGACAACCTTCGCGCCTTCGGTCTCGGGTATCTGGCGCATCTAGCGGCGGATACGGTGGCCCACAATTTCTTCGTCCCCCGACAGTTGGTGGTGACCTCCACTACGATTGCCTTGGGGCACTCCTACTGGGAAAGTCGGTTCGAGACCCATCTCGGTGACCAGTTTGCGCGGACGGCGATGGAGGTGATCCGCTTTGATCACGGGAGTGCCGATGCACACCTCGATCGCATTTTGGCGCCGACCATCTTCTCGGTCCGCACCAGCCGACGTCTGTTTCGCGGCATGGTGGGGATCACGGAGACCCAGAGCTGGCAGCGCGCGTTTCGCCTAATGGCCGAGGCGAGTCGCTGGGATCTCTCGGAGACCGCCGTGGAGGAGCATATGGCGGTGGCATTCCAGCTGGTGATGGAGATCTTGAGCGACGGAGACGGGGCGGCGCATCGGCTCGATCCCTCGGGCGAGGCCTCCCTCATGTTGGCCAAGCGGATGCGGCTCGACGTCATGCGGGCGCGCTTGCCGAGTGATCGAGACCAACTCGCCGAGCTGGCCGACGAGCGCTTTGGGTTGCCCAGTTACGAACTCGGGTTTTGGGAGACCTCCGATGCGCAGGCCCCCTGGCGGGGGGGCCAGGATACGCCGTAGCGCCTCACCGCAACCGCTGCTGCAAGAGGCGGCGGACGAGAATGGGATCAGCCCGACCGCGCGACGCCTTCATTGCCTCTCCCATGAAGAACCCGAACAATCTGCGCTCACCGCCACGATACCGTGCCACCTCATCCGGGTGGGCATCGAGTACCTCCTGCACCCAACCGTCCACGGCCCCAGGGTCCCCGACCTGCACGAGACCCAAGCGTTCCGCGGCAGCGCGGGGATGCTCGTCACCGTCTGCGAGAGCGCCGAAGACGCGTTTGGCGGCCTGGAGACTGACACCCCCACCCTCCACGAGGGCGATCAGCGCCGCGAGACGGTGTGGTGCGACGCGGAACCTCCCTTCGTGCTCGTTGGCGTCGGCGAGGACCGATCCCATGACCCAGTTGGCGGCGGTCTTCGGATCGGCGCCCTCGGTGGCGACCGCCTCGAAATAGTCCGCCAGCGATCGAGTCGCGATCAGCACTTGTGCGTCCGACTCGGTCAGCCCGTAGGCCGACACGAACCGCCGGTGTCGGGCGGCAGGTAGTTCGGGGAGCGCGGCGCGCTCAGCCTCGACGTGGATCCCACATCGCGCAAGCGTGAGGATGGGAAGGTCGGGATCGGGGAAATACCGATAGTCGTGGCTCTCCTCTTTGCCTCGAAGCTCTCGTAACGTCCCGGTGGCCGCGGAATACGTGGTGGACCCAACCGGCCGGCCTTGCTCGAGCTGCGCGATCTGGCGATCTCGCAGGTCGGCGAGGGCGCGCTCGACCGCGGCGAAGGAGTTCAGATTCTTGATTTCCTGTTTGGTGCCCAACGGTTGATCTGGGCGTCGGACCGAGAGGTTGGCGTCAACCCGAAGGCTTCCCTCTTCCATATTGCAATCGGAGACTTCGACGTACTCGAGGATCTGTTTCAACTCGCCCAAGTACAGGCGCGCGTCCGCTGGGCTACGGAGTTCGGGTTCGGACACGATCTCGATGAGTGGTACCCCACAGCGGTTGAAGTCCAGCGCCGTGCGGTTCGGCACCCGATCGTGGAGGGACTTTCCAGCGTCTTCCTCGAGATGGAGTCGGGTCAAGCCGATGCGCTTTGGTCCCTGCGAGGATTCGATCAGCACGCTACCCCCGGTGGCGAGGGGTTGGGCGAACTGCGAGATCTGATAGCCTTTGGGAAGATCCGGGTAGAAATAGTGCTTCCTGGCAAAGACACTTTCATCGTGGATGGTGCAGTCGAGCGCGACGGCCGCTCGCACGGCAAGCCGCACCGCCCCGGCGTTCGGAACGGGAAGGGCGCCGGGTAATCCGAGGCAGACGGGACACACGTTGGTGTTGGGTTGATCCCCAAAAACGGTGGAGCAAGCACAAAACATCTTCGTGGCCGTCTCGAGTTGGACGTGTACCTCGAGCCCGATGACCGTCTCCCACGTCACGCGAAGTCCCTCTCCGGTTCGGCGGCGAGTTCGAGCACGGCGGCCGCCGCGAGCATGGGACCTTCGGCAAAGCGCGGGGCGATGAACTGTCCGCCAACGGGGTGGCCGCACGATCGACCGAGAGGAACGGAAATGGCCGGCAACCCCGCGAGGTTCGTCGGACACACGAACGCATCCGACAGGTACATGGCCACCGGATCGTTGAGCTTTTCTCCAGCCGCGAATGCGGTCGTGGGCGTCGTGGGGGCGAAGATCAGATCCACGCCGCTCGCGAAGACGGCGTCAAAATCGTGGGCGATGCGCCGTCGTGCCGTCACTGCCCGGCCGTAGAAGGCTTGGTAATACCCGGCCGAGAGCACGTAGGTGCCCACGATAATGCGGCGCCGGACTTCGGGACCGAATCCCGCTCCGCGAGTGGCCCGGTACATGGCCTGTACGTCTCCCTCGTCAGGCGTCACCCGGAGTCCATATCGCACGCCGTCATATCTGGCGAGGTTCGAGCTGGCCTCGGCGGGCGCAATGACGTAGTACGTTGGGATGGCGAGGGCGGTGTGTGGCAGCGAGATGGCGCGGATCTCCGCTCCCAGCTCGCGCAGACGATCGAGCATGGTCAGACAGATGGTGCGAATGCCCGGAGCCAAGGCGTCCTGGGGGAAGTACTCGTCCGGGACGCCCACGACGGTCCCGCTGAGGTTCTGCCGCGTCGGCGGTGAATCGAACGGCGGTATATGCGCGCAGGTGGCATCGTTGGGGTCGGCGCCGGATATCACCCTCAGCACGTCCCCAGCGGTGTTCACGGACCGCGCCAGCACCCCGATCTGATCGAGCGAGCTCCCGAACGCGACGAGTCCGTAACGCGACACGCGCCCGTAGGTCGGCTTCACACCCACGACGCCACAGAAGGCCGCCGGCTGCCGCACCGAACCGCCTGTCTCGGACCCGAGCGCCGCATCCACGGCTCCCGCGGCCACCAGCGCCGCGGATCCGCCCGAGGACCCGCCCGGCACGAGCCGAGGGTCCTCGGGGTGTCGCGTGCGTCCCCATGCCGAGTGCTCCGTTGACGATCCCATGGCGAATTCATCGAGGTTCGTCTTGCAGGCGATGACCGCGCCGGCATCGCGGAGGCGGGCGACGGCTGTGGCTTCGAACGGCGAGTAGTAGCCTTCGAGCACTCTGGAAGCGCACGTCGTGGGGGCGTCCGTGGTGGCAATGTTGTCCTTTACGGCGAGGATGAGCCCCCTGAGCGGACCTGGCGCCGACACGGTGGCTTGCTGCGCAGCCTGCGCGAGCACGCGCTCCGCGTCGAAGGCGGTCACCGCGTTGAGGCCGCTGGTCTCGACGGCCGCAATGCGGGTCACGGCTTCCCGGACCCGAGCCATGAGTTGGGTCATTCGTCGTCCATGGCCGCCGGTCGTGGAACGAGGAAGAAGCCGTCTTCGAACTCCGGCGCGAACTGCTCGGACCGGACGGTCGGCCGACCTTCCTGACGCTCGTCGGTGCGAAGCGGTGGAAGCATCGTCGCGTCTATCCATGTTGCGGGGCCGAGCGCCGTGTCCGGGAGATCAGGGAGCTGAGACACGTATTCGAGGATGCGCTCGATCTGCTTCGCGAGCTCCGGCAAGGATCGAGGGTCGACGTCGAGCCGGGCAAGCGCGGCCATTCGTGCGATCTCGGTGGGGCCAAGGTCCGTCATGCGGCGTCCCAGTCGCGTTCCAAACCGGCGTAGGCCACCAGCAGCTGCTTCGTCCCCACTTCGTCGTCGTCGAACTCGACGACCACCTTCAGGTTCCGCCCGTGTCCGTCGAGGGCGCGAATCGTCCCGCCGCCAAAGGTGCGATGCCGCACACGTTCGCCCTTCACGAACCGCGGGGCGTCTTGGGATTCCATTTCCGGGGCGGTTTCTTCGATCATCCAACCCGGCGGGCGGGTTCGTGCACGACGAAGCTCCCCACCAAAGACGCCGCTGGTCCGACGCTCCTCGATGACGCTCGCTGGAATCGCGTCGAGAAATCGCGACGGAGCCCCGGGGAGCAATTGTCCTGCGCGGCGCCTGGCCCGCGCCCAAGTCGTAAACAACCGATCGCGAGCCCGGGTGATCGCCACATAGGCCAATCGACGCTCCTCTTCCGCGCCTTCCGGCGTATCGAGGGCGCGACTCAGTGGGAACAGGCCCTCCTCCAGACCGCACACGGCGACGAGGGGCCACTCGAGTCCTTTGGCGGTATGCACGGTCATCAAAGTCACGCCGTCGGGATCACCACCGGTCAGGTCTCCCGATTCGACTAACGCGCTATCCGCCAGGAATCGTTCGATCGGGGTGCCCTCTTCCTCGTCGTCCTCCGGTACCTCTTCGGACCACTCCGCGGCAGCGGCGAGGAGCTCGCGGACGTTCTCCAATCGCTCCACGCCTTCCGGGCCTTCGGCCACCAAGTGGGCCTCATAGCCGATGGCCTCGATGATATCCTCGAGCAACGCGGCCGGTGTCGTACTGCTCAAGTGACCCCGCAACCGCTCGATCAGCTCCGCGAACTCGCCAAGCCGACGGACGGGGTGAGCGCGTAGCTTGTCGATTCGATCCGCGATCCCGGCGGTGGCCAGCAGCGGGTTGCTCCACTGATGGGCGGCCCCTTGGAGGATTCGCAGCGTCGCCACGCCGATGCCTCGTTTGGGTACCTGCACGGCACGGAGAAACGCTTCGTCGTCGGCAGGATTGAGGACCAACCGCAGGTAGGCGAGCAGATCTTTCACTTCCCGCCGTTCGTAGAACCCCACCGAGCCCACCACGCGGTATGGAATCGAGGACCGGCGGAACGCCTCTTCGAATGCTCGAGACTGGGCGTTGGTGCGATACAATACCGCCATGTCGCGATATCCGTACTGGTCCACCGCCGCGCGTTCGCGGAACTCCCGCGCCAGCCATTCCGCTTCGTCACGTTCGTCAGCCGCCGTGACCAACACCACCGGCTCACCTCCTGCCCTCGAGGTGAACAACGTCTTGCCGAGACGTTGCTGGTTTTCGGCAATCACGTGATTGGCGGCGTCCAGGATGATCTGCGTCGATCGATAGTTCTCTTCCAAGCGCACGATTGCCGCGTCTGAGAAGTCGTGCTCGAAATCGAGCATGTTTCGGACGTCCGCTCCCCGCCAGCTATAGATGGACTGGTCGTCATCGCCCACCACGCAGATATCGCGATGGGTGGCGGCGAGGGAACGGACGAAGAGGTACTGCGCGCGGTTGGTGTCTTGGAATTCGTCTACGAGAATGGAATCGAAGCGGCGCTGGTAGTGAGCCAGGCGATCGGGATGCTCGCGGAACAGGCGGAGCGGATGCAGCAGCAGGTCGTCGAAATCCATCGCGTTGGCCCTCGCCAAGGCCTCTTGCATCGCGTGATAGATCTCGGCGGCGACCCGGCTCGTGCGGTCGTCGCTCTGCCCGGCCAATTCATCAGGGGGCATCATCCGATTCTTGGCCCCCGAAATGATCGACTGGATCTGTCGTGGTGGGAACGCCCGTTGCGCGTATCCTCGAGCCTCGAGCAGACGCTTGATCAGCGCCAGGCGGTCCGCTTCGTCGTAGATGGTAAACCCGGACGTGAACCCGAGACGTGGTGCCTCGCGACGGAGCAGACGCGCGGCCAGCGAGTGGAACGTACCGATCCACATGCCCACTGGGTCTTCGCCAAGCAGTTCCGCTACGCGCCGCCGCATCTCGCCAGCGGCCCGATTGGTGAAGGTCACGGCCAGGAGCCGGTGCGGAGGTACGTCGTGGTTTTCCACGAGATGGGCGAGGCGTGTGGTGAGCACCGACGTCTTGCCCGATCCGGCACCGGCCAGGACGAGCAAGGGGCCGTCCCGGTATTCCACCGCGTGACGCTGCGCGTCGTTGAGCCGGAGCACCATCTCAGGCCTCGTGGGCCGGCGGCTCGTCGGGCGCCACCGGCAACCGCGCTACGAACGCCGTTCCCTCGGCCGTCAGGTCCAAATCCAGCCGCCCCCTGTGCACGTCCTCAACGATTCGGCGGGCCAGTGCCAGCCCGATCCCCCAGCCGCCCGGTTTGGTGGACACGCCGGGATCGAACAGATTGGCACGGACCGACGCCGGAATCCCAGGGCCGTTGTCCGCCACGGCGATGGTCGCGTGCTCGCCATGACCGCGGACCGTGATGTCGATCTGTCCGCCCCGACCGCTCAACGCATCGATGGCATTGCGGACCAACGCCTCGATGGCCCATTCGAGGAGCACGGGATCTGCGCTGATCATCGGACCTGCCACCGGTGCATTGACGGAAAGCACTACCGGGTTGGCATGCCTGGGAAGTCGGGGCTGGAAGTACATCGCGACACGCTCAGCGAGCGCCCCGAGTCCCACGCGGTCGCGTCTGGCGGGCCGTCCGATGCGCTCGAATCGCTGCACCACCCGCTGCAACCGCTCGAGGTCCGCGTTGAGGTGCCGCGCGATGACGTCTGGTGCGGTGCTTCCTTCGGCGAGTCGCTCCACCCAGGCCGATGCGCTCATGAGCGGCGTGCCCAGTTGGTGAGCGGATTCGCGGGCCATCGCGACCCAGAGCAGATCTCGGTGACGGCGCACCGTGGCGCCATACGCCCAAAACCCGATCGCCACCGCGGTGACCAGAATGCCAAGTTGCAGGAGCCCGAGCCACGTGAGTCGGCGCAACACGGGAAGTGCGCCGTAATGAATCTGGCCGAGGCCCGGGATTTGGATGGGCGGATTGGTTCGGTCGAGGCGTGTGACGTACTCCGTCACCAACGGGTCATCCAGCAAAGCCTCGAACGGGAGGTTAGCGGCGGCCATCGGCTGGCCGGATTGGTCGGTGACGACCAGCGGGATTCCGGTGGCACGGATTTGGGGCAAGAGCTCCACCAACGCCTCGGCGTTGGCCTCCGGGCGGGGATCGGCGAGAGCCGCGGTCACGCGGCCATAGATTCGGGAGGTCTCCCGGGCTTGTTGCCGTAGATAACTCGCGACGTCCCATACCTGCCAGAACGAAACGCCGGCGAAGATCACCACCAACGCAAGGACGAGTCGTGGACCCGCTAGCTTGAGCTTCCGTCCAAACCTACGCACCGCCGCTTGGCGTCAGGCGCTCCGTTCCCAGATAGGGCGCTAACGCGCTGGGCACACGGATCGATCCATCCGCCTCCTGATTGTTTTCGAGGAGCGCCACGAGCGTGCGCGGAAGCGCCACGCCCGAAGCATTCAGCGTATGAACGTATTCTGGTTTGGCCCCTCCCGGGGGCCGAAACCGAATGTTGGCGCGCCGGGCCTGAAAATCGGTGAACGTGCTGGCACTCGATGCTTCCAGCCAGGTCCCCACGCCAGCTGCCCAGACCTCGATATCGAACGTCTTCGCGCTGGCGAAGCCAAGATCACCGGTTGCCAGCACCACCACGCGATAGGGGATCCCGAGTCGCTGGAGGACCGTCTCGGCGTGCTGCAACAGCAAATGCAACTCGCTCACCGAATCCTCCGGCTGGCAAAAGCGCACCAGCTCCACCTTGTCGAACTGATGGACCCGGATGAGCCCTCGCGTATCCTTGCCGGCCGCACCCGCTTCACGACGAAAGCATGGCGTGTAGGCGACGTACGCGAGGGGAAGCTCGGCAGCGACCAGGATCTCGTCCCGATGCAGATTGGTCAGCGGCACTTCCGCCGTGGGGATGAGGAAGAGGCCGTCCCGGGTCTCGTACATGTCGTCGGCAAACCCGGGGAGCTGACCCGTGCCCTCCGCGGCTTCGGGCGTGACGAGATACGGCGGCGCGACTTCCACGTAACCGTGCTCGGAGGTGTGCAGATCGATCATGAAGCTCACCAACGCGCGCACCAGCCGCGCACCGAGGCCGCGGAAGAGGGGGAACCCACTCCCGGAGAGCTTCGCACCCCGGGGGAGATCGAGTATGCCCAGATCGCCGGCGAGGTCCCAGTGCGCCCGTGGCTCAAAGGCGAAGTCGGGTTTCGATCCCCAGGTGCTCACCACCGTGTTCGCGGTGACATCGCCCGCGGGTACGTCGTCGAGAGGGAGATTGGGGACTCGGAGGAGCCGGTCTCGCAGCTCCGACTCCACCGCTCGAAGCTCCTGATCGTGTCCCTTGATGGCGTCACTGACGCCCTTGAGTTCCACGATGAGCGCTGCGGTGTCCTCGCCGTCGCGCTTTCGGCGGGCGACTTCTTCGGAGGCCCGGTTGCGCTGCGCCTTGAGTGCCTCGGCCTCTTGGAGGATGTCTCTTCGTCGTTGGTCGAGTGCGAGGAGCGCGTCGACGACAACGGCGTTCTCCGGCCCACGACGCCCGAGCGCCGTCCGAACCATACCGGGCGACTCGCGCACCTCTCGAATATCGATCACCGACTCAGTTCTCTACGGGACCCGGGACGAGGCTCCGGAAGCCGCAATTCGCATTCACCACGTGCTCGAACGTCATGCTGCGGGTGGCGTCGTCGATGGTGAGAATGTGGAACTTCCCAAACCGCGGCAGGCTACCGAGGAAGCTGCAGAAATCCGATGCCGTGCGAGAACGGGCCAGGAACACCGTCCCTTCCTGAACGACCAAGGCGCTGTCCGACTCGTAGCCATCGGTGGGCGCCCGCTGGATCCGATCGAACGTGTCGTTGCTCCGCTGGATGCCGGCAACGGTGGTCAAGCCAAGGGCCGTCGCCGGGTAGATCAGTGGCCGGCCAGCCGGGTCGATGTCGAACGCCAAATCGAACGATTCCCCCAACTCGGTGCGGCGCGGCAAACGGTTAACCAAATCGAACCCCGAGGGGGCGGAGATGTCCGTGCCGCGGAGGGCGAAGAGCGTCGTGGTGTCCACGACATTGTCGAAGAGGGCCGGCGGAAGCCCGAGCGAGTCGCCGCACGCAGCAAGCGCGAGGGCCGTGCTCAGGAGACCAGCGGCCAACCGAATGGGAGAAAAGGACATAGACCTCATGCGAGTGGCAGAAGATTAGCCGGCCCCCAGTGGCCGGTCAAGCGGCATCTTTGGCTTGACTTCACTCCCGGTCATTCCTAGCTTGGCGCCGATGCCAACGATACGTGATGTGGTTCAGGCGCTTGCCAATCGCCCAGGGGTAGACGCGGTCGTCGTGGCCGGTCAGGACGGGCTGACGATCGACGCGCACGCGAGGAATGGGTTGGATGTCGATGGCCTCGCGGCGCTCGTCCCTGCGGTGGCCGAAGCCTGTCGCCAACTCGGCGACGCGTCCGCTCGAGGCGGTTTCGGCACCGGCATCGTCGAATATGCTGGTGGTGGTCTCGTGCTGATAACGGAGCTCAACCAGGAAGCGCTTTTGGCCATGTTCTTTCGGCCTGACACGAACATTGGAACGCTTCTCTACGAGCTGCGTCGACACCGCGCCGCCATCGCCCGGTTACTCTGACGGGCTCTCGACTCGCCGCTTCTCCTCGTCGACCTGATGACGTGCGCGACGTGGGCTGACGCCAGTTCCGTCCGTCCCCACGCGTCGTGAGTCATTGGGCGGCGGTCCTCGCTGGTGGCTCCGGTACCCGGTTCTGGCCGTTGTCCACACCGCAGCGGCCCAAGCAGCTGCTGGCGCTGGCGGGCGATCGACCCCTGCTGGTCCAGGCCGTTGGGCGCTTGCGCGGCCTCATCCCCACGGAGCAGATCCTCATCATCACCGGCGCGTCGCTGGTGGACGCCGTCCGGGCGCTCGTGCCGGAGATCCCTGGGGCGAATGTGCTTGGCGAACCCCGTGCGGCGTCGACCGCCCCGGCCCTCACCTGGGCCACGGCCACCGCCCAAGCCCGAGATCCCGACGCCGTGATACTCTCGCTCCATGCAGACTGGTACGTCGGTAACGACGAGGCGTTCCGTGCCACGGCGTCGCGCGCGTTGGACATCGCCCAGCGGCACGACGTGTTGGTGACGGTTGGCATCGTTCCGTCGCGTCCCGATCCGGGATACGGGTACATCCAGCCGGGCACGGAGATGGATGGGAACGCGCGACGGGTCGCGCGCTTCGTTGAAAAACCCGATCGCTCCCGTGCACGGGCGCTCATGGCGAAGGGCGCGTTGTGGAACAGCGGGCTTTTTGCCTGGACGGCGAATCGCTTTCTGGCGGAGACGCGACATGTGGCCCCTGAGATCGCTCCGCATCTCGACCTGCTCGCTCAGGAAGAATTCCGAGCGTTCTTCGACGCCGTGACGCCGGTGGCGGTTGACGTGTCGCATTTCGAGCGAAGTGAGCGCGTCGCCGTGGTACCAGGCGAGTTTCCATGGGACGACGTGGGGACCTGGGGCGCGCTGCCGCGGGTGCGGCCCATGGATGCGGATGGCAACGTGGTGGTGGGTCGAGCGATCCAGCGGGGATGTCACGACTGCGTCGTATGGGGAGAGGAACAGGCGGTGCTCGTGGATGGAGTGCGGGATCTCGTCGTCGTGCACGCCAACGGCGTCACGCTCGTCACGACGCGCGAGCGCGCCGCCGATCTCAAGTCGATGCTCGCCGCCTTGCCGCCCACGTTTCGCGATCTCCTCCCATGACGGACGTCTACCTGGTGGAGCCGGGGCTTTCCGCCATGTGGTATCCCTTTGCCGACAGCCGTCCCGTGGCCGAGCTGCGAGCCGGTGCCTGGCTCATCCGCGAACGCTGGGAGGCGATCGCCGAAGGAGAGACGCAAGCGATCTTCGGTCCGTCGCATCTGTACGGTTTCGTCGAACAGGGCGTGCCCCCCATCCGGGGTCGTAGCAGCGTGGACGGTCCGGCCATCGTGGGACGCGCTGATTTTGCACCTTCGGGCGTCAAGCCGTCGCTGTCCGACACCCCGGCGCGGTTGGTCAACGAGCAGGTCACCGTGGGTTGGTGGGTGCCCGCCGGCACGCCGTGGGAGGGTGAGCACGAGAATTGGGAAGAGATCGAGCTCGAGGGATTCCTCCTGATGGGCGCGTTCGACCTCGTCACGGCGCTCGAACACTTCCTCGTTGCGGACATGGTGGATTTCACGCACGAGCCTAGTGACCCCCTGCCGGATGGAAGCATGGTCATTGGTGACCCGGCGGAAGTGATCATGCTCGGCGCTGTGGTCGAGCCGGGGGTGACGTTCGACGTTCGAGGAGGCGCCGTGGTCGTCGAGGAGCACGCCTATGTTCGCGGGGGAACGCGACTCGAAGGTCCGGTCTACATCGGAGCGGGCACGGAAATCCTCGGCGGGCCGGTATCGCACTGCAGCATTGGGCCACGCTGCAAGGTTCGTGGTGAAATAGCCCATTCCGTGCTCTTCGGATTCGCAAACAAGTCCCACGATGGTTTCGTGGGGCACACGGTGCTCGGGCGCTGGGTCAACCTCGGGGCGGGCACCGTGACGTCCAACCTGAAAAACACATACGGACCTGTGCGGTTGGAGGTGGCTGGCGAACGGATCGAAACGGGACGGCAGTTTCTCGGTGCGCTCGTGGGAGATCACGCCAAGACGGCCATTGGGACGTTGTTGAATACGGGAACGGTGATCGGGGTCGGCGCCAACGTGTTCGGCGCAACGCCACCTCCGAAGTACGTGCCGCCCTTTGTCTGGGGAGTGGACGGCGGCCGGATGGACCGTGACGGGTTTCTCACGGTCGCCGCGCGCATGATGCCTCGGCGGCAGATCGAGGTGACCGACGCGGTACGGGCGGCGCTGGGGGCCATCTACGACCACGCGGTGGCGTCGTGAGGGTCACCGTATTGGGCTCGGGTAGTCGCGGCAATGCGATCGCGTTCTGCGGGACCAACGGCGCGGTCCTGGTCGATGCGGGATTTGGATTCCGTACCCTGGTTTCCCGGGCGAAACAGGCAGGCGTCGACCTTCGCTCCCTTCGGGCCATCGTGCTGACGCACGAGCACGGAGATCATGCGCGGGGCGCGATGGGGATTGCCCGACGGCGGGCGTGCCCGCTCTACGCGTCGCGAGGGACGCTGCGCGCGCTCGATACCGAGGGCGTCGATGCCAGGGTGATCGAGCCCGAACGCTCGATGGTCGTCGGGACCTTTGCGGTCACCGCCTGCCGCACGGACCACGATGCGGCTGAGCCCCTGTGTGTGGCCGTGGAAGACCCACGAGCGGGCGTCAAAGTGGGAGTGGCGTACGATCTCGGCCGACCCACGGAGGCGGTGCGTCGGTTGCTCGCTTCGTGCACGTGTCTGATCGTCGAGGCGAACCACGACGAGCAGTTACTCCGGGCTGGGCCGTATCCGCCCTCGGTGCAGCACCGGATCGCCAGCGCAACCGGACACCTCTCGAACCGGGCCACGGCGCGCTTTCTGGCCCAGCTGTGTCATCGCCGGCTCACGACCGTGGTTCTGGCCCACCTCAGCGATCAATGCAATCGCCCGGACCTGGCGCGTGAGATTGTCCACCGCGCTCTCAGCACGAGAGGGTTTCGGGGGCGGCTATTGGTGGCGTCTCAGGACGAGCCTTTACTGGCCCTCCGTGGTACCGTGACGGCCCAACTTTCTCTCGCGATTTAACACCAGGGCTCACTCGACGGGAACGAGCTCGGTCTCCGCGACGGCGGCGATCCGCGGTTCCCACGCTCGCACCATCTGGGTGAAGCCGTGGGCGAGCTGACCGTCGAACTCGAGACCGGATCGCTCTTCCAAATACGCGAGGACCTTATCGGATGGCCACGCTCCCCGGTACGGACGGCGAGTTCGCAGGGCGTCATACACGTCGCACACATGGACGAGCTTGCTGGCGAAGTGGCAATCGCGGGCGAACTGGAAGGTGGGGTACCCGCCTCCGTTGATCATGACGTGGTGCTCGTACGCCACCACGGCGGCCACGTCCAACTCGGCCTGGGAGTGCGCGATGATCCGTGCGCCGTGGACGGGGTGGCTGTTCATGAGCTGCCGTTCGCTGGCAGTGAGTTTGCCCGCTTTGTTCAGCACTTCGCGCGGAATCTTGACTTTCCCGAGATCGTGCAGCAGCCCCGCGATCCCGAAGGCCCGCACATCGCGGGCACCGAGGCCGATCCACTCGGCGAGCGCCATGGCGAGGACGCACACATTGAGTGCATGAGTGGTGGTGTACTCGTCGTATTGTCGCAACCGGAGCAACGGCACCATCACGTGCTGATCGCCGTGCATGGCGACCGCCAGGCTGCGGACCACGGATTCGGCTTCCACCAACGGCAGGCCCTGGCCCGACGTGATCTCGTTATGCAGCCACCGAATCGTATCCGCCTCCTCGCCGAGCGTGAACGCCAGCGTGGCGGTGGTGAGCTCCTCGTCCATTTTATCCTCGTCACCGATGCCCACACGGCCATAGCGGATTGCGCCGAGCCGCATCTGACGGGCTTCCGTGCTGTCCAGCGCCCGGAGATTCAATCGAGCGAGGATCTCGTCTAACAGCTCCTCGAGCTCGTCGCGAGTTGCTTGCGCATCGATCTCGAGTCGCTGGACACCAATGCCAGCCAACCGCCGGCTCCATTCCCAGTCCTTGAGTTCGTGAATCGGCTGACCGGCAAACACGACTTCCTCACCCAGGAACAGAAAGACCGCCGTGTGCTGCTGCTCGTGGAGATCGACGAGCTTCTCGTACACGTTGTCGACCGCGTGTTCCCGAGATTTGTGCCCCTCGGGATACAGCGTGAGCGCGGACAGCGTTTGGCCCACGGCAGTCAGGAACTCGACGGCGGCCGACACTTAGCCGTGGGGAGCGGGTTCCCCGCTGGCGACACGCACGATCTCCGGATCGGAAGATTTGGCGGCCTGGGCGAGTGCGCGCTGGGCGCTGGGGTGGTCGGCGAACCGATGCAGCGCCGTCAGCGCTGCGAGGTACTCGGGCGACTTGGTGCGGCGCGAGCGGAACAGCCCACGGCGCGGCTGGACGATCTGGAGCAGCGTGTCGAGGGCCACTCGCTGCCCACTCTGTCCGAGCGCGCGCACGGCCAGCACCCGCAGATCCTGGGGCGTCTCCGACCCGGTCCGGGAGACGACCAGGGGAACCGCCGTTTCCGGACACCGCTCTAACGCTGCGTTGAGCCCCAGCCGCACCGTGCGCGGGTCCTCGTCGGCGAGCGCGTGACAGACGGCCCGCTCTCGGCCGGCAGGGCGGCGCAGCAGGACGCGAATGGCCTCCCGCCGCACCCGCGGGTCACGATGCTGGAGGAAGTCCGCGGGATTGAAGCCGTCCGGAGGAGTCGCCAGGGAGCCGAGGATCACGAGCATGTTGCGTTGGACAAACCACCGCGGATCGGTGAGACGCTCCAGCGCCTGCGGACCCACGCGCTCGCCGAGACGGACGAGCCGGTCGAGGAGGGCCCGGCGGGTGCGTCCGGACTGCGCGTCCGCCAAGGCATCGAGCATGGCTGCGGTCCCCGCATCGTCAAACCGAGGAAGCAGCCGATCGAGTGCTTCGATATCGAGCGGCTCTTGTTGCAGGAGCAGGTCGAGAGTTTCACCGCTGGTGATCTGGTCGTTGATCGCGGTGACGGTTCCCGACACGGCCAGCTGCGAGGTTTCCACCTCTTCCAACGCCGCGAGTAGCCATGGGAGGCGACCGTCCCCCACGAGCGTTTCCACCGCCCGGTCCACGAGCTGTCCCGCCGCCTCGGCTTCCAGCGCCATCTGCACCATCCGTTCGGCATCGACTTGAAACCGCTGATCCGGAGAGACCGCGAACAAGGGCTCGGTCCCTGCCATGGTCTCCAACGCTTCCCGGTAGGCATCGGGATTGGGATCGCTCAGGCTCCATTCGCGGATCAGCTCCGTCACCTGCTCACGAATGGCGAGATCCGCTTCGACCCGACGGCGTTGCTCGCCGGATTCCGTATAGCGAGCGAGCTTCTGCAGCATGCGGAGGAAGGACTGTGAGATGCCCTGCTCATCGCGTTGCTCGTCCGCCGCCGCGGTCACAATATCGATCACCGCGTCCACCGAAAGCGCGTGCGATGCGTTGAGCAGGAACTGGCGTTGTTGTTGCCGATCTCCTCCCATGTCGATCAACGTACTGAGCGTGCGGCGATCCAGATTGGCCACGAGCTCGGACATGCGCCGCTTCAGCAACAGAGCGTCGCGTCCCTCGGTACCGCGGAGCTCCTCGGCCAGCTGCAGCATGTAGCCGACGATCACTTGATCATAGGCGGTGCCGCGCGTGTGCTCGTCGATGGCACGGGCCACGACGGAAGGCTCCGCTTGCGCGGCATCCTGCTCGTCCAACGGGGTCTCGGCGGTGGCGAGCGCAGCTTGGGCGAGACCGATCCAGAGTTGTTCGGCCCGGGACAGGGCCACCGCTTCGACGTCCCCCTCCCGGTCCGCAAAATCCAGACGCTCATAGGACATGGGATGGACGCGAATGTGGAACCACGGGGGTGGTTTGCTCACGGACGTGGGTCCCAGCGGCTCGCCCGTGCGTTCGGGTTCCGCTGCAACGGCCAGGAGGAAGTTGCGGATCTCCTCGACGGGGGCGCCGCGTCGGAACGTCACGGCCCCGAGCTGATGTTTGTGCAGCCGATTCGCGAGATCTCGCAGCACGGGGTTTTTGGGGTCCGTGGCGACACCCTCGATCACCAGGCGGGTCCGGGCGACCCCGAGCGAAATGCTCGGGCGATCCTGTAGGAGGGTGGTGAGCCGCTGCGAGACCTGAACACAGGCGGGTGCCAACGACGGATGCCCGTCGGGGTACATGGCATGCTTGTGCAGGGATATCGACAGCTCGATGAGAAAATCACCAAGCTGTCGCGAGAGCGCGGCCTGTTCGGCGCGCGGAGGACCGCCGGTGTCGGACGGCGAGTTCATGCTGAGTGACGGGTACGACCCGGAGCCGTGATGAGCAGGCTCCTATCCACCGGTTCGCGGCGCGAGCGCCGGGGGCTGAGGGAGTGGCACGCCTGGCGGGCGCGGGGTGGGTGGCCCCACGCGGACCATGGAGATGGGCTCTTCGAGGTCACCACCGGTAAACGTCAACGTGTCGCCGCGAAGCCGGTAGTTGTACCCAACCCATTCGTCGCCGAAGGCGATGAACATCGTATCGGCAATGAGACGCCAGCGCACGGTCTCCTCGCCGAAGCTGGCCGAGGAATCTGGTCGGACCACCAGTTCCTGGGGCCCATCCGGGGTATCGACTTTCCACGTGCCCGCGACGGTGGGTGTACGCTTCTGGGCATGGCCCAGACCGGGTAGCAGCGCCACGAGCGATACCAGTAGTAGCCAGCGGAACGTCATGGCCGGAAATTAGTAGGCGCGTGCTTCCAGCGCCACAGATCGAAGATCGACTGAGCCATTCGGATATCATCCAGGAGTAGCGTTCCATGGTTCTCCGCCTCCTAGTACTCGGCATCCTCCTCTCAGGTTGCGTCCGCTTCCTCACGGCGCAGACGCCGCTCCGACCGGTTCACACCTATTCGATTGTGGCGCATGACCCGGCCACGGGGGCATTGGGTGTCGCCGTCCAATCCCACTGGTTCAGCGTGGGGAGTATCGTGCCTTGGGCCGAGCCGGGAGTCGGCGCCGTGGCAACACAATCCTTCGTGGAGCCGGCTTACGGCGCGCGAGCCCTCGCACTCCTGCGAACCGGACTTCCCGCCCCAGCCGTCTTGGCGGCCTTGCTGCGAGCGGATCCCGACAGCCAGGTTCGCCAGGTCGCCATCGTGGATGCCGCCGGCCGCGTGGCGGTGCACACGGGCTCCCGGAACATCCCCGCTGCAGGCCATGCGACGGGATCTGGATACGCGGTTCAAGCGAACTTGATGCGGAATGCGCGCGTGTGGCCGGCCATGCAACGTGCCTTCGAACGAACGCCTGGCGATCTCGCCGCGCGACTTCTGGCCGCGCTGGAGGCCGCCGAGGCGGCCGGCGGCGACATTCGGGGCAAGCAGTCCGCGGCTCTCGTCGTCGTGTCCGGCGAACGCAGCGTGCGACCGTGGGAGAAACTGTTCGATTTGCGGGTCGAGGACTCGCCCGATCCCTTGGGCGAGTTACGCCGGCTGGTCACGGTGGCGCGAGCGTATCGTGCTGCCACCGACGGTGACAACTTCGTGACGGCGGGGCACATCGATTCGGCCTTGGCGGCCTACGGTCGGGCGGCGGCCATGCTGCCGGATAGCGCCACGAACGGTGAACTCGTGTACTGGCAGGCGGTCACTCTCACGGATCTCGGCCGCACCACGGACGCCCTGCCCTTCTTTGCTCGCGCGTTTGCCCAAGACACAAGCTGGGTGGAGCTCCTGTGGCGGTTACCGGCCGCGGGATTGCTCAGCGCGGACTCGGTGACGATCCACCGGATCATTGATGCCGTGGCACGGTAGACCGGGAGCGGGAAGCGGGACTACACAGATGCCGAAACGACCGTAGCCTTTGAACCGCTCCCCGCCCCTCGCTGCTAGAGCGACCGGAGAAACTCCAGGATCGCTGTCCGGTCTGCATCGGAGAGGCTGTCGAAGGCACTCCGGGACGCTGCGGATTCGCCTCCGTGAAACTGGATGGCCTGCTCGATGCTGCCGGCGCGCCCATCATGGAGCAGCCGACTCGCGAACCGGAGTCCCATGAGCGGCTCCGTGCGAAACTCTCCGGGCACGGCGACGAGACCGAGACAAATGTCCGCGAGTTCGGGTCCCATATCGTGCAACAGGAGATCGGTGTAGGCTGCCACCGTTTGGTTGGCAATGGCCCGCACCGGGTGGTCTCCGGTTCGGAGTTCGGGCACGTGACACTTGGCGCAGCCGATCTCGTTGAACACCGTCTGCCCGCGTTGGCCGACGGTGGTGAGGTCCCGGGCACGGGGCGGCGCGAGGAAACGCACGTAGTCGTTCACCCGCGCGAGCGCGGTGGCGCCGATTTCGGGATCGAGTGCCGGGTCCACTCCCGGTGGGAGGGGGTCACCAGCGACGGAATTCTCCTCGGGGGCATTGGGCGTCGTGACTCCTTGTTCGAGCAGGAAAGCTCCCTCGTTGAACTCGGCCAGCGTTGGCACCAGTGCTTTCCGCCCGAAGCGTCCCACGCGACCATCGAAGAAGCGGTTGACCCGACCCGAGATCCCGTCACCGTCGGCGTCATTGGGGTCGGCGAGGGCCATCAGGGTGGCCTCCGGCACAGCATCCAGGAGACCGAAACCGAAAACGTCAGGGGTGGTGCGAACGGCCGTGTCGGCCGCGGCTGGAATGGGCTCCCGCTCGATGCCCAGCGCTTGTCGTAACGCATCGGTCACCCGGAGCTGATAGACCGGTCCACCCTGCGCCGCCAGGGGATCGCAGAACCCGTCTGCGGTGGAGAAAGCACTCGCGTGAATCTCGCTTACCGGGCTTCCCCCGCCCGCCACCGGGCCGTTGTGGCAAGCAATACACCCGGGCGCGTTGAAGAGCGGGCCCAGCCCCGTGGTGGGATTGAATACGCTGTCGAACACGGCTCGACCCTGCAAGAACCGCTCGCGCTCCGCCTGCGTCAGGTTGCGCAACGGATCGCCTGGTTCCGGCGCACGGGCGCACGCGACGACGATGACGGCGAGCGCGGCGAGCCAACCCCCCGCGGCCCTCATCGGTCACCTCCCGGCATGCGCATTCCTACGATGCGATCGGCAATCATGCGGCTGCCCGCCGTCCGGTAGACGATGCGCACGACGGTGCCCCGGCGCACGTCCGCTAACTCGGCGTCATTCCCGCCGAGCGTAATGGGACACTGCGCGGGGACTTCGAACTCATAGCTCCGCAGAGCGAGCGAGATGCCGGTGATCCCACGGATTGTGCGGCTTCCCGGGGCGACCGTCTGTACCATCATGAGCGTCGTGTCGGACTGGGACTGGATGTGGGTGTTTGTGAGGGGATCGCCCGGCGTCGTATCGGGGCTCGCACCGCCGAGCACGAGGGCGAGCAGCCACGGAAGAGGACCAAAAATCATGAGATGCTCCTGAGTGAACGGCCGGGATGGCATTGACCCCTCCAAGATACGGCGCCGTCGGGGGCATCGGGAAGACGGGCAAACGCAAACGCCCCGGAGGTTTCTCCGGGGCGTGCGTGGACTGCAGCCGGCGTTGGGGACGGGGGATTAGTACATCCCGCCCATGCCACCACCACCCGGCATCGGAGGCGCCTTCTCCTCCTCCTTCCGCTCGACCACGACACATTCGGTGGTGAGCAGGAGGCTCGCGACCGAGGCCGCGTTCTGCAGGGCTGTCCGGGTCACTTTGGTGGGGTCGATCACGCCAGCCGCCACCAAGTCCTCGTACTGGTCTGTTTGGGCGTTGTAGCCGTGGTTCTTGGCTTTCGCGTTGCGGATATGCTCCACCACGATCGAGCCTTCGACTCCGGCGTTGGAGGCGATGATGCGCGTGGGCTCTTCGAGCGCCCGACGCACGATGTCCACGCCAACCTTCTCGTCCGGGTCCGTCAACTTGACCTTGTCCAACGCGGACTGCGCCCGGAGCAGCGCGACGCCGCCACCAGGAACGATGCCCTCTTCCACGGCCGCGCGGGTCGCATGCAGCGCGTCCTCCACGCGGGCCTTCTTTTCCTTCATCTCGGTCTCGGTGGCCGCACCGACGTTGATCACCGCCACGCCGCCGGCGAGCTTGGCCAGCCGCTCCTGCAGCTTCTCGGTGTCGTAATCGGACGTGCTCTTGTCGATGGCCGCTTTGATCTCCTGGATGCGGCCCTGGATCTTGTCTTCCTTGCCAGCACCGTCCACGATCGTAGTGTTGTCCTTGTCGATGACAATGCGCTTGGCGCGGCCGAGATCGTTGAGCACGGCGTTCTCCAGCTTGAACCCGAGCTCCTCGGAGATCACGCTGGGGGCGCCGGTCAGGGTCGCAATATCCTGCAGCATGGCCTTGCGCCGATCACCAAAGCCAGGTGCCTTGACCGCGCAGACCTTGAGGGTTCCGCGCAGCTTGTTCACGACCAGGGTGGCGAGCGCTTCGCCCTCGACATCCTCGGCAATCATCAGCATGGGCTTGCCCGTCTGCGCCACCTTTTCAAGGATGGGCAGCAGGTCCTTCATGGCCGAGATCTTCTTGTCGTGAATGAGGATGTAGGGATCCTCGAGGACCGCCTCCATCTTCTCCGGATCGGTCACGAAATAGGGAGAGAGATAGCCGCGGTCAAACTGCATCCCGTCCACGGTCTCGAGTTCGGTCTCGAGTCCGCGTGCCTCTTCGACCGTGATGACGCCGTCCTTACCGACCTTCTCCATCGCATCGGCAATCAACTCGCCGATTTCTGCGTCGTTGTTGGCCGAGATCGCGCCGACCTGGGCGATCTCTTTCTTTCCACCGGTGGGGACGGACAGCTTCTTGAGTTCCCCGACGACCGTTTCCACGGCCTTGTCGATTCCGCGCTTGATGGCCATCGGGTTGATGCCGGCCGTCACGCTCTTGAGGCCCTCCCGGAAGATCGCTTGGGCCAGGACCGTGGCCGTGGTGGTTCCGTCACCGGCCACGTCGGAGGTCTTCGTGGCCACCTCTTTGACCATCTGGGCGCCCATGTTCTCCACGGGATCCGGTAGCTCGACTTCCTTCGCCACCGTGACGCCGTCCTTGGTGACCGTGGGGTTTCCGAATTTCTTGTCGATCACGACATTGCGGCCCTTGGGGCCGAGTGTGACCTTGACGGCGTCCGCGAGCTGGTCCACCCCGTGCTTGAGGCGGGTCCGCGCGTCGACGTCGAAGTGGAGTTCCTTCGATGTTGCCATGTCTCATTACCCTCGCTCGTTACTCGACGACCGCTAGGACGTCGGATTCTTTCACGATCAGAAACTCTTGGCTGTCAATCGTGACCTCGGTTCCACTGTACTTCCCGTAGAGCACGCGCTGTCCGACCTTCAACTCCATCGGCACGCGCTCCCCCTTCTCGAACCGGCCAGGACCCACCGCCACGATCTCGCCTTGCTGTGGCTTTTCCTTGGCGGTATCCGGGATGTACAGCCCGCCCCGCATCTCCTCGGTCTCTTCCAAGGCCTGGATGACCACACGGTCTCCCAGCGGCTGGATTTTGACCTTTGACTTGCCCTTGGTCGCAGTGGCCATAACCGCGCCCTCCGTACGGCTAAAGTGTTGTGGTACAGGGTGTTTTGATTGTCTACAGCCTTAGCACTCAGTGCAGTCGAGTGCTAACGACATGAAGATAGACCGCTGCGATGGGCTGTCAAGAGGATGGGGTCGCGGGTGGAGGTCGAAGGCTTCAGGACCCGTCTGCTGCGGCGTCTCGCAGCAGTGCCAGCGCCGCCCGGAGTGCGTCTGCGGCCTGGTCGACCCGGGCTACGAGATCCCGGATTTCTGCCTCGACCGTGGCGGCGTCCCCGTCTCGCAGCGGCTCGCGGATCGATGGCAAGGGCATGTTGCCGTATCCGTTGTCCCGATCCGCGGCGAACATGAGGTTTCGCATCCAGGGTCGGTCTCGAAGACCCGTTGGGCGCGTGAGGGTCTTCTCAACCTCGAGCAGGGCACGGTTCAGCGCCGCCCACTGCGGGTCGCCATTGTTGCGCGTCGCGGAGGCGCGGGCGCTGCTGAACGCTTCGGCCACGTTCCCGAACACCTCGATGGCGTGGAGGAGCGGACCAACATCCGCCGACCAATCCAAGGTTTCCAGGTCATGGTCGATGTCTTCGACCAATGCGCGAAGCTGCGCGGCGAACCCAGCGTAATCGAACGGCAGGATCTCCGCGTTGGCGAGACGGGCCACGACGGTGCCGGCGGCTCGCGCCGCCCCCACGTGGGCGGCGTAGGCGGGATCACCAAACTCGCTCATCCAGCGATACGAGTCATAGGCAGAATGGTACACGCCACCGGGTCCACCGAAGCCGAGATTCACCGCGCCGATGCCCAGGAGATTGTAGAACCCCGCAAAGTCCGACCCGCCGCCCAAATCACCCACCGGAGGAACGGGGCGCTCGGGGTGTTGCGCGGTCCATCGCTCGTAGACGGTGGCGAACTCGCCGAACGGATCGGGCACGGCTCCCATCGTCTCGCGGACCAGGGACTTCAGGGTGCCGGCGGCACTCGCCCCAAAGCGAGATCCGGAGGCCACGGCGTCCTGGTTCACGTATGCCACGACCTTCGCACGGAGTTCGTCTGCAGACTGCTCCACCCATTCCCACGATCCGATGAGTCCCCATTCCTCGGCATCCCACGTCGCGAAGACGATGGTTCGTTCGGGGCGCCGGTCTCGGGCGGCCAGCGTCGCAAACGCACGGGCCATTTCCAAGACGCTGGCCGTGCCGCTGGCGTTGTCGGTGGCTCCGGGACCCCAGGCATCCCGGTGGGCACCCACCACGATCCACTCGTCGGGCCGCGTGCGCCCTTCGAGCACCGCAATCGTGTTGTAGATGGGGTGTAGTGCGGCGGTCGGCGCCTCCGTGCGCACGGCGAGGCGGGCGGTCACCGGGCCGGGACCGACGTGATAGCGAAACGGAAGGCCGCCTTGCCAACCCTGATCCGGGAGATCCGCTCCACCGAGCAGCCGCAGCAGCTCGGCCGCGCTGGCGTATCCAACCGGCAGCACGGGGATCCGCGCGATGCCCACCATCTCGCTCTCCGCGATCCGCGGCGCATCAAAAGTCGACGCCCAGGTGGGGGTGCTGGGATCGCCGCGTCCGTTCTTGATACTCCCACGCTGGACTCCAAAATCGGGTCGAAACGGGCCGTTGGGATATACGTCGCCGCGGACGTACCCGTCGTCGGCTGGATCCGAATAGAGGACGAGTCCAATCGCGCCGTGCCGCTCCGCTTCGCGCGCTTTGATGCCCCGAAAAGACCGCCCATATCGCGCCACCGCGATCTTGCCGGCCACGCTGACGCCGCGCTGTTCGAGCTGTGCGTAGTCCTCCATCAAGCCGTAGTTCACGTAGACGATCTCCGCCGTCACGTCCCCCCGTCCCGAATATCCGTTGAAGGCTGGGAAGATGGTGCCGTGGGTCGCCGGGTCCTGCGGGAGTCGTGGCTCCGTGACCGTCAGCTCTCGGGGGTCAGGCGACACGCGCGCCAAGCTGACGGAGACCGGATGTGGGAGATACACGAGGAACGAATCGAGGCGGGACCGGAGTCCCCACGCGGTGGTGAGGCTGTCCACGAAGCCAGCGGTCCAGCGCTGCCGGGACGTCCCCGCGATGCGCGGCTCGGCACTCAGGATGCGTGACCAGGTTCGCGCGGCGCTCGTATCGATCAGGTCCTGGAGCGCGGTCTCGAATTCCGCCTGCGCGGCCGTCGTGGCCGGTGTGTAGCCCGTGTACTGCTGAGCCTGGGCATCCGACGGGAACGTCGCGCTGAGCAGAGCGGCGACGAGCGTGGCTGCCAGCCAACGCACAACACCGCGCGGTGTCACGTCGCGGCACCACCGCCGCGGGTTCGATCCGATGGTCCTTGGCACGGCGGCCTTCATCGCTCGAGCCTCACGTCTCGTCCTCCTCGGCCCAATAGGGTTCCAGTTCGACACCCAAGCCATCAGCCAGTCGGTTCACGTAATTGTAGTACGCCGTCACCTGACACACGTCCAAGATTTCACCGTCGGACAGACCCACGGCGCGAAGTGCCATCACGTCCTGCTCGCTCATCGCGCTGGGAGTCGCGGTGAGTTTGACCGCGTACTCGAGGATCGCTCGTTCGCGTGGCGACAGTGGTGCGGTCCGAAAATCGTGTTCCAACGCGCGGACTTTTACGTCATCACGCTCGAGCCGACGGAGTCCCGCTCCGTGATGCCGCAGTCAATAGAAACATTCGTTTTCGGCTGAGACGGCGACGGCGATCATCTCCCGCTCGGCACGCGACAATCCCGAGGGACCGCGCATGAGATGTCGATAGAGTTCGTAGTGTCCCCGCATCGATTCGGGGTTGAGGGAGTGAATCTTGAGAATGTGATCGAGCCCGGTGGGACCGGCATAACGACGATAGAGTACCGCGAGGGGACCGGTCACCGCCGACTCGTCGATCCACCCGATCCAGGCCACGTCGCTACGGGAGAACCCGTCGCGCGTTGACCCACCGCTCCTGCCACCACCGACTGTCGGGGTCATCGCTGGTCAGGCTCGAGATCTTCACGCCGCCGGACGTACTGTGAATGAAGTCGCCGTGGCCAACGTAGAGCCCGACGTGCGAGATCCCGCCGCCTCCGGTGGTGAATCCGAGAATATCGCCGGGCTGAAGGGCGACGACGTCCGGATCGACGAGGTCACCGGTGCGCGCCTGATCACGGCTGCGGCGCGGGAGTAGAATGCCATGCTCGCCATACGCGTACTGGATGAGTCCCGAGCAGTCGTACCCGTTCGCATCGCTGCCACCCCACCGATACGGCGCTCCCATGGCCTCGAGGGCGGTGGCCACGACGTCGAGCGTCAGCTCGTTGGCGGCCGTCGTGGCCGTCGTCGCCGCAGGACTGGTGTCGTCGCTGGGCCCGGATGTCGATGTCGCTGACGGACGGCGTGCGGGTGCACGCCGGGGCGTGCGCGCCCGTCGCGGCTGGCCGCCAAAGGCCAGGGCCACCCGGCCCTGCAACTGCACCCCGCGCCGGTCGGTGGGATCCAATTGCCAGAAGCCGCCGAGACTCTGGTCCTCCACCCGGTAGAGTGCCTCCAGTCCGAGCGAGAGGAAGGTGGCGGGCCGGAGCGAGTATCCCAGGCCCAACGCCCAGAAGGCGTCAGGGTCCCGGTCCGTGTGCCGGAGACCGAGCCCCCACGCGCCCCGAACGTACGGGCCGGGACCCGCGCGGTTGACGGCGAGTGACACCACGGCGCCGGTTTGCGTGCGATCGTCCACCGTGCTGGCGTCGTCGAGGTGAGCGAACCCCAGGCCGTAGTCGACAGGTCCCGCAATGCGCTGGTGGTAGGCAAGCGTGTAGGAGAACGCCGGACTCTCGCCATACCACCAGGGTCCCGACGCGAACTCGACCGCCGAGCCTTGGGCGACGAGGGTGCGGGGAGCGGCCAGCGCGGCCGCGACGACGATGAGCCCGACGATGCGTGGTGACACGTTGTCTAAGTCCAAACGTAGAAACATCATAGGTTACCGTCAACGCCTCTCTGTGACCAATGGCTGTCCCGCCGCTTCGGGCTGGCGGTGGTTCCGTGGTACGCCGGGCGAAACTATTAGTGCCCTTTGGGCGTCTAAATAGACCGTGACGTAGCTAACACGCCGGGCGTGGCGCCCTGCACCCTCGTGAGCGTCTCGACGGCCGGCCTCCCAGCCAACCGAGGAGTGTAGCGTATGGCTCGACGAGCCCCTCTCGGCGCGGTCTTGCTTGCCGTGTTGACGCTCGGACCCCCAGCGCTCGAGGCGCAGATCCCCCAAGGCTCGTCCGCAGAGCTGACGGCGGGGCTGCGCGTCCGCGGCGCCCGCCTCACGCCGGATCCCCTCGCGCTTGTTCGCGGTGATACCGTCCTGTTGACAATTGCGCTTACCGATCGCGAAGGCGCCCGCGTTCGTGGAGCGCGGTTCGCCATTTCATGGGGTTCGGATGTGTTCAATGCCAAGTCTATAAAGGATTCCGTTCCGGATTCCTACCTGATCGTTGGCACCCGGCCCGGCGAAGCGCCGTTCCAGATCCTGGTGCAGGTTCCAAACGACTCCGGCGGGTTCCGCTGGAACCCCATTGGCACGGCCACCGTACAGGTGGATGACTGGCCATTGGCGAGCGTCGAGATTCACGAGCCGCGCTACGCGCCATACGCTGGTACCACGTTTCGCATGACCGCCACCCCCATGACCAATCGGGAGACCGAGCACGCGCTGGCCAGCATTCAGTGGCGCAGTGAAACGCCGACGGTGGCATTGGTCACCCCCACCGGGGTCGTGACGATCTCGCGGCCGGGGACGGCCACGCTCGTGGCCACGGCCGATGACCGCGTCGCGGCACGTCACACTTTCCAGGCGCTCCCGAACCCCGTGCAGCAGCTCGTCATCACCCCACGTGCGACCACCGCACGAACGGGAGACGTGGTGCGCTTCGACGTGGCCGCGCTCGACCGGTCTGGGCAGCGGGTCCGCGACCTTGCCCTCTCCTATGCCGCCCACGGCCTCGACTCCGCGGGTGCCGACATGTACGAGGACGGGGCGTTCGTCGCGGAAAACCCGGGGGCCTACAAAGTCGTTGCCACGGCAGGGCAGCTCGGCGCCGAAGCGGTTGTGGAGGTGATTCCCCGCGTCAAGGCGACCCCGGTCGAGCTGGTTGCCCGAGCGGGACCGCCCGATGTGGCGACGAGCGATCTGTGGGTGTTCGAAGGGAAGGACGGGCGGGATTATGCCTACACGGGGACGCATGCTCAAGGTGGTGGGCAGCGAATGTATGTGTGGGACGTGACGGAGCCATCGGACATCGTCCTGGTGGACTCGGTGCTGGTCGACGCGCGTGTGGTCAACGATGTGAAGGTGAACGGAGACGCGAGTTGGGCCATCATCACGCGAGAAGGCGCGAGCACGCGGCGCAACGGGATTGTGGTCTTGGACCTGACCGATCCCGCCCATCCGGACATCATCGCGGAACTCACTGACAGCCTCACCGCCGGGATCCACAATGTCTGGATCAACGGCGATGTGGTGTACGCGGTGAACGACGGTACCAATGCCATGAACATCCTGGACCTGAGTGATCCTACGAATCCGCGGCATGCCGGACGGTGGGAAATTCGGCCAGGCGAGGAGAACAAATCGCTTCATGACGTGTGGGCCGATGGTCGCTATGCGTATCTGTCATATTGGGACGATGGGCTCGTGATTTTGGATATCGGCGCGGGGACGCATGGTGGGACGCCCACGGCGCCGGCGTTCGTTTCCAGTATTGCGTACGGGATGGGCAACACCCACACGGCCTACCGCGAGGGGAATTACGTCTTCGTTGGCGACGAGATCTTCGGTTGCGACAAATGCGTGAACGGCCCGCGGGGATACATTCATGTGATGGACGTTTCTGACCTCGACGCGCCGCGTGAGGTGGCCCGGTTCGAGGTGCCCGAGGCCGGGGCCCACAACATCTGGGTCGAGAACGGCCTCTTGTACATCGCGTATTATCAGGGTGGGTTGCGAATCGTCGACGTGACGGGTGAACTCCGTGGCGATCTCTACGCGCAGGGACGTCAGATCGGCTGGTACCATACCGCCGCCCCACGCGATGTGTTACAGCCTAACGCGCCGCTAGCGTGGGGTCCCCAGCCCTTCAAGGGCAACATCTTCGTGAGCGACATGAACAGCGGGTTGTGGGTGTTGCATCACGAACGCTCAGAGCGGCTCTCTCCATGAAGAAGCTGATCTGGAGCCTCGCGGTGTGCCTGACGGCTGTGTCGCCCGCTGCCGCGCAAGAGCTCGCGGGTCGATACTGGGTGTACGTGGCGAACGAGTCGTCGGACCTGATCTCGCGAGTTCGCTTGGATCGCAACGGACTCGTGGAGGAGTCGACCATTCCCGTTGGCATCATGCCTGCCGATCTGGACGGCGCGCACGGACTCACGGTATCGCCGGACGGAAGGCACTGGTACGTCTCGCTCGCCCACGGCACGCCCTACGGCCGGATCTGGAAGTTCACGACCGGGTCGGACCGGCTCGCGGATACGGCCACGGTTGGACTGTTCCCCGCCTCGATGGCTGTGACGCCTGACGGGTCCATGCTGTTCGCCGTCAATTTCAACCTGCACGGCGATGCGGTGCCGAGCACGGTCTCGGTCTTGTTCACGCCCACCATGCAGGAGGTCACCCAGATCAAGACCTGTGTGAAGCCACACGGAAGTCGTATCAACACGTCCGGGACGGCCCATTACTCGGTCTGTGTCGGGAGCGATCAACTCGTGGAGATCTCCACTCGATCCCTTCAGGTGGCCCGCATCTTGGACCTCACGCCGGGCAATGAGCGCGTACTGGCGAGTCCCGCCCCAGCGCCCGTACCGGGTGCTGAACGATGCGGTCCCACCTGGGTAGTTCCATCGCCGGACGATCGGTTCCTGTACGTCCCATGCAATCAGCGAGGGCTGATTCTCGAGATCTCCGCGACGAGCTTGGCCGTTACCCGAAGGTTTGCCACTGGGAAGGGGCCCTATAACGCGGACGTGAGCCCGGATGGTGCCTGGCTCGTCGTGACGCTCAAGGGCGACCAGGGCGTCGCGATCGTCGATCTTCGAACCGGTACGGAGACCAGGGTCGCGACGACGCAGCCGGTGACGCACGGTGTTGTGATCACCCCGGATTCTCGCTACGCGTTCGTTTCCAACGAAGCAATTGGAGCGACCCGCGGGACCGTGGATGTCATCGACCTCGTGCACAAGCGGCGGGTGGCGAGCGTCGCGGTTCAGCATCAGCCAGGCGGGATTGGCTTCTGGAAGATGGATCCGGCCACGCGGTAAGCCCTCCCCATGCGGAGTGCCGTGTGGGGCGCTGATGCAACAGGCCCGGCGATGTCGTCGGGCCTGTGATCTTCACGGCGTGCTTGACCCTCCACGACCCGTATGCTATTCAATGGCGACCGGTTGGCTCCTCCCATGCCGACCGGGCTGCCACGCCGCGCCCATACACGACAACCTGGAGACGTCATGCGACGATCCACTCGCGCGCTGCTCGGTACGAGCCTGCTCGTGCTCTTTGGATGCGGCGAGACGACGCAACCATCTACCGATCTCGACACACCGCCGCCCACGACGACGAGGGCCATCCCAGATCAGTACATCGTGGTGTTGCACGACGCCGTGGCCAATCCAGCCCTGACGGCGCGTACGCTCATCGACGAAACGAGCGGTCGCGTGCTCTTTACCTATCAGTTCGCCCTCAAAGGGTTTGCAGCGCGAATGTCCGTGCGGCGTGCGGAGGAACTCCGAGCGAGCCCCCTCGTCGCGTACGTCGAACCGGACCGTGAGGCCGAACTCTTCGTGACGCAGACCAACCCGCCCTCATGGGGCCTCGACCGCGTGGACCAAGGGGATCTTCCGCTGGATAACGCGTACACGTACCAAGCGAGTGGCGCGGGGGTCAACATCTACGTGCTCGATACCGGAGTCCGTGACTCGCACAACGACTTTGGCGGCCGTGCCGAGTTCGTGCCCAACGGCGCCAGCGGCGATTTCGTGGGTGACGGGCGGGGGAGCGCGGAGGATTGCCATGGACATGGCACGCACGTCGCCGGTACCGCTGCCTCAGCCACGTATGGCGTCGCGAAGGATGCGGATATCTGGGCCGCCAGGGTCGTCGACTGCGACGGCTTTGGTGATGTCAGCATGGCCATTGCCGCCGTCGACTGGGTGACGGCAAACGCGCAGCGTCCGGCAGTCGTGAACATGAGCCTTGGGTACGGCAACGTGCAGTCGCTCCGCGATGCGGTAGGGAACTCCGTCGCGTCGGGTGTGAACTACGCGGTGGCTGCGGGGAACGGCAATATCTTTGGCATCCCGCAGGATGCCTGCACGCAGAGTCCAGCCGGGGCCCCCAGCGCGCTTACCGTGGGTGCCACGGAGTCGGACGACGACGAAGCGTCGTTCTCGAACTACGGTTCGTGCGTTGATCTCCTGGCACCCGGCGTGAGCATCATCTCCACGTGGTTGACCAACGACAACGCGACCGCGAGCCTCAGCGGCACGTCCATGGCAACACCCCACGTCGCCGGCGCGGCTGCCCTGTTCCTCGAGGCCAATCCCGGCGCCACGCCGGCGGAGGTCGCGGCCGGCCTCACCAACAACGCCACCTTGGGTACCATCGACCTCCACAACCGCAGCTCGCGCTTTGGCACGGCGAACCGGTTTCTCTACACGGGCTTCATTGGCAGTCCCGGCGGACCGCCGCCCAACACGCCGCCGACAGCGGCGTTTGAGGCGAGTTGTACCGATCTCGATTGCTCGTTCATGGATCAAAGCAGCGATTCGGACGGGTCGATTGCCGCGTGGAACTGGGAATTTGGGGACGGAAACACATCGAGCGGGCAGAATCCCAATCACAGTTACGCCGCTGCGGGGACGTACTCGGTGATGCTCACCGTAACGGACGACGACGGGGAGACCGACACTGAGACGCAGCAGGTTACAGTCACCGAGCCCGGTGGTCAGAATGATCCCCCCACAGCGGGGTTCACGTGGAGCTGCGGGGACCTGACGTGCGGGTTCACGGACACGAGCACGGACAGCGATGGCTCCATCACGTCGTGGAGCTGGGAGTTCGGTGACGGTAATACGTCGACCCAGCAGGACCCGAGCCATACCTACGCGGCTGCCGGCACGTATACCGTGTCGCTCACGGTCACCGATGACGCGGGTGGCTCCGACACGATCTCGCAGGGTGTCACCGTCACCGACGGCGGAAGCGGTGCAACGATTACGCTCGAGGCGACTGGACGACAGTTTGGGAGCGCGCGGGGCGCGCGCCTGACATGGGACGGGGCAACGTCGTCGAACGTGGATATCTATCGAGATGGAGCCGTGATTGCGACGACGAGCAATAACGGGCGCTATTTCGATCGTATCGGATCGACGTCCGCCACCAGTTTCGTCTATCAGGTCTGTGAGGCTGGCACCGCGATCTGTTCGAATGAAGCGGTCGTGACGTTCTAGCTGGCTCGAGGCTCGCAGGAGGGAACGCCACGCGTGCCTCACTGTTGGGGCGCGCGTGGCGTTCGTGCCGTTGCGCGCCCCTTCCTTTCCGTGTAACTACCCACCGATGGCAACCGTCACGGTCACCCGACGCGTCCACTTCAACGCGGCGCATCGTCTCCACAGCCCAGCACTGTCGGATGCCGATAATCGTCGAACGTTTGGGCTGTGCAACAACCCCAACTACCACGGGCACAACTATGAGTTGGACGTATCGGTGGAGGGGGAGATCGATCCCGTCACCGGGTTTGTGGCGGACCTGGGTGAAGTCAAGCGGATCGTCGAAGATCTGGTCGTGGCGCGCTTCGACCACAAGAACCTGAATCTCGACGTGGAGGAGTTTCGTGATCTCAATCCCACGACCGAGAACATGATCGTGGTGATCTGGCACCTGCTCGAAGGGCGCCTCCCCGGCCGCCTCAAAAAGATCGTGCTATGGGAGACGCCCCGAAACTATGTGGAGTACGCCGGCAAATGATCAGCCCCCCGGCCACAGCCAGCCGAAGACGCCGGCCGTGAGCAAGGCGTAGACCAACCCGTCGATCAGGATCTTGACGGTTGTGCTCCAGGGGCGCCCGAACCAAATGGAGTCGGGAATGCCGCCAAACGCGTAGGCCAACCACGCCACGGTGCCCGTGACCCGGAACACCGCGAGATACTCGGCCCCCGCCGCGACCGTTCGTCCCGCCAGGTACGCGACGATCGCGCCGACCACCAGGTAGTACACGAACGACGCCGCCATCTTCCCGCCCATGGTGGGCATACCCGAAGGCCAGATGGTGAGCACGCCCACGGGCCCCTCCTGCAGCTTCCGTACAACCTCAGGATCCTTCATGGCGGCGGAGTCCGGCGCGTGGGGGAACGAGTACTGCGCCGGTGCCAAGTTCTGTCCTTTGAGGGCTCCGCGGAGCGCTTCCTCGTCGGGGAGTTTTTTCCAATCCGTCTTGTGGTGTGGCATCACCGTCCAAATGAGCGCGCTAGCGATCCAGACGAACACGGCCGAGAGCAGAATGGGGAGCCACAGCGATCCCAGGGTGACCATGGCGGCCTCCGGAGTGCAGGACGGCTGAGAAGGTACACCACAGGGTTCAAATGGCCAGAGGGGGCCCCGCGGCCCCCTCGACACGGCGCGACGGTCGGCAATCGATCACAAGGACACGGTCGCCATCGTCTTCCGCACGGCCTCGGCGGACTTCCGCAACGCCACTTGCTCTTTGGAACTGAGTTCGACCTCCACGATCTGCTCCAGTCCCTGGGCGCCGAGCTTACAGGGTACGCCAAGATAGATGCCGTCCATTCCGTACTCACCTTCCAACCACGCGGCACACGGAAGAATGCGCTTCTTGTCTTTGACGATGGCCTCGGCCATCTGTGCGGCGGCCGCCGAGGGAGCATAGTAGGCGGACCCGGTCTTGAGGTATCCCACGATCTCGGCCCCACCCTTTCGCGTGCGCTCGACGATGGCGTCGAGTTGTTTGCGGTCGATGAGTTGGGTTACCGGAATCCCCGACACGGTCGTATAGGAGATGAGCGGGACCATCGTGTCGCCGTGTCCACCCAGAACCATCGCTTGGATGTCCTCCACCGAAACGTCGATCGCCTCCGCTAGAAAGCTCCGGTACCGTGCCGTGTCCAGGACCCCGGCCATGCCGATCACGCGCTGTCTCGAAAACCCGGTGACTTCCTTGGCGACCCAACACATCACGTCCAGCGGGTTGGACACCATGATCACGATGGCCTCCGGACAGGATCGCTTGATCTCCTGACTCACGGCTTTCACGATCTCGGCGTTCGTCTTGACCAAGTCGTCTCGACTCATCCCGGGTTTGCGGGCGATACCGGCGGTCACGATCACCATCTCGCTACCCGCAGTCGGGCTATAGTCATTGGCGCCGATCACGCGGCTATCGAACCCCTCGATCGGCGCGGACTCCCACTGGTCGAGGCCTTTCCCTTGAGGGATGCCTTCGACGATATCCACCAGCACGACCTGGCGCGCCAGCTCCTTTTCGGCAACCCGCTGTGCTAGCGTGGCGCCGACGTTCCCTGCCCCTACGATGGTGATCTTGTTCATGTGCGATCCGTATGGTTAAAGCGGTAAGAAGGATGTGGGGTGCTCACGCGGCGTCCGACTCGGACGTCTCGGCGTCTAACTCGATGCCGACCTGTCGAACGGCTTCGTACAACACGATACCGGCGGAGGTGGCGAGATTCAGGCTGCGGACCGCGGGGCGCATCGGGATACGGAAGATCCGATCGGGATACTTCTCGCGTATGCGCTCGGGCATGCCGTGGGTCTCATTGCCGAAGACCAGCACTGAATTGTGGGCGTACGGAGCATCGCCAAAAGGCTGCGTACCGTGAGAGGAAAAGTAGAGGCACCGATCGCGCGCGACCGCCTCCCGGAAGACGCGCCAGTGCGCGTGTACCCACAGGTCGACGTGGTCCCAGTAATCGAGGCCGGCGCGCTTCAATTGGGTGTCATCGAGCTCGAAACCCAACGGCCCAATGAGGTGCAGCGCCGCATCGGTGGCAGCGCACAGACGTGCGATGTTCCCAGTGTTTGGCGCGATCTGTGGTTCGATCAGGCCAATACCCAATCCCATCAGGGGTCCCCATCCGCGGGCGGGGCCACTCCCGGCGTGGAGGACCCGTCTGGGTTCTCGCGCCAGCGGGTTCCCCCGTCGTCGAGCCGTTCTTTCTTCCAGACGGGAAGCCTGAGCTTCGCCTGCTCGATCACGTAGCGGCACGCGGTGAACGCCTCAGCGCGGTGCGGTGCCGCCGCCACCACGGCGATGCTGGGGTCGCCCGTGGGGACCGTGCCCAGTCGGTGCTGTGCCGCCACCTCGATGTTGTGGCTCTGCCCGGCCGCTTCGTTGACGATACGCTGGAACTCCCCAGCCGCCATTGCTTCATACGCCGAATACTCGATCTCCCGTACTGGACCGTCGTCCGGTCCACGCCGCACGGTCCCGAGAAACACGACGATCGCCCCCCGGCCGGGATCCGACACCTCGGCAATCAGACGGTCGAGCTGAATGGGATCGTGCGTAACGTGATTCACTAGCCGCCTGCGAGCGGAGGGAGCAGCGCAAGCTCATCCCCATCGTGTAAGGGTGCGTCGAGCGCAACGTGCTCTTGATTCACCGCAACCAATGGACGTTGGGGCAGGAGGGACTGGGCGTCGTGGCGCGTCCGCAGTGCGGCAACCGCATCACCCGCCGTAGCCTCGGCGGGCAACTGGAGCTCCAGCTGCCCCACGCCAAGCACTTCCGCGTACCGGCCGAAGAATCGACACGACACCGTGATGCTGGAGGCCGATACGGGGGTCCGCTGCGAAGAGGACGTCATACGGGAGGGAATATAAGGGAGGCCCATGCCTGTGACGACGCCCCCGCGACCGTTCCCCTCGTCGCATGGCGGTACCGGCGACGATACCGACGGATGCCTCCATTCATCATCGTCGGTCTTTCTGTGCGTGCCTGGTCTCGCGTGGGGCTGGCTGCCGCCGTGGCCGAGACGCACCAGCCAGGGGTAACCTCGAACCGCGAGGTCCGGTGGCAAGCCGTCGTTCAATGTGAGGCCCGAGCGTCCAAACGGCGCTCCCGGGTGGATTTCTGGCCGCATTGACGTTGAAACGCCGGTCAGGTACGGCGTGACAAGTCTCCGTCTCCGGAGGAGTCTCGTGAACAGCACCGGTGGGAGATAATGGACCCGCGAGCAGTCGTGGGGCCCAGACTACGGCTGGTCTTGCGTGACCTCTTCGTTCTCCGCGACCATCGCCCGTAACTCCTTGGAGGGCTTGAAGACAGGGACCGGCCGGGCCGCAACTTCCACCGGCTCGCCCGTTCGCGGATTCCGTGCCATCCGCGTCTTCCGCATGCGGATCTTGAACGTCCCAAAGCCCCGGATCTCGATGTTGTTCTGATCCGCGAGCGCGTCTTTCACCGCGTCGAGGAAGGCATCAACGACGCGGGCGCAGTCTTTCTTCGAGATCATCGGTCCGGCCGTACGGGCGATCGAGGCCGTGACTTTCTCGACGAGATCCGCCTTGGTCATCCGTCCTCTCTACTCTGTTCCTGAACCGGCGATGGCCGGCCGCGGGGGCGGCGGGCCGGGCGGTCATAAATACCGGCTTACCTGTTGTGTGTCAAGGGCTTGGACGAACTGGGCGAAGTGCCCCCTGGCGTCGTGGGGTCCCGGAGCCGCTTCAGGGTGGTATTGCAGGGCGAGAATCGGGAGTTCGCGGTGCCTGAGCCCTTCGACCGTGTCGTCATTGAGGTTACGGTGCGTAACCTCCAGTTCTTTAGCACCTGAAACATCCTTACCCCTTCCCACGACAGCAAATCCGTGATTCTGGCTGGTGATGAGGACTCGTCCCGACTCGAGCTCGCGCACGGGATGGTTACCCCCCCGGTGCCCGTACGGGAGCTTCGCCGTCTGACCGTCGAACGCCAGCGCAAGCAGCTGGTGACCCAGGCAAATCCCCAGGGTTGGGAGTCCCGATTCGGCGAGGTCTCGGATGACCGGAATGGCGTAGCTCACGGCTGCGGGATCGCCAGGGCCGTTGGAGAGGAACAGCCCGTCGGGCTCCAGCTCTCGGACCCGAGCCGCCGGCGTGGCGGCGGGCACGACCGTGACGCGACACCCGAGCGATGTCAGAATCCGAACGATGTTGCGTTTCATCCCGAAGTCATACGCCACGACATGGTGGCGTGCCGGGCTGTCCCCCACCCCGTATTCCCGATCCACGGTGGCGCGCGAGGCGAGGTCGAGCCCCTCCATGCGCGGACTTTGTTCGAGCTGTTTCTGGATACCGTCCGAAGGCGCCGCTCCGGAGGCGATAATGCCACGCATCGCGCCTGCCGACCGGATGTGTCGTGCGAGTCGGCGCGTGTCCACGCCCTCAACGAGAGGAACGCGTCGACCTTCGAGCCAGTCCTCCAGGGAGCCGCTGGCCCGCCAATTCGAATGCCGCTGTGCGAGCTCGCGCACGACGACCCCGGTCACTTGGGGCCGTTCGGATTCGACGTCTTCCTCATTGATGCCGTAGTTCCCGATCATCGGCGCCGTCATGACCACGATCTGGCCCAAATAGGAGGGGTCGGTGAAGACCTCCTGATAACCGGTCAGGTTGGTCGTGAATACGACTTCGCCGGGGGTGGGATCAACGGGACGGCGCGTGGCCCCGGGGAACCACGCGCCGTCTTCGAGAAGAATGTACGCCGGATGCAGGGCTCGTCCCCCTACGGCTGAGGCGGAGGTGTGGCCTCGCCCGCGGGCGCGGGTTCCACGTCCAAGGGCAGTTGCGCGGGTGGCGCCACGGGCGTGGGTGCGCTGACGGGCTCGGCATCCAACACTGAGGTGGGGGTCGATCCACGGGCACTCAGGCCGGCGAGGACGAGCGCGAGAAAGAGGAAAATCCCACCGAGCCACCAGGAGGCCTTCGTCAAGATCGTCACCGCCTGGCGGCCGCCAAAGAACGTGTCCGTGGAGGCACCGCCTCCCATAGCAGCGAGTCCCCCACCGGTGCCCGCTTGCAGCAGAACCACGACCATGAGGAGGATGCTGACCAGCAACAGTATGGCAATCAAGATTCCAACTAGCATGCTAATCTCCTGTCGGGCCGCAAGATACACCGATCCCCCGGACGGCGTCAATCGCTGGGTCAATCATCGGTGGACGATGGCACTCCAGGACTCGGGGTCCAGGGACGCCCCTCCCACGAGGACCCCATCGATGTCCGGCTGTGACAGTAGGTCGGCGGCGTTACCGGGCTTGACACTGCCGCCATAGAGCACGCGGATGGCGCGTGGGGCGGCGCCCCGCCCGACCATCCAGCGTCGGATGTGGGCATGCACCTCCGCCGCGTCGTTTGGCGTCGCGGTCCGCCCGGTACCGATGGCCCAGACCGGTTCGTACGCGATGACGATCTGGCCCAGCGTGGCCGCGTCGAGACCGGTCAGCACGTCGAGTTGCCGATCGACCACCTGGAGGGTCTCGCCGGCATCGCGCTGGGCAATCGTCTCGCCCACACAGAGCATCGGTGTCAGGTCTCCGTCCAACACGGCGCGGACCTTTCGGCCGGTCTCCTCGTCGGTCTCGCCGAACACGTGCCGCCGTTCCGAGTGACCGACCAGCGCTGCCTGGGCACCGGCGTCGCCTGCCATGGCAACGCTCAGCTCGCCGGTGAATGCGCCCTTCGCCTCCCAATGGACGTTTTGGGCCCCGACGCGGATCTCTCGGCGATCCCGCGTGAGCTGCGCGACGGCCTCGAGGGCCACGGCCGAGGGGAAGAACCACACTTCCTGCTCCGGCGAGGGACGATATCGATTGAGGAAGGATTTGAGAAAAGCCCGGGCGTCACCCGGCCCTAAGTGCATCTTCCAGTTGGCTGCGAGTATGCGTTTCATGCGTCGTCGAGAGCCTCGATGCCCGGGAGCGCCTTGCCTTCCAGCAGCTCCAAGGTGGCGCCTCCTCCGGTGGAGACGTGGGTGACCTTGTCCAGGAGATCGGCCGCCGCGAGCGCGGCGACCGAGTCACCGCCGCCGACGATCGTCGTGGCACCGCGATCCGTCGCCGCGGCCATACCGCGGGCAATGGCCACGGTACCGCTGTCGAACGGAGGGGTCTCGAATACTCCCATCGGTCCGTTCCAGATCACGGTGCGGGCGGGGACGATGAGGGAAATGAAAAACTCGGCGGCGTCCTGATCGATGTCGTAGACTGCCCACTCGGCCGGAATCTTCTCTCGCCGGACAGCTCGGAATGGCGCATCCGACGCAAGCGCGGCGGCCACGACCACGCTCTTGGGGAGGACGAGCTTTTCGGCCCCTCGCGCTAAGAGCGCGCTTGCGAGATCCACCTTCTCCGGCTCCACCAGCGACTGTCCCACTTCGAGGCCCATGGCCAGAAAGAAGGTGCACGCCATCGCTCCGCCGATGAGGATCTGGTCCACCTTGGGGAGCAGGGCCTCGATGACGTCGATCTTCCCGGAAATCTTGGCGCCGCCGAGGAGCGCGACGAAGGGACGAGCCGGATCGGCGAGCGCCTCTTCCAGGTACTGGAGTTCACGTTCCATGAGCAATCCGGCGACGGCCGGTTTGAGCCGATGTGCCACGCCCTCCGTAGACGCGTGAGCGCGGTGCGCCGCACCAAACGCGTCATTGACGTAGAAATCGCCCAGCGCAGCCAGCGCATCGGCGAGGGCCGCGTCGTTTTGCTCTTCCCCGGCGTAGAAGCGGGTGTTTTCGAGTAATGCCACCTCGCCGCGGCGTAGGCGGCGCGTCTGGCGCACGGCGTCCTCGGAGAGTGGCTCTTCGATGAACGTGACCGGTGTGGCCAGCAGGTGTTCCAGTTCTCGCGCCACGGGCTGCAGGGAAAACTCCGAAACCTTGTTGCCCTTGGGCCGGCCGAGGTGAGAGGCGAGAATCACCCGGGCGCCGCGTTTGCGCAGCCAGTCAATGGTGGGAAGAGCGGCCCGGATGCGGGTGGCGTCGGCCACGCGCCCACTGGCTAGTGGGACATTGAAGTCCACACGCACGAAGGCGCGCTGTCCCTCCAGCGGTTGCCCGTCGAGGGACGCGAGCCGACGCTTCACGTCAGGTGCTCGTTCACATAGTGCAGGAGATCGACGCAGCGGGCGGAGTAGCCCATTTCGTTGTCGTACCACGAGGATACGTGCACCAGCACCCCGTCGATCACGTTCGTGCTCAGAGCGTCGACCGTGCTCGAGAACGGATTGCCAATGTAATCCGTGGACACCAGGGGCTCATCGCTGACCGCGAGCACTCCTTTCAGCGCACCCGCCGAGGCCTGACGGAACGCATCGTTCACCTCTTCGATCGAGGTGGATCGGTGCACTTCGCAGGTGAGATCTACCAGCGACACGTCGACCGTCGGGACCCGCAGGGCCACCCCGTCGATCTTGCCCTTGAGTTCCGGGATGACGAGCGCCGTCGCTTTGGCGGCACCGGTGGTGGTGGGGATGATGTTCGTGGCGGCGGCCCGTGCCCGCCGCAGGTCCTTGTGTGGAAGATCCAGAATCCGCTGGTCGTTGGTGTAGCTGTGCACCGTGGTCATGAATCCGCGCTCGAATCCGAAACAATCGCTCACGACCTTGACGACCGGGACGAGACAGTTGGTAGTGCACGAAGCGTTGGAAATGATGTGATGCGCGGCCGGATCGTAGCGATCGTGATTGACACCCATCACGATCGTGATGTCTTCGTTTTTCGCCGGCGCACTGATGATGGCTTTTTGAGCACCGGCTTTCAGGTGCAGCGAGACCTTATCGCGATCCCGAAACACCCCGGTGGATTCCAGTACCGTGGAGACGCCTAGCTGTTTCCACGGAAGCTTGGCCGGATCGCGTTCCGAGAGCACCTCGATCCGCTTGCCGTCCACGACGAGATCATCCCCGGCGATTTCCACGGTGCCCGGATAGCGTCCGTGAACGGAGTCGTACTTCAAGAGATGCGCCAGGGTTTCGGCGTCGGTGAGGTCGTTCACGGCGACGATATCGAGCCTGCGGCCCGACTTTGCCGCTGCCCGTAGCACGTTCCTGCCAATGCGTCCAAATCCGTTGATCGCGACCTTGGGTGTCATGAATCCCTCAGTGAGAAGTCGACGGCAGCCGCTGCACCTCGCGTGCGCGGCGTTGGGGTTCAGAGCACGGTGGCGCGGAGGGCGAACGGCAGCGCCCTCGCGAATGTCACCGCTTCGATATCTCGCCATCCTGCACGCGCCAAAGCCATGGCTGCGGCCGCGACCGTGGCACCGGTGGTGAGGACATCGTCCACCAATATAACCGCCGCCCCGCCGTCCCTCCTCGCGGCCTCGGCGGGAGTGGCGGGCTGGCGGTGCGCTCTCGCGATTCGTGGAGGCACGGGCGACACATCCGGCGATGGTGGTGTGGCCTGGAACACGCCCGCCACGTTGGTTGCGCGCTCGAGCGGCGTCAAAACCGTCTGGGAGCCTCCGCCGGGGATTCGCCGCAACACGGAGACGACTGGTATTCCCCACCGGATCCCCAGCGCATGAGCCAGGTCTGCCGCCTGGTTGAACCCGCGCCGGCGCTCGCGCTTGGGCGTGAGCGGCACGGGCACGAGGATGGCATGCGGGACGGGGGCGGTCGGGGAGCGGCGCACCATGAGGTCGGCGGCCAGACACGCGAGCCGGCGGAACCCTTGGTACTTGAGATGATGGATGAGCGAACGGGCTTCGGGTCCCAGCCACACCGCGCTCCGAGCGATGTGCAGTTGGGCTGGCCACGCCGCGCAGAAGCGGCAGGGACCGATCGGCGGCAGGGGGTGGTGGCAGCGCGTGCATCCAGGAGCCACGCCACGCATTCGGCTCACGCAGACGCCGCACAGTAGGGCGTCTGGCGTACGCCGCTCCACCGTGCGCTCGCAGTGGATGCACGCATTGGGCAGCACAAAGCGTTCGAGCGCGAGGAGCAGGCCGGGTACCGCCCTCATGCGCCCAACGCCCGATTGACCGCGGCGGCCATGATCTCCCGAGGTGCGGTTTCGTCGGGGAAGAATCGCTCGAAAGCCCGCGCGCCTTGCGCTACCAACATCGTGCGGCCATCGGCGGCGCGCAGCCCCCGCTCGCGCCATCGGCGGATCCACACCGTCTCACCGGGAGCGTAGACCAGGTCGAGAGCGGCGCGGGCTCCCGCCATCCGCTCGTCCGGTACGGGGACCGGGTCGCCCGGCGCGAGGCCGAGCGGGGTGGCGTTGATCACGGTAGCCACGGCAGCGCCGTCGTCCACGCGAGCCTCGACCCCCAATCCCTGCGCCCATTGACAGAAGGTCTGTGCGCGATCTGGACTGCGAGAGCGGACGAGCAACGGTATGCCACGCTCGCGCGCGGCAGCGGCCACGGCTCGCGCGGCCCCTCCGGTACCGAGCAGGAGCCATGGGCCCTCGGCATCGAGCCGCTCCAAAGCATCGAGCGTGCCGGCCACATCGGTGTTGTCACCCACGAGCCGACCACCGTCGGGCCAGAACGTGTTGGCGGCCTCGAGCTCTTTGGCGAGGGGAGTGAGCCGGATGAGCAACTGGGCAATCGCCATCTTGTGCGGTACGGTAGCGTTGCCGGCTACCCCGACGGCTTCGAAGGCTCTGATCACGTGGGGGAGCGCGCCGGCCTCTACGTGGAGGGCCAGGTACACTGCGTCCAGGCCGACGGCGTTGATGGCGGCGTTCTGCATGGCCGGTGACAGCGAGTGTGCCACCGGATCGCCCAGCACGACCAGGAGCCTAGAGGTCGCGCTGATGGGCATCGCGATGCTCACTGGCCAGCCGGTCCACGGCCGCCTGCACCAGCTGTTCCAACTCCTGGTACGTGTTGCGATAGACCTCGAGGTCGCTGCCAAACGGATCGCTGACTTCAACGTGCTCGCCACGGCGACCGGCGTACTCGCCGAGCACGAAGGTGCGGCCCTCCCCACCCAGCTCTTGGACCCGTACCCGATGGTGGCGGGCCATCGTGAGGATAAGATGCGATTCCTTCACCACGTCCTTCGTGAGGAGCTGTGCTCGGTGATCTGAAAGATCGAGGCCGTGCTCGAGAGCCACCAAGTACGCGCCTTCCGATGCCGGTGCGCCTTCCCAGGCTCCGGTACCCGCGGACGCCACGGTGATGACTCCCAACGCCCGCGAATCGAGTTCGCGCCGCATCAGTCCCTCTGCCAAGGGACTGCGGCAAATGTTACCCGTGCAGACGAGTAAGACGTGCATTACGGTGCGAAGCTCCCAACGCGGGCACGAAGCTCCCGGGTTGGGATCGCGCCCAGTCGAATGAGTCGGGCTGACGAGCCAGTGCAATCCACGAGCGTGGAGGGAGGAACGTTTCCCAGGACGCCGCCGTCCAGCACGAGCAACACGCCGCGGTCCACTTCCGGCTTGAACGTCTCGACGATCGCCGCCACCCCTGGCGCCGTTGGCCCCCCGGGGCGATTCGCGGACGTGGAGGTGATGGGTGTGCCGAGCGCGTCGATCAAGTTCGCTGTCTCCGGATGCGAAGTCCACCGCACCGCGATGCCGCCTTCGGGCCCCCGGAGTGAGTCGGGGAGCCGCCCTTCACCGCCCGCCAGCACGAGGGTCAACGGTCCCGGCCAGAACTCCTCGGCCAGTGCCCGGGCCGCGGGCGTGAAGACGAGTCCGAAGTCCAGTGCCATGCGTCGGCTCGCCACCAGGAGGAGAAACGGTTTTCCCGGAGGTCGCGTCTTGAGCCGCCCCAAGGCTTCCACATCGGCGGTAACGGGTCGCGAGCCCAGCCCGTAGACGGTCTCGGTGGGATATGCGAGGAGCCCACCGCCGTCGAGATGCGCCGCCACGGTGGGCACGGCCTCCGCCACGTCGGCGGCGTCGTGAAATGGGAGCACCGTCATGTGGCGGCGATAGCCTGCGCGAGCACGAAGTCTTGGGGCGACGTGATCTTCATGTTGTTCGGGAGGTCGGGCACGAGCTCGACGTCGTATCCTGCCGCCTCCACCAGCGCGGCTTCGTCCGTGGCACCTTGTCCCAGCGACCCCGTGGCCCGTCGATAGGCCGCTTCCAGCATCGCGCGGGGGAAGCCTTGCGGTGTATGCGCACACCAAAGCCCGGTGCGATCCACTGTTTCCGTGATGCGCATTGCTCCATTCTGCGCGCGTTTGAGCGTGTCGCGCACCCGCACGGCTGGGACGGCCCCCACCCCACGTGCTGCAAGGGCGATGACGGCGTCGATGGTCTCGCGCGACACGAACGGACGCGCCGCATCGTGCACGAGCACTAAGGTGCACGTCGGTTCGAGGGCCTCAAGTCCGGCCTTCACCGAGAGTGCTCGTGTGGCTCCGCCGGGTACCAGGCGCACGCGGGGCCGGAGTGCTTCCAGCCACGGTGGGGGAGCCGCCGCGACGTGCGGCGGCAACGTGATGATGACGTCGTGGACACGAGGATGATCCAGAAACGGCTGTGTGGACCGTAGCAGCATCGGCACGCCGCCCACGAGACGAAACTGCTTTGGCGCGCCGGGTCCCGCCCGCTCGCTGCGTCCGGCGGCCGCGATCACGACTCCCACCGGCGCTCCGTCGGTGGCGCGATCAGCCCCCATTCGGCGAATTGGGCTCCCGTTCGCTGTAGTTGTCGAATCGGGTGTACTGCTTGTGGAAAGCAAGCTTGATCGTGCCGGTGGGCCCGTTTCGGTGTTTGGAGAGAATCAGTTCGGCGATGCCTTCTCTCGCAGCGTCGCTGGTTTCCAACAAGCTGGGGTACATCTCGGCGCGATAGATGAACATCACGAGATCGGCGTCCTGCTCGATGGCGCCCGAGTCCCTGAGATCCGACAGGAGTGGACGGCGGTCCCCGCCGCGCTGTTCGGGGGCGCGGGACAACTGAGACAGGGCGATGACCGGTGTCTCGATTTCCCGTGCCAGCGCTTTGAGCGAGCGGGAGATGAAGCTGATCTCTTCTTGCCGACTCTCGGTGCGGGGTCCCCGCAGCAGCTGGAGATAATCGATCACCAAGAGGCCGATATCGTGCTCGGCTTTCATGCGTCGAGCCTTCGAGCGGAGCTCCAGCAACGTGAGCGCCGGCGTATCATCGATCCAGATCGGGGCGGTCCCCAGGAGCCCCGCGGCCCGAGACATCTTGGGATAATCGTCGTCGCGCAGGCGCCCACTGCGGAGCCGGGACAAGTCGACAAAGCTCTCCGCCGCCAGAAGTCGCTCCACCAACTGATCGCGCGACATCTCCAAGGAGAAAATGGCGACAGGCGTCTTGGCTTCCAGGGCCGCGTTGGCCGCCATGTTGAGGCAGAAGGCGGTCTTGCCCATTGACGGCCGCGCGGCGACGATGATCAAGTCGTTTCTCTGGAATCCATTCGTCATTTCGTCCAAGTCTACATACCCGGTTCGTACTCCTCGAACCGAATCATCGCCTCGGTGGCGCGCTTCGATGCGCTCCATGGTCTTCCACATCAGTTCCTTGATGCGGACGACTTCCTGGGTGCCCCGCTGGAACGAGACTTCGAACACCCGTTGCTCGGCGGTATCGATGAGCGCGTCGACATCCGTGCGCCCTTCGTATGCGGCCTGCACGATGTCCGTCCCAGCCTCGATGAGCCGCCTCAGGAGGGATTTGTCCCGGACGATCCGAGCGTGATACTCGATGTTGGCGGCCGTGGGAACCACGTCGAGCAGTTCGGCAACGTAATCCATGCCGCCGGCCGCCTCGAGGTCGCCCCTGCGCGCCAACTCGTCGCGCAGCACCAGGGGATCCACCACATCCCCACGATCCAGCAGCTGCGCCATCGCGCGAAACATGCGGCGGTGCGCATCTCGGTAAAACGCCAGGTCGTCGAGGAGCTCGACGGCTTTGAGGGCGGCGTCCTGGTCCAGCAACATGGCGCCAAGCACGGCCTGCTCGGCCTCCGGACTCCACGGTGCCTGGCGGCTGGCGGCCGCCTCAGTGCTGGTCAAGGAGCTGGCGTGCGATACGAACGTCATCCCAGGTCGGCTTCTTCCAGTTGGGGTTCCGCAGCAAGGCAGCGGGATGATACGTCACAATGAGCGGAATCCCACGAAACTCGTGAACCCGGTTCCGTAGGGAACCGAGAGATTGTTTGGTACCCAGCAGCGTTTCGGCTGCCGTTCCCCCCATCGCAAGTATCACCGTTGGGTTGATGATTTCAAGCTGGCGGTGCAGGAACGGGACGCAAGCGTCGATTTCCTCGTGCTGCGGCTTGCGATTGCTGGGAGGACGGCACTTCACGACGTTGCAAATGAATACGGTCTCGCGCGGTAAGCCGATCGCGCGGAGAATGTCGGTGAGGAGCTCACCTGCCCTGCCCACAAACGGCCGCCCGGTCTCGTCTTCCCTGGCGCCGGGACCCTCCCCCACCACGACCACCCGCGCACCCGCAGGTCCCTCGCCGGGCACGGCATGTGTGCGATGCTCGCACAGCCGGCAGCGAGTGCAATCGCGCACCGTGGTCGCGATCTCGTCCAGGGACATGCCCGTCAGGGGATCGCCCGTAAACAGATCGCGCGTTGGAGGCGCCACCACGATACCGGCCGGGGGAATGGGTGGCGCGCCCTTCTGCCACTTGGCGGCCGCTTTGGCGCCCACACCGCCGGGCGTCGACGGCAGCGATTCCCGCGGGGCCCCCTTGGGTCGTGCAGAGATGTCAGGCGCGGGAGGTTCGAATGGACGGCCCGTGATCAACGGTCCCTCACCCGCATCGGCCCGCTGGCGTAGGTAGCGCACGAAGAGCGGCTTGGGATCCGTCACACTCGAGCTTCCACGGCGTCCAGGATGTGTTGGGCAACGGCGCGTTTGGGCATCAGGTCGAGCACTGTCTCGCCGTCTGGGGTGATCAGGGTGACGCGGTTGGTGTCGACCTCAAAGCCCGCGTCCGCTTCATTGACGTAGTTGAGGACAATGAGATCCAGCTGCTTCAGGCGCAGTTTTTCCCGCGCACGCTGGGTCCCGTCCGCCAGCTCGAGGGCGAATCCGACAACCACGCAGTGCGGTGGGCGCGCGTCCACCGTGGTCTCGAGAACGTCCGCGGTGGGAGTCAACGTGAGCGTGATCTGCCCCTCGCGTCGCGGGCGCTTGTGCGGCTCCGGTGCTGCGGAGCGAAAGTCGGCCGGCGCCGCCGCCATCACCAAGACGTCGGCACCAGGCAAGGCGTCTTCCACGGCCTGCTGCAGGTCGTCAGTGGAACGCACCCGGCGGATCTCCACTCCGGGCGGTGGCGACAGCATCGTGGGCCCACTGATGAGGAGCACCCGAGCGCCGCGGGCAAACGCCTCTTCGGCCAGCGCATACCCCATTTTGCCACTCGACGGGTTCGTGATGACGCGGACCGCGTCCAGCGGCTCCCGCGTGGGTCCCGCGGTAATGACGACGCAGCGGTCCCGCAGCCGGCTGGTCGACGCGCGAAGGGCGCGCTCGACAAACGCGAACAGGACTTCCGGTTCGACCATGCGGCCGCGCTGGTCACTCGGGCCCTCGGCCAGGGGGCCCACGACCGGTCCCACGACTGTCCATCCCCGCCGGCGCAGGATCTCGAGGTTCTGTTGCGTGGCCGGGTGGGCGAACATGTGGTCGTTCATCGCGGGGGCGATCAGGATGGGGACGCGGGCGGCGAGCAGTATGGCCGTGAGGATGTCGTCGGCGAGGCCGAGTGCCGCTCGCGCCAGGAGGTGGGCCGTGGCTGGCGCCACCACGATGAGATCGGTATCGTGGCCGAGGTGCACATGCGCGAGCGCCCGGTCCCGCTCCCACAGAGAGGTGAGGACCGGGCGTCCGGTTAGGGCCTCGAAGGTCACCGGCCCGACGAACTGCGCGCCGCCGGCGGTCAACACGACATCGACGGCTGCGCCCGCTTCCGTCAAGCGTCGGGCGACCGTGCATGCTTTGTAGCTCGCAATCCCGCCCGACACGCCGAGCACCACGCGCCGGCCGGAGAGGCTCACGTCTCCTGGCGCCGCCGGCGGACGAGACGATAGGTGAGGTTGGCGGATGCCAATTCCTCCAGTGCCTGGGTCGTCAGCTTCTTGCCCGTCCCGGACATGGGATCTGTGGGGAACTCGTTTACATATCGGGCGAACTTGGCCGCCACCAGGACCCCGAGGTACTTGTTGCCAGCCTGGTCCGCCACTTCTGTGGGGGTGATGATCTGCATCGAGACTCCTTATGTGACCGCGAGAGCGTCCGCGGCCCGCCGTAGACCCTGTTGTAACGTGGCAATGCGCTCGGCGAGCCCCGCCGCGCGCATAATCCGTTTCGCTTCCGCGTCGATGATGGTCCCTACCTCCGCCACCGCTGCGTCTAGTTCGTCGTTGACGACCACGAAATCGTAGCTCCCAGCCTCGCTCAGTTCGGCGATCGCCTGCAGCAGGCGTTCCCGAATTTGCGCGTCGTCCTCCCGTTTGCGGGCCCGAAGGCGCTGGAGCAGGACGTCAGCCGTCGGAGGGAGGATAAAGATACTCACAACGTCGCCCCGGCGCTGCCGCACTTGGTTGGCACCTTGGACCTCGATATCCAGCAGCACGTGCCGTCCGGTGGCGAGAATCCGGTTGACCTCGTTCTCCAGGGTGCCGTAGAGGTGACCTCCGTACCGCGCCCACTCGAGAAACGCTCCCGCTTCGACCCGCCGGTGAAACTCGGTGCCCGACAAGTAGTGATAGTCGACACCCTCCGTTTCGCCGGACCGAAGTGGGCGAGTCGTGGCCGACACGCTGTACCCCACATCCGTGCGCTGCGCGATGAGCGCCCGAGCGATGGTGGTTTTCCCCCCACCGGACGGAGCGGAGAGCACGACGAGGAAAGCCATTACTCGAGATTCTCCACCTGCTCGCGAAGCTTTTCGAGTTCCCCCTTGATCGCCACGACCGATTGTGTGATCTCGGCGTCGTTGGCCTTGGAGCCGATCGTGTTCGTCTCGCGAAGCATTTCTTGCCCGAGAAACGCCAGCCGACGACCCACGGCGCCGTTCTCCTCCAGCATCGTGCGAAACGCGCGCATATGTGTTCGCAACCGAACGAGCTCCTCGGTGATATCCAGCTTGTCCGCGAGGAGGGCGATCTCCTGCGCCAGGCGTTCCTCGTTGGGCGATGCTCCGTCCAAGAGATCGCGCACCGACCGGCGCAGGCGTTCCCGCTCCGCTCCAAGGCGCTCGGGTGCCCGTCCCGTCACACGATCGAGGTGAGTCTCCATCTCGGTAAGGAGTCGCTCCAACTCGTTCGCGAGTGCCCTGCCCTCACCCTCGCGCATATCGGTGAGCTCGTCGATGGCGTGATCCAGCAGGCGGCTGAGGTCCTCCTCGCCGACTTCCACTGCGGCCGGCTCGCCGGTGGTCAGTACGTCGGGCTGGCGGGCGACGAACGTGAGATCGATCTGACCGGGAAGGTCGAGCGTGGCCTGCAGGTCTTCCAGCGCGCGTACGATGGCCCGCGCGCGGTGAATGTTCACGCGCACCCGCGCGGCGTCCGGTGGCTCGTCGGTCCAGCGAGCGGTGAGCGAGACCTGACCTCGCTCGATCCGTCGTCGCAGACGGTTGCGCAGCTCCGGTTCGAGAAACTGCAGCGCGGGGGGCACGCGGATCTGCGCGCTGAAGTGCCGATGGTTGACGGTGCGGATCTCAATGGCGAGGTGGCCGCCGGCCAGCGGACCCTCGACTGCTCCGTAGCCGGTCATGGACCTGGGCACCGTCACTCGCTCCTTTCGTCCCGCTGGCCGCCAAAGCTAGCGGGACCCGGAAGAGCCGTCAAAACGTGCCTAGTTGGCAAAGACCCACTTGACGCCGAAGGTCTGCGCCGAAAGCGGGTACGGGAAACCCGGCACGTACTGCGTCGTCTGATTCCCTGCATTGCGCATCTGCCAAAAGCCGGTGAAGCCTCCCAGCTGAAACTCGAGGAGGAGTTGTTGGAGGGTTGCCGCTGGGAGCACCATCGAGATTCCATTTGCATCCCGACCGGCGATGCCCGCTCCCCACGATTCCAGGGCTATCTCGAGCTTGAGATCGAACGTGCCGCTGCGGAACGTGGGCCAGAACTTCGATCGGAAGGTGACGGCACCGCGCCAATGCTGCGGCGGTTCAAAGTCGGCGAGCGCGCCGTCGACGGCGTCGGCGTACCATCCACTGATGGTGAGGGGGGTGAATGGTCGGAGCTCCAGCGCCGCAGTGAGCACGGTGGTCTCGACTGCGGGATCGAACGTCGCAGCCGGGAGATCCGGGAAGGCGAGCGGAGCGTAGGCGTCGCGCTGCACCACCCGCACATGCCCGGCGAGTCGGGGAGTGTTCAGTGCCAGTTTGACCGCTCGATCCACGGTCCGTTGCACCGGATCCGCGAGCAGTGCGGGCGCCTGGACGGCCTCCGCGATACTGACCTCGCCGACGAGGGACAACGGGCCGTAGTAGATCCCGGCCGCGCCGTGGAACCGGCTGGAGGTGCGATCGCCATCGTGCCGCGCCCAACGGCCGTCGCCGGAGAGCACGATACCGGAAAGTGGGACCCACCCCACGCGTCCCTCCACGCTTCCCAGAGTGCGGGCGTCTCCCACGGTGCCACGCACCGAGACGTTCCACGTCGCGCCCCGGTGACCGGTCTCGAGATACGCGCGGCGGACCCGCTGATCCGACACGACCGATCCGGAATCGGGATCCCATGCACTGATGCCCAAACCGCCTTCCACGCGGAGTCCCAGACCGTCCGCACGGGTGCCGGCGAACATCGTGAACAGCACATCGGTGCGGGAGCCGCGGCGTTCCGGCACGCCGAGCACCCCGGCGTCGGTGGTGAGCGGGTCCCGGTCGTGATCCTGGCGCCGGATCTGGTATTCGGCGCCCAGATTGGGTCGGGGGATCCAGCCGAACTTGGCGAAGATGTCGAAGCCTTGGTCGCTCCGGTTGGGGTTGCCTACGCCGTTGGTGCTCAAGAAATCCGCGGCAGTGGTGATCTCGAAACCACTGGCCCAGCGGTGTTGGAACATGCCGGTGAAGGCGGCTGTCGAGAACCTGCCGCTTCCCACGCCGATCACCGATCGGGGGGCCAGCCGCTCGTGGCGTTCGCTGACCAGATAGACGCGGAGACTCGTTGGCAAGACTTCGATTTCGACGCGACGGAGGAGCGCGAGCGGGATCCGCGTCAAATCCGCGAAGAGCGTGTCGGTGCCGACTGGCTCCATGCGGAGACCGTCCCAGTAGAGTTCGACGGCGTCCGCCCCACGACCCGCATACGCGACGTACTCCGGAAGTCCGAGAAAGCCCGCCCGGGCGATGTACACCCCGGGAATGTCGCCCATGAGATCGCTGAGCGTCCAAGCGCCGGACCAAACCAAGGAATCTCGAGTGAAGACGTAGCGACTGCCGGGTGGCAGTGGTCCATCAGGTGTCTCGGGCGCTTTGATGGCGACGGCCGTGGGACGTGGCGGGACGGTATCGAGGAGGAGCGTATCCTGCGCGAGCGTCGTATCCTGCGCGCTCGCAGCGCGGGAGACGAGGACGGCGACGAGAAACGGCGCGACGAACGAGAGCGTTCGCCTGCAACCCGTCACCCCGCGCGTCCGAGGACGAATTCCGTGAACAGACGCACGCCCACGCCAGTCGGGCCCTTGCTCATGGTCGGACGGTCGGTGTCCGTATAGGCGGTACCGGCAATGTCGAGATGGGCCCAGGGGAACGACGCGACGAACTCGCGGAGGAACCACCCTGCGGTGATCGAGCTGCCCGGCCGTCCGCCGGTATTCTTGACGTCGGCCACATCCGATTTGAGTTGCTCCCGATACTCGTCCCACAACGGGAGCGCCCAGCACCGTTCGCCGGCGAGGGCGCCAGCGTGTGCCACTTCTTCCAGCAGATGGTCGTCGTTGCCCATCAACCCAACCGCGTGATGCCCCAACGCGATGACGATCGCCCCCGTGAGTGTTGCCGCGTCGATCACGCACGCGGGCTTGAAGCGTCGGGCGTAGGACAGGGCATCCGCCAGAATGAGGCGACCTTCGGCGTCGGTGTTGATGATCTCGATCGTCTTGCCATAGTGGCTTCGGATCACGTCTCCCGGCTTGACGGCGGTGCCGGAGGGGAGATTCTCCGTCGCCGGCACGAGTCCGACCACATTCACTTTGGGTTTGAGGTGTGCCAAGGTTTCGAACAGACCGAGCACGGCCGCGGCGCCGGACATATCGTACTTCATCTCTTCCATCTTGTCGGCGGGCTTGATCGAGATGCCTCCGGAATCGAAGGTGACGCCCTTGCCGACGAAACAGAGCGGCTGCTGGCGCGCCCCCGCGCCGCGATACTCGAGAACGATGAACCGCGGCTCCTGTGCCGATCCCTGGGCGACCGCCAGGAGCGCGTTCATACCGGCCTTCTCGATGTTGGTGCGGTTGAGCGCGGTGACCTTGTAGCCGTAGGCCTTGCCCAGATCGCGGGCAACCCCCGCCAAGTAGGTGGGGGTGCAGACGTTGGAGGGCAACATCTGGAGGTTCCGGGCCAATCGCTGCCCGATGGCGGTGGCGGCGCCCACCTTGCGGCCGCGCTCCATCGCCGCGCGCTCTTCCTTAGTACTGATCAGATCGAGCTGGCCCAGACGGGTTTTCTTCTCGGTGGCTTTGAGATCGGTGAATCGCCACGCCCCCTGTGCCGCGCCCTCGGTGGCCACCTGGCCAATGGCCTCTGCGTTGACGCCTCCATGGGTCTCGGCGGCCACGTGAAAGGCCATCGCGGGGGCCTCGAGATCGATCGCCTTTCGGGCCGCCACCGTGGCCGCCCCGCGGATCGCGCCGCGGGTGATCTCCTCTTGCTTGCCCAACCCCACCAGTAGGACGCGATCCGCGCCGCGGCGCGGATACACCACCAGGGTTTGGTGGCGGCGGCCCGTGAAGTCCCCGCTGGCAAATGCTCGACCGATATCCCCGTCCGCGTTGCGATCCAAGCTCAGCAACGTCGTCGGGACCTTCCGGTTGCCGAGCTCGCCGATCGCCACGGCCAGCACCGGAGCCCGCACCCGCTCGAGCGGTACGACGCGGACCGACGACTTCACGCGGCGACTGCCTTCGTCATGTGCGCGATCACGGCATCGGCGAATCCTGACGTGGGGACTTTGGTGGACCCGGGTAATTGTCGTGCGAGATCATACGTGACCGTGCCGGCGGTGATGGCTCCCTCGAGACCTTTGACGATCGCCTCGCCCACGTCGCGCCATCCCAGCTCCTCGAACATCATGACGCCGGACAGCATCACGCTACTGGGGTTCACCTTGTCTTGGCCCGCGTACTTCGGTGCGGTGCCGTGGGTCGCTTCGAACACCGCGTATCCATCGCCCATGTTACCGCCCGGCGCCATGCCGAGACCACCCACCTGGGCGGCCGCTGCATCGGATAGGTAGTCGCCGTTCAGATTGGGAGTCGCAATGACGTCGTACTCACCGGGCCGGAGCAGAATCTGCTGGAACATGGCGTCGGCAATGCGATCCTTCATGATCACACGCCCGCGGGCATCACCGCTGAGCTCCGCTTCGGGGATGGTGTCGCTCCCAAAGCGCTCGCGCGCGACCTCGTATCCCCAGTCTCGGAACGCGCCTTCGGTGAACTTCATGATATTGCCCTTGTGCACCAGTGTGACCGACGCGCGGCCACGGTCCAGGGCGTACTGGATGGCCTTGGCCACCAGCCGCTTGGTGTTGAAGGCACTCATGGGTTTGATGCCGATCGCGCTTTGCTCGCGGATGGAGGCGCCATAGGATTCGGTCAAGAACTGCCGAACGCGGTCCGCCTCTGGGCTACCGGCCTGGTACTCGATGCCCGCGTACACATCCTCGATGTTCTCCCGGAAGATGACGACGTCGAGCTTGCCGGGATCGCGCATGGGCGAGGGGACACCGGTGTAGTACCGCACGGGCCGGACGCACGCATACAGATCGAGCACTTGGCGGAGTGTCACGTTTAATGAGCGGATCCCGCCGCCAACGGGCGTCGTCAAGGGCCCTTTGATGGCAATCCGGTGTTCGCGAATCGCATCGAGCGTCGCCTGGGGCAGCCACTCACCGGTCTCACGGTTGGCTTTCTCGCCAGCGAGTACTTCCAGCCAGTGGACCCGCCGTTTGCCTCCGCCTACTTCATCGACCGCTGCGTCGAACACGCGCTGCGCCGCCCGCCAGATATCCGGGCCAATGCCGTCCCCTTCGATGAACGGGATGATGGGATCCGCGGGAACGACGAAGCGCCCGTTTTGCCATTGAATGCGGGCACCACTCATCGGCAATCTCCACTCTCGTCCGATCGACGCCGGACGCCGGTTCGTCGGTTGGTAGTCATAGCGATCTTGAGGCGGGGTCTGGCTCGAAACACCGCGCCCCAGCAGCGGCTCAGGGCCGGCGCCGCCTAAGGTTAGTCGTGGGGCTGAGGTGCGGCAAGTTGCCGAAAAAAGGTCAGCGCTCGCTCGGGCGGAGGGAGGATCACAACGAACCGCCCGCGAATTTCACGGGCGGTGTCGGAGCTCGGGGACGGCAAAGATGACCGGGGCCAGCGGCGCCGGCTACAGGTAGACGCGCCCCTTGGTGGGGTCCCAATTCTCCCAGAAACGCACGTAGTACGAGCGCTTGCGCCGTTGCGGCACCTTCCACCACGGATGGTGCGGGTCGTCTCCGGGAGCCGTGATGGCAAACTGCACGACCTCCGCGGTATCACGGCAGAACGGACATTCGAACGTCTTCGCGCCTGGGGCCACCCACCAGATGTACGGCGCCTTGGCGCAGGTGGGCCAGGGCGCGCAGCCATGGACCACGGATCGATACCACAATGGTGGACCGTCGACGTCTTGGGTGAAGCCGCAGAATCGGCATGCGCGATAGCGGCGGTCTGGATCTTCGAAGCGGGGACCGTAGAATCCCGTCCGGCGACAGGCCGGACACGGTGCCGGGTCACGCCCCTCACCGAAGTTCACAAAGCATTCGGTGTCCCAGTCTGCCTGGGTGTACCTCTGCTCGGTCGAACCGTCGTTAGGGCGAAACGAGGTGGAAGACACTCTACCAGAACGTGTTCGTGTATGCGTCCACATAAGCGTGCGCTGCGTATTTGTCGAGTACGGGGGCCGGGGCGCCGGCGTTTGCCAACACTGGAACTTAAAACTTCAGGCGGAGGCCGCTAGTGCGATATCGCACGCTGGGGGAGTGACACGTGCAGGTGGTCCGCAGTGCCAACGTGACGCAGCGTGCGGAAACCGAGCAGGCGGAAATAGCCTCGCACGAGGCCGTTACGAAGTCTCGAGCGGCCACGGGTGCGAAAGTCGACGGCGTGCACGTAGCCATCGGCCTGGAGGAAATGTCGCGAATCGTGGCGGGGGGGAAGGCCCAAGCGGTCGTAGTCATCCGTGACGCGCCCGACGTCAGTCACCAGTGCATCAGGATCCGCAAGGACGAGCGTGCCCACCGCGAGTCGCAGCACCGGATGAAGGCTGCGGTACTGGCGGCGCACCGAGTCGCTCTTGGCATTCGTCTGCGAAAGGTGAAGCGCCGCGAACCCACAGTAGAACACCACCAGCGGCATGGCAATCCACGTGGCAATCCGGCGGAGGTGTAGACGTCCGGTAAACTTGATGGAGGCCCAGACGGCATAGCCGGTAACGACCAGGAGCGTCAGCGCCGCGCCTGCGAGCACGGCTTCCCACGCCGCGAAACCGCCGTCTCGCCACGCGAGCACGGCCGTGCGCAAGAGCACGGCGAACGGCAAGACCACGATGAACGTCGATTTCGCCAACCACAGGACGACCTGAATCATGGGCGCCTCCTCGGCACCCTACGGCCGAGACACCGTGGCGGTTTCCTAGCGTCTGCGGGACGGAGTGCGCGATCCCTCCCCGGTGGCCCCAAGGTCGATGCTCAAACGATCGAACCATGCCGTGGCGCGAAGGCGAGTGTTGTCCGTGTCGACCATCAGCGCAACGGCGGCAAGCGTGTCTGGTTCGGTCCCGAAGGCGCGTCGGTAATCTCGCAGGAGATTCCGACTCACGCTCATCCAACGATTGGCGCGGGCATTCCCCTGCTCGACGACGATCATCGCCACGTCGTCGCTATACGGACTGCGGTACAGCGTATCAACGGGCAGGTGCGCACTCCACACGTAGCAGAGGGCCCGGCCCGACCAAGGTCCTTCACGAGCGTCGAAGATGGCGAAGACGCGCGCCGCAAAGTCGTCGCCGCTCCGTTCACGTTCTCGGCGGTTCGCATCGATGCTGCCGGCAATCCGCCAACGCCACGTCAGCTGGCGCGCGTCGGCCGCCGGTACCCCTACCCGTCGCCACAACCCGGCATTGCCGTTCACGCTCGTGGCCTCGACCACCGGACGGCCGTCTTCGATCACGACCCGGTAGCGAGTGGGTCGGCGAGCGAGCCGCTGCACCGTCCAGGAGTCGAGTCCGCTGGTCTCGAGTACCGAGAGCAGCTCGAGCACGCGTCCTCCGTCCTGCGAGCGCGCGGGAGCCACGCCGAGCAGGAGACCCAGTGCCACCAGGATTGCCCGAACCCCGAGATTGGGAGTCCCGTCGCTGATCGTCATGTGAGTCTCAAGCGCGCGAGTCCGCGAGAAGTTCCACCCCGTCGCGCCCGGCCCGCCGGCAGGTTACAATCCTCCGGTTCGTCAGCGTACGACCTCATTCTCGGGTATTCAGTCATGAAGCGTTGGGGACGAATTGCCGTGTTTCTCGCGGTGGTCGCAATCTTCCTCGGCTACCTGGTCTACGGGAGCATGCGCGTGGTCCAGGCCGAATGCGAATTGTGCGTGGAGTTCCGTGGGCAGGTCCAGTGCCGCACCGGCTCCGGCGAGAACGACGCCGACGCCATTGCGGCGGCACAGCGGGCGGCCTGCGCGGTGATGGCCGCCGGCATGAACGAGAGCATCGCCTGTCAGAATCAGCCGCCGCAGAACGTGCGCTGCAACGGCGAATGATGACGCCGCGACCACCCACTCCCCGGGAATGGACCGGCCATTCCCGGGGATGGTGAGCTCTGTCTAGTCCGTAGCTCCTTCCTCGACGATCTGCTCGTCTCCGCCATCGTCTGGTGGAGGAGCGACGCCACCACACGGACCGGGGGCCACCGATCCGAGCACGTTGAGACGGCCGTAACCGTAGACCGGGCTCAGGATGCGGCCGTCGAGCTTGTCCGCTCCCTGGAAAATGCATTGCCGAAGGTAAGAACTCCCCTGCTCCAACTTCGCGGCGGATTCGACGACCGCTGAGGTCCCCGTCACGTGCGGCGCCGCGAAACTGGTTCCCGCGGCGAACACGTACACCGCTCCGCCGCCGCAACCGTTGGGAAACGGAGCCGGAAAGGCTACGCTGCTGCAGAGCGACATGATGAGGTCCGCGATGACGCTTCCGGGAACGAAGTCGCCGCCGGGAGCCATGACTTGCGCCCCCGCCCTGCCGTAGTTCGTGTACGACGCTAGGCGATCGAAGTCCTGTTGATTGACTGGCGCGGTGGCCCCGACGCCAATCACCCCACCGAGCTGTGACGGGATGTGCGCGTAGGGCGAGCCGAAGTCGATTTTCACGCCTTCGTTCCCTGCCGATGCCACCACGAGGACGCCCTTCTTCTGCGCGAAGCTGACGGCGCGCTGCATAGCCACCACGATGGGGTCCTTCAGGAGCTCGACGGGAATCAGCAGGCCGAAGCTGATGTTCACGGCATCGGCACCGATCAGTCCCGCCCAGATGAATCCGTTAATGATGCTCGCAAACGGGGCCGAGCCTTGAGCGCCGGCGATCTTGATCATGCAGAGATCGGCATCCGGAGCGACGGAGGCGACACCGAGGCCGTTGGTGCTCACGATCCCGCTCACGAACGTGCCGTGGAAGTTCCGGTCGAGGATATCAGGCTCGCCCGGGAAGAACGATCTACTCACGGCCATGTTGACTTTGCCGGCCAGGTCCTGGTGGCTCGGGTCGAGTCCCGAGTCCATGACGCACACGAGCGCCCCCGCTCCCTGCGGGGTCACGAGCCACGCGTCGTCGGCCTGGATCTGACGCATGTTCCACTGGAACGCATCGAAGAAGAACGCGTCGCTCTGATCGGTCTCCGCCCCCGCATCCATCTGGACCAGCTGGAGCTCCTCCAGCGGCGGAATCCATTGGAGATCGAGATCGCGCCCAACGCCGTCCACCTCCGCGAACTCACCGAGGCCGGACGCATCCAGGTCATTGAGACCGCTCACGGCGAGCACGCCGATCTCGTCGTGGCGCTGTGCCACCGTCCCGCCCATCGCTTCGATCCGCCGAATGAGCCCCCGGGACGGTGCGCCTTCCCGTCGCAGCACCACGAGGTGATCGCGGAGTTGACCACCCTCGGCGGCGAGCACCGAAAATGCCGGCGGCGCGACGACCACCGGATCGGGGGCCAAAGCCCCATCCACACAGGCCGTGGCGATCCACGCGACGCCCGCCAGCGTCGCGATCTTCCACCCCAGCCTGCCACGATCCACCGACTCCGTTCCAACCCTTGCCCAAGTCATAGACACCTGCCGGACAGAGACGAGACAACCCGCCGTTCAGCGGGCTTGACAACCGAATTGTGGACACACGGGGTGGCGAGGTGGGGCAAACGGAAACTCCGTTTGGTGATACCACGACGCGCTCGCCCACGCGGTGGGAATATGCAATCGGCGCGATTATGAACTTGCGACCCCTTCCAAGCAAGTAGTTGCGACCGTGCAACACTCGGTGGTGGCAGTACAAACGTGAAGATCGCAAAGTGAGACTGGCGCCGCGAGATGCCATTTCCTAGCTTGTAAGCGCTCCGGCACCGCACCGCCCTCCTAGTTGAGGTGCGACGCTGGATTTCCCGACAATTACCGCTCATTCGCCGACCGACGGGATCGTGTGATCGAGTCCCGGACAGCCACTGTGATGGATGGCGCATCCCCGCACGCGGGTTTCTGCCGTTGCGGAGGGGCACGCCCTTTGCTCTTTCATTTCAATTGGAGGCACGTCTAATGGACCGTAGGCGCAGTTCCCTCGCCGCCGTCGCCGCCCTGCTCGCGCTGGGCACAGCAGCCTGTTCGGAGCCAACTTCGCTCGAGGATATCAGTCCGCCCAATTTCGCCGTCTCGGCAATCGAGAACGAATTCTCGGACATGATGGCCACCGTGAACGCGGGTCTCGCGGAAGAGGGCGCAGACTACCGCCTGGAGATGGTGGAATGGATGGCCGGACCGGGGTCGGAGGAGATGGGGCAGACCATCTTCTTCAACAACCGGGGCAACAAGCAGCTCGCGTTCGACTTCGTGCCGTTCGACGGACGCAGAGGGTGGAGTGGGCCGTCGGGTGGACCGATGGATGATATTACCTATGCCATCGATCAGACGTTTGATGCAGTCCCGCCATTTGGCGGGCTCTCGGCCGCTCAAACGACGGCAGCGATTCAGAGTGCCATGGGCACCTGGCACGGCCAAGACTGTTCCACGCTTCCGATCGTTCAGAACCCCGATTTCGGACTCGACCTGGGCGTCGTCGCGTTCATCTTCGGCCTGGGTGGTAGCCCATTCGTGGTCGCCGACGTCATGCATGCCGGTTGGCGGGACATCAACTTCGGTGGCGGCGTAATCGGCGCCACGTTCACCTTTGGCTTCATCGATGGCGCCGGCAACTTCACCGATATCGACAACAACGGGAAGCTGGACGCCGCGTTCCGTGAGATCTATTACGATCCGAGCTTCCCCTGGGCCATCAACGGCAACATCGACGTCGAGACCGTGGCCCTGCACGAGGCGGGACACGGCTTGAGCCAGGCCCACTTCGGCAAGCTGTTCCGCACGGACGCGAACGGATTCTTCCACTTCGCACCTCGCGCCGTCATGAATGCCGGCTACACCGGTCCCCAGCAGGCTCTGTTGGGCACCGACAACGCGGGCCACTGCAGCATTTGGGGGAGCTGGCCCAACAACTAGATCTTCCTTCTTTCGTAGGGCACCGGGCCCCGGCGGGATCACCTGCCGGGGCTCTCGTGTTTCATGCATGAAGGAGAGCCTGAGGCTTCCCTCACGCTGGCTTGCAAGAGTCTCGGCGCTGCCGGCTGTTAGTTACCGAAGGCCCATGAGACGCATTCTGACGCTCGCCCTGGTCGGATCGATCCTGGCAGCGGGCCCCGCGCGGGCCCAGACGCCGGGAGACAGTGTGCGCGTCCGCGTGTCCCCCGATTCCGCCTGGCGCCACGGCCGGATCCTGGCCGCGAACGACCAAGAGTTCGTCCTGGGAGAACCTCAGGGGGTCGAGGTCTTCAATCGTCGCGTGGTCGAGCGGCTCGAGCGATTCGAGCGCCGGCGACCGCAATGGGTGCTGGGAACATGGCTCCTGGGCGGGCTCGCCGCCGGCACGCTCACGGCAGCCCTCGCCTCGGACGATGCCAGCACCGAGGATGTGGTGATCTCGCTCGCGGCTGGTGCCGGTATTGGTCTCGCGGTGGGCCTCCTCGACTTCAAATTCCGGCCCGGAAGCTGGGTGGTGGTTCCGCCTCCCTAGGCTGTGGCACGTGGCTGCTTCATGCCGCGGCACCTACCCGGTGCACCTGACGCCACCCATGTCACCCAATTCCCTGACCGCGTGCTCCGGTTGCGCCCACGCCGTTCGTAGCGTCTTCTCTCCGGTCGTTACCCGCCAGCACCCCCGGCCCGATGAAAAGGCGAAGACAGGATGGTCTTTCCTTTTCTTTCTTGATTTTTCTGCTGCGATCCGCACTTTTCCTGGTCCTTCTTGTTTTCTTTTCTGCAGGAAACCGCGGAAAGCAGGCACGACCGTGAAGGTGCACGAGGCTGCGTATCGACTACTGATGGAGGAAGGGCGTCCGCTTTCCGCCCGCGAGCTGGGACGGCGTGCCTTGGAGCGCGGGATGGTGGCGAGCAATGCTGCCGATCCGGAGCTGTCCATTGCCTCCACCATCGAGAAAAACATCCGGAGTGGGACGTACAACCGGCCCCAGCTGGCCTTTCTGTCCACGCCAAACGGGAGGCGGATTGGTCTGCCGAGCTGGAAGCCCAAGAGCGTTCCTGCAGCCGCAGAGCGCCGCATGGTCTCTGTCCAGATCCCCGCCGAACTGGCAGAGAAGATCAAGCTGGCAGCACAGGCGCACCTGGCACCCACGTTCGACGCCACCACGGCCCTGCTACTCCGAAAAGGCCTCCAGGCCGCTGCACCCGAGATCAAGATCGCCGTCATGCGCCAACTGGACCTCCTAGAACACGCGAGCTGAGAAAGCCTAAGTAGTTCTAAAACATAGATAAAGGCCGCTCAGTTAGCGGCCTTTCTCATGTGGACGGGATGTTGGTATGTCGTAGCCGCGCTTGGGGCGCTGACTGCAAGGGCGGACGTGATCTGCGATACAGAACGCACGTGGGAAATCTGTTCTCTTCATATGTCCCCGACAATGTGGTCCCCGGCAGGAGCCATCCAGTGGCAGACGAGTTTCGGCTGTGGACGGGCACGACCCTCGACGATCGGATCCAGGAGAAATACCATGTGGATCGGGGGGTCGCCCATCTGATAGCCCAGAAGTACCTGAACCTCGCGTTGATGGGATTGGCGCCGGGGACGACGATTCTCAAGGCGTACACGGGCCAGGAGAGGGAGCGGCTGCTGGACGAGGCGGCTGAGGCCGTGCAGCTGGGGCTAGGGTCCGGAGGTTAGGGGCCAGGGACGATGGTAACGTTAGCTGAGGCTCACGGGGGTAGCGCTGCGCTACCCTCTTTTCGTGAATGCCCGAGGAGAGAGTCGAACTCTCACGGGGTTGCCCCCACCGGATTTTGAGTCCGGCGCGTCTGCCATTCCGCCACTCGGGCTCGGGAGGCGGAATCTAATGACGTGCTGGAGCTTTGGCACTCGGTGCTGGGAGCATCGGCGAGGCGGCTGAACCAGCGCGCGGCCGTGGATGGAAACCCCAACACGCGTCTAGGGCTCGCGGACCAGTCCCGCCAATTCCTGTCGCACCTGCGCGACCTCGTGGGCCACCGCCGGTTCGTGCTTCTCCCGTAACCTGAGATAGTGATCGTACGCGCGGATGGCCGCGGCCGTGTCGCCGACCATCGCGGCCAACCGTCCTTCCTCGCGCAGGAAGGTCGAGAGGCCGATCGTCCCCCGATCGAACTGGTACGAACGCCGCCGAACGGCTGCCAGTGCGGCCCGGATATCCCCGCGTGCTTCGAACAGCCAGGCGGTGGACAGGTGCGCGGCGACCGTGATCCAACTCACGGCCTGGGGCCCGGAGCGCATCAGGGAATCCAGGTGGGCGAGCGCTGCAGGCGCGCGATCCGAGCGCTCGGCCGCTGCCAGTTGGGCATCCAGCAGGGCAGAACATATCGGGATATGGCCCATCTGGAGGTCACCACGTGGTCCTCCGCGCTGCCGCGGCATCGTGTCCATCACCGTCATCGCGTCGACCAAGCGACGAATGCTCCGCCTGACCGGGGTCAGGTCCCCCCGTGACACGCGCCAGAGGTTCACGGCGCAAATGTCGAAGTACTCTCGTGCGAACGGATCGCGCGGTTCCTGAACCGCGTCGGCAATGGGAGCCCGCCGCTCGACGTTCGCCCGCGCCCGCGCGGTGTCGCCTCCCCAATACAGGGCGTGGATCACTTGGACGAACGGGCCGCGGTCCCATTCGGGCACTCGGATCTCCTCGATCAGGCTGTCATACTTCATGGCTTCCCGTGGCCTGCCGCGATTCAGGGCCAAGGACCGAAGCTTGTCAGAAGCCCAGCGGACTTCATTGGGTCGCCGGCTTTGCGCGCGATAACTCTCGGCCGCCGGCAGCGCATCTTCGAGGCCCACACCATCCAGTTGAGCCACCCCGAGAATGCGATCGAGGGCGCGAGGTTCGAGTTCGGCGAACCGAAGGCGCAAGCCACGGAGGGTGGCAGAGTCTCCCAGCGCCAGCGCGACCCGCCACCGATAGTAGTCGTCCAGATCCCCGTGCCCGCCGGCGAGCACACGCGGTGCGATGCGTCGCACGGCCGCCGTGTCGCCGCGGCGGGCGGCGATCTCCAACAGATGACCCAGCGCCGGCGTAAACGCGGAGTCGAGCTCCACCGCCTGTTCGAGAGCCTCTTGGGCCCGCTCCTGCGCGTCCGTCAGGCCCACCGCCGCCCCCCACTCGAGGAGCAGATTGCCCATTTGATACCAGGGTTCTTTCCGGTCCGCGAGTAGATGGGTGGCCTGCTGCCAGGCCGTGATCTGTTCCGCGAACGACGAGTGCGCCGGGTAGCGGGGCCCAGCGAGCGCCGTCAGATAGGCGGCGTCGCGGGCTCCCAGCCGCTCGCGCGCTCTCCACGCGAGCGGCAGCCCTTCCTGTGCCTGCAGGACGGGAAGAAAATCTTCCGCTGCGGCCATGCCGAGCGCCGCCAGCGCGAATGTGGAATCCTTGGCCATGGCATCGCGATACGAGCTCACTGCTCGCACGTACTCGCCGCGGTTATAGGCCGCTTGACCATCGAGGTAATCCTGCAGCGCGCCCAGATCGGTCGTGAGCAGCTGACTGAGCAGAACATCGGATTCGCCAGCACTCCGCACGAGCAGTCTCGCAGCAAGTTGGTCGACGAGGGCGAGGAGACTGTCAGGGACACCGTTTGCCTGCACGTCGATCATGTGCTCGCCGCTTGGGACAGCGACCAACGAGGCACGAAGAAACAGCCGCCCACCGATGCTCGAGATGTTACCGGTCAGCAGCCGCCCGGCACCGAGCTCGGCGGCGGCGCGCAAGCCGGCCTCCTCCGGTTCCTCATCCGCTGCCTCCAAGGCTCGACGGAACGCGCTGAGCGCTTTGCTGGGAGAAACGGCACGCAGCGCTCCTCCCCCACCCAGTCGTGTGTAGAACAACTCGAGCATCCCTTCGCTGAGTGCGCCGAGCGACGGATCGAGCGCGCTCGCTGTCTGGAATGGCATGACGGCGATCAGGTCGGAATCCGACGGGGGGACGTCGGCGCTGCGACCCGTGATCAAGACGGTGGTGATGGCGATGACGGCCAGCGCCGCCGCGGCCGCACTCGCCACGATACGCTTCGGGACGCGACGGCGGGGACCGCTGACGGCATACGATCCCGTCTGTCCGGCCAACGCTTCCGCAAACTCGTACGCCGTCGCGTATCGGTCTGCCGGCAGCTTGGCCATCGCTTTGACGATCGCGAACTGTACGGCGTCCGGGACTGTGGGGCGGACCACGCGAACACTCGGCGGCGGCTCCACTGCATGCCGCGCGAGCATCGCCCGTGCGGTTGTCCCCCGGAACGGTGTTTCCCCGCTCAGCATCTCGTACAGCACACAGGCCAGACTGTACACGTCGCTGCGGGCATCGAGGTCGCTCTCCGCGGCTGCTTGTTCCGGGCTCATGTACGCGGGCGTGCCCATCACGATGCCGGTCGACGTGAGACGCGTCTGAGACAGGGAGTCGACGGCTCGGGCAATGCCAAAGTCCGCGACGAGAGCCTGATCGCCCTGCAGCATGATGTTGTCCGGCTTGACGTCCCGGTGAACGATCCCACGCTCGTGCGCGTAGTGCAGCGCTTGCGCGACCTGCCGCGTGATCGCCAGCGCCTCGTCGATCGACAGTTGGGTCTCGCGGGCCAACCGGTCGCCGAGGCTTTCCCCTTCGACGAACGGCATCACGTAGTAAAGGAGACCGTTGGCCTCCCCCGAGTCGTACAGCGCAAGGATATTGGGGTGGGACAACCCGGCAGCAACTCGTATTTCTTGTTGGAACCGCTCTGGACCCAACGCCGCCGCGAGTTCGCTCCGCAGCACTTTGATGGCCACCGGTCGGTCGTGCCGCAGGTCCTTGGCCAAAAAGACCGTGGCCATGCCGCCGCGACCAAGCTCGCGATCGACTTCGTAGCGACCCTTCAGCGCCGTTCGGAGTGTTTCGAGCATCCGCAGGTTTCAGTACGCTGCCGAGCGAGGAGCGACAGCGCGGCTCAATATAGGTTCAGTCAATTGCAGGATCTATCACACCCAATCCCGGGTTCCGGCATCCATTCGAGGGATTTCGGCTCGGGCTTGGACATGGTGCGGTCGCTAGGACCATCCCTCCTCGTCAAAGAACGGCATCGACGCCCCTTCGGGGCGTGATATATCCGCCGCCAACACGGCGACTCCGACCTCGCCTTTGAACAGGCTCATGCGGTACGGTTCCCACGGTACCGCCTGTTCCTTCAAGCACTCCTCAGCCGCCATGCTCGCTAAGTGCTGCGCCTTCACCAACCATCTTCGGTCGCCGGTATGCTGGTAGTACTTGAGGAGTGCGTACGCCTGTCCTCCCAATCCGCAGCAGAGCGTCGGTATCGACCCGCGCTCCTCCCAAACGTTCCACGCCACTTGCTCGGCCAACGCCGCGTGCTCGTCGACACCGAACATGCGGTGAGCCAGCGTCCACAGATAGAGGTGGCCAGCCGATCCATTACACCACCCGTTCATATACGAACGGTGATCCAGATCCGGGCCCTCGGTCCGCATGCGCCAACGCATTCCCCGTCCCGCCAATTCCCCCTGCGCCGCAAGCTCGGAGAGCCAAGCCTCGAATTCGGGGGGCGGGCCAGCGGAAGATACCCGATACCACCGCAGCAGACTGAAGAGGACACCCGCCCACCCATGCGCCATCCCAAGGCTGCGCAGCTGAACACACTCAGGAATGGGCCCATACGACGCGAGGCTTTCGCGAATGGTCCGTGCGGTTCGGCCTCCCAAGTGCATCATAAGGGTGCGCTCGTCCGCGAACTCGGGCGGCAGTGCATCGAGCAAGAGGCTGCACGCCAGCAAGGTGCCCGCGCGCCCCAGCGTCAGGTCGATACGGGCGGCGAGCGGTTCGGACGCACTGACAAAACCTCTTACGCTTTCGTGGACTGCGGCCACATCTCCCCGGAGCACACCGATCAAGACCCCGGCAGCGTGCACGCCGCTCGCCGTATGATACGGCGACGTCTCGCCAACGATTTCCCGCGTGACGCCGATGGCTGCGTTGTAAAACGCCCGGCTGGAGCGCATGTCGTTCACCGCCCGCGTGTGCCAGGCATCGGCTACCGCGAGCGCTCGAGGATCCGATCGGATGCATGCCAAGCGGTACGCCGCAATGGCCAACCCGCTTGCTCCGTACGTGATGGATGCCTGCGGGGGCGCCTGAAGACCGCGCGCATACGGCTTGGCTGCCGGGTCCAGCTTCCGGGCGACGCGATCGAGTAACACGTCGGTGGGGCTTCGCCGAGCTGGACTGGGGACGGGTGCGATCGGAGCGGCCGCATCCATCGCCCCACGCAGCGCCGCGGCAAAGGCCTGTACCGTGGGAAACCGTGCGCGCGGCTCCTTGGCCAAGGCCGCGCTCAGCACCCGCTCCACGTCTGGCCATGGCGGAACCCCCTGCACCGAAAAAGGCAAGGGATTCTGCCGGGCAATCTGTGCAAACGCTTCGTCAGCGGTCAGCGAGAAATCCACGTAGTGGTGGCCCGTGAGGAGCAGATAGAGCAACGCCGCGAGCACGTATTGCTCGCCCACGAATGTGGCCTGCGGAAGCGTGCCGCCGGCGAGCCGCGCGTTGGCAAATTCAGGCTCGTAAAAGGGCGCCACGCCACCGCGCGGAGCGGTGCGCCACTGGGGAGGACCGTCATCCGCTCGTGCGAGCCCGAAATCGAGCAGGGTGACGCGTCCGTCCGGTCCGATCATGATGTTCCCCGGATGGACGTCGGCATGCACGACGCCCTGCCGGTGCACATGTTCGTAGGCGCGAAGGACGCCGTGGCACAGACGCATCAAGAGGTCTGACCGGTACTTCGGCGGGTCGTTGCGGTATTCGTGGGCCGCAACGAGTGCCGATACCCCACTCCGCCATTCTATGGCCAAATACGGGTGGTCATGCACGGCACCAGCGCCAACCACGGCGGGTGTCGTAGTCCCATCGAGACGATTCAGAATCGCGGCCTCACGCTCGAGCAGCCGCCGCGTCGCAACGCCCTTGGATCGAGACAGTTTCAGCGCCGCCAGCGATCCGGCTCGCGTCTTCACCTGATACACCTCGGTGTCCTCGAAGACTTGGACGCACCGGATCAACTCGAAGGGGCCGGCGTGACTGTCCAAGTTCAGGATCGGGAGAATTCGGTCCGCTTCCGGTGTATTGGCTGGAACGAGAAACTGCGAAGCGATGCAGCCGCTGAGGATCGGGAACACGCCCTCGAGTACCTCTTCGGGATCGAGCTGCCGCGCGCGACTGTACCGCAGGATGACGTCGTTGATCGCACTTGCCGAGCGAAACATCTGCAACAGATCCGCGGCTCCCTCGTCGACGACCATCGAGGGTGCTCGGGAGCGGGGCCGCGTCACCGCGAACCTTCCGAGATCGCTCTGAAGTTTCCGTCGCGCCTCGGGCGCGAGATCCGCCACGGGAACGATCAGAACGTCCTCCGGCAAGATCAACGGCTCCGCGACTAGCACGGCACCTTCCTACGCCGCAAGATGCCACGGCCCCGGTGTGGGGGCCCATGTCTGGGGGTTGACGCCTTCAAGGGCCACGCGCACCTGCGCAAAGTGCCACGGCGGGAGCGGGGCCCGCGCGGTCATTCGTGCCGCATGCAGCGATGCAGCCAGCAGATGGGTGATCCACATCCGCCAGCTCCGGTCTCGGTACCACTGCGGTGACCAGTCGTCGCGCGGAGGGTCGACGGCCCACGACAGCAGGCCGTTGGCGCCGGCATCGGCCGTGAAAGGGACGCCCTGGGGGCGCATGCCGTCGAGCTCGTCGCTGAGCCTCTCGGACGCCGCCTGGAGTTGCTCCTGGTGGGCGAAATACGCCACGAGTTTGTCCGGTCTCAAGATCCCGAGGAGATCCCGCCCGACCTTGAAACAGAAGGGGCCGTCCTTCCCGATCGTGCCGATGACGGTGTGGAACGCGTCCCGCAACTGTTCGACTTCAGGACTCACATACAGCTTGTAGACCTGTCGACCGGTCGGAACCGCGTCCGCGTCGCCGGCCAACCAGGACCACCACGCGCCACCGTGTCGCCAATCGACGGTGCGTTCGCTACCGGACTCCACGAGTTGCAGGCTCGCGCCAAAGCCGTCGAGACCGAGAAACTCGGCCACGGCACGGGTCGTTGGAAAACGATGGCGGTAGCGGGGTGACGCTGGAACGGCGTTGTATCCGTACAGCCGTCGGGCGAGGGCGAGAGGCTCACCGAGTTCCATCGCCTGTCCAAACTGTAGGGCGGACCACGACAGCTCGCTGAGGAGACCTTCTGGTGCCTCGGGGTCCTCGATCTGCAGGACGACCTCACTCGCTGCCACGCCACTCACAAAGCCGCTGTGCGTCTCGATCTCGAGCATATCATCCAAGACCAGCCGAGCAATGGTCTCGTCCGCCCGCCGGCCCAGGCGATCGACCGCGCCTGGTGGGAGCGGACCGGGCTCCTTCAACGCGCGGACCAGCTCCGTGGTCTCCGGGCTCAGCATCTTGATCGTGTGTCCACTCTCGGCACGGGGAAGCAGGACGGCAGGACACCCAACCCTGATGAGATCATCGAGAATGCGTCGCTGGTCGACGGGGAGGCGTTCCACGGAGACGAGATCGTACTGCGCGGGTGCGCGAAACGCGCGGGTCAATAACCCGGGGCGAAGAACTACAGACACATGTACGCGCTGGGTTCTCGCATGGCACCAGGGGGTGATCGCCGTCACCCCCCGAATACCCACATCAGATGTTGGGGTTGATCAGCGGAGCCTGAGCCGAAGGTCGCGCCGAAGAGCCTCCAGATCCGCCGCTCGGAAGGGTCGAACACGTTCGGAACCCGGATTCGTGCAGGCCTTGTCGCAGTCCGCGGCGAAGCCCCTTTCGGGCAGTACGGTGACCATCAGGTCCTTGCCGGTGAAGCGGGTCATGACTGATCCCCCTGAGTGAAGAGAAACGTTTCCCAAATGCCATATACGGATGTAACAACGCACCGTCAAGGGGTGCCATGCTCGATCTCGTCCTCTTGCGAACGTGTGATGGCCTCGTTATTTGGAGACCGCGGGCACCGGGCCCGAGCGTGGGTCCAGGACGTGACGCCGATCGAGTAGAGAGCGTGAGGTGTTGCCGTGACGGCTGGTACACCACAACTCGCGCTGCATAGCATTCATTTCGCCTTTCCCGGCAACGCTGGGGCGATCGATATGATCGCTCCCATGACGTGGGTTGACTTGAAGGCCGCGACGACGGTCAACCAGAAGAAATGGCAACGCCCACCGGTCGATCATTTGCTCGGCAAGACTCCGGAATGGATTGCGGGGCTGCGTTCCGAGCCCGCGGCGTATGTCAAGAACACGACGCCTCGGATTCAGGTGACATTCCGGCGTGGCGAAGGGGGCGGAGGTGGCAAGCTCACCATTCAGGCCAGACCTTCTCCGCAGGCGCAGCCCCCCGTATCCAAACTCGGTGTGGCGCCGCGCACGGATGTGACACTTTCCTTCGATGCCTCAGGACTCTCCCAGCCCATCGAGTTTACGCTCGACGCTCCGCTACCCAACGAAATCGGCAAGACACAGCTCTGGTGGGAGTGGTCCGCCTTAGGCGACAGCGGCCCAGATGCCATCGGAGATTCCACCCACACGGTATACACGACGGGTGGACCACTCACGGACACGTGGCGTTGGCTTGGCATCCCTGCACCACCGGGTAACACACCCTCTCCCGTTGGGCAGTGGACGTACTTGCCGATCGTGGAATGGACGTGCGAGTGGGCCGCCGGACTCTCCAGTCCCGTCGACATCTGTGACGCGATCATTGCGAACGTCAAAAACACCTCGATGGAGTACGCGGTTCGGGCTTGGCACGTCGGCGCGATGATTCTCGCAAAGGGCGGCTACTGTGGGGGGTGGAACAAGATGTTCCAGGCCATGGCGGGATGCCAAGGTGTCGCGGTCCATCGCCGCTGCTTTTTCCTCGAGTGGCGTGTCGCAGACGATGGCGACGCCATGTGGTGCGCGGTGGTGATCGCGAAGCCGGGAACCGGGCGGAAGGTCCCGGAGGAAGACGCGTCCGAGTTTCATGACACGGAGCTTCCGCTGACGCCGACATCCATCGTCCACGACGTCGAGCAGCAACGCTACCGGTTCTGGTCAGCGCCTCCCCAGACGGAGGATGGCCGGCAGGTCGAGCAGCTCAACTACGGGGGCGGCCATTGTATCAACTTCCTCGAGCACGACGGGCGGTTGTACCTGTACGACACTTGCTTCAACGATCGGGGTGTCGTAGTGGACATGAAGCTTCCGCCGTCGGACTATCAGAACGAGGGATACACGGATGGCCCCGAAGTGACGGAAGGGGGTATCCGCTCGATCTCCGTCAGCGAGCAGGGTGATTTCAAGCAGCAGTACCTTCAGAATGTGATGGAGCACATGATGGGATGCCTGCGCGCCGGCGGGCGGCAGTACGAATCCGTCGACTCGAGTGTCAACGGCCTGACGGTTCCGACACGGAGTATCCCGACCGCACTGCCTGGGGAGGGATTGTCGCTCCAGGGCGTGGCTGACCCGCGGCCGATCACGTTCTTTTGGGGTCCCTAGCGAGGGTCACGGTCATGGCAGACGAACACGACTTTATGCGGGATGTCCTTCGTGGGGATCACACCCCTCAGCCTGGAACGTGGAACCGAATGCGCGATGCCGTGACGAAGATCGCTCGTGGCCAGCCCACCGCGGAATCCATCGATCTGCTCGTCGACCTTCTGGACGAAGACCGCGAGGTCGAGCTACACGAAGATGATCCTGGACACCACCATGCCGCATCACCACACGATACGCTTCGGGCTCATGCCATCCAGACACTTGGACGTTGGGGTCAAACGAGGCAACTGCAGGATTTCGTCGCACGGACGGACTCCGAACACCTTGCGGCGCTGGCCCGGGCCTTTCTGAAGGATACACGGGCAGCGGGCTCCCCCCCGGCGTGACGGCGGGGACCATCGGATCGGGGTTGGTTGATTCCAGACCGGATACGCATCAACGCCAGACGGCGGCCGCAGGCCGCCGTCTGGTCTCCGCGTTCCTCACTCAGATCACTCCTGCCGGCGCGGGCGGTTGCCCTGCATCCGCTCGTCGATCACACGGTCGATCTGCATCTGCAGCCGCCGCAGTGAGAGGGTGAGCTGGGCCCGCTGGACCGGTGTCAAAAACGCGGCAAACTCGGCCTGTTCGGAGCGCAGGAGCTCGACCCGTTCGGTCTGGATACCCACCAATCCGTCGAGCAGTACGGTCACGCTGTCGGGATCGGCCGCGACCCCCGGCCGCATCTGACCCTCGAGCGCTTGCCACAGCGACCGTTCCCGCCGTTGAAGCTCGTTGCGCGCCTCGAAAGCCCGTTCGGCGAGCGTCCGAAACTGGGAAAACTGCCCCTCGTCGAGCCCGGCGGCATTGCGATAATTCTGGAGGAAACGCTGCATCACCTGCTGCCGCAGCTGCTGCCGCCGCGCATCCGGCTGCTGCGCGGCCACCGAGGGCACCGTTCCCGCGACGAGGAGTGCCACGACCACAAGGACTCTGCGGACCATCATCCCTCCATCTCCTCCAGCAACAGCTCGAGCTGCTGCTCCGACAAGTCGTCCAAAGACGCGGGCACCAACCGGTAGACGGGACCGTCGACCTCGAGCGAATCCACGAGTTCGGCGAGCTCGGTCACGCCCAACTCCTCCAAGGCCACGGGAGCCGGGAGACCCTCGTTCACCACACCCGCACCGCCCGAAAAACCGCGCAGGGCGAAGAAACTCGCTCCGGCCACGAGCGTCACGGCCGCCGCGATCCGCAGCAGTGCGGGGCGTCGCCACCAGCGGATTGGCTCCGCCTCGGCCGCGAGACGCGCCAGCACGTCGCTCGCCACCTGGTTTGGGTCGATCCGCTCCGCGGCTCGATCGCCCAATCGGGGCGCCAGCTTCTCGAGATCGCGTTCGTCGATCATCGCGTCACCCTCACTGCAGAATCTGCTTCAACCGTTTGACCGCGTGATGATAATGGACCCGCGCGGCGCCCACGCTCGTCTCCAACGCCTCCGCGATCGCCCCGTACTCCAGCCCCTGCTGTGCCCGCATCAAGAACACGTCGCGCTGCATGGGTGGCAACCGCTCGACCCCGGCCTGTAGTTGCTCCAGCAGGTCCCGCTCGCGCGCGTGCATGTGGGGATCGCTGCCCTCGTCCACGATCTCGCGGTCTTCCAACGGCAGCACCTGCCGACGCTTCAGCCGGCGGCGGTAGTCCTTCAGGGCGTTGGAGCCGATGGCCAGCAACCATCCGCGAAAGCTCGCCTCCCCCCGAAAGGTCTCGATGCGGCGGAACGCGCGGAAGAACGTCTCTTGGACCAAGTCGTCCACGTCGTCCCCCGCCCCACCCGCGCTCAGATACCGCGCCAGCGCTCTCGCATGCCTGCGTACGAGCTCGGCCGCCGCGGTCTCCTCGCCCTCCCGCCACGCTCGAATGAGCACGGCATCCGGCGGTGCTCCCGTGGGCTCTGGCGCGCTCACGCCATGTATGACGTCCGCACCCCCGAGACGTTAAGCGCCCAGGCGCGCGGAAGTTCTCGGTCCTGGCCCTCCGGCCAATCGCAGGACCGCAACCAGTGTCGCGACAACGCAATGCACGGTACCGCGTTTATGCCGGATCGAGTCAGCAGGGTGTCTTGACCGCTCAACAGCACGCCCTTAAGTTCCCGAACGAACGTTCGAATGGCAAATACCTCCTACGACGACCGGCTCGAGCAGCTCTTGGAGACTGCGGCCCAGGTGTTCGCGGCCAAGGGCTATCACTCCACCACCATGCGGGACCTTGCCCGGGTCACCGGGATGAGCCTGGCCGGAATGTACTACTACGTTCGCGGCAAGGATGAGCTGCTCTTCTTGATTCAAGAACGCTGCTTCACGCGGGTCCTCGAGGGGGCGACCACGGCCATTGCGGAGGGCGAGGACGATCTCGATCGCCTCAGCCGGTTCATAACGCACCACGTGACGTTTTTCGCGCAGCACATGAGCGAAATGAAGGTGCTGTCGCACGAGGCCGACGTGCTTCGCGGCGAGCGACACGCGGCCATCGATCGGTTGAAACGACGGTACGTCGACATGCTTCAGGCCCTCATCGCGGCCGTCGACGACACCCGGGGACCGGATGCCCGCGTGTCTGCGTACGCGCTGTTCGGCATGATGAATTGGATCTACAATTGGTACGACCCAACGGGACCCGTGGCGCCCGACGCGCTGGCGCACCACTTCACCCAGCTGTTTCTCCACGGCGTAGTCCCGACACCCACGACGATCTCTCAGGGAGGATGACGTCCCATGGCCACGACTGCCACTCCAGCATCGAAGAAAGCCGCGAAAACCGAACGCCTGGTCGAGTACCGCAAGGAAGACGGCTTGGGCATCATGGAGCTCAACGACCCACCGGCCAATACCTACACCTATGAAATGATGCGGCAACTGGACGAGGCCATCCTGGACGCGCGGATGGACGATGACGTGCAGGTGATCATCCTGCGAGGTGCGGGGAAGAAATTCTTCTCTGCCGGGGCCAACATCAAGATGCTCTCGTCCGTCACACCGCGGTTCAAGTACTTCTTCTGCCTCCACGCCAACGAGACCTTGAACCGCTTGGAGCATACCCCCAAGCTCGTCATCGCGGCGCTCAACGGACACACGGTGGGTGGTGGACTCGAGATCGCCATGGCGTGTGACATCCGGCTCGCCTGTCAGGACGCGGGCAAGATCGGCCTGCCCGAGGTCAATCTCGGCGTGTTGCCGGGAACTGGTGGAACCCAGCGACTCGCGCGGCTGATCGGGAAAGCGCGCGCCATGGAGGTGATGATCAAGGGCGAGGTGTTTTCCTTCGAGAAGGGCCAGGAGCTCGGGCTCGTGAACGAGGTGTTCTCCAAGGACACCTTCTGGGATCAGGTCGTCATGTATGCCAAGCAGTTCACCACTCCCAACAAGGCGGCCAAGGCGGTTGGCAACATCAAACGCGCGGTGTGCTCGGGCCTCGAGGTGCCGTTCGAGAGTGGTTTGGCGATCGAGCGGGAGCTCCAGCAACAGCTCTTCCAGAGCGACGATGCCAAGGAAGGCCTGAGCGCCTACGTCGAAAAGCGCATGGCCGCGTTCAAGGGCCAGTAGTGCGCACCGAGCTCTTCATCGACAACGAGTGGCGGGGGGCCACCTCCGGCGCCACCGCCCCCGTCATCAATCCGGCTACCGAAGAGGTCGTCGCATCGGTGGCGCAGGCGGCGGACGAGGACGTGGACGCGGCGGTCACCGCCGCTCGGACCTGTTTCGAAAGCGACGAGTGGCGTGGGCTGGATGCCCGCCGCCGCGGGGAGATGCTGTATCGAGCCGGGGAGCTGCTCCACGAGCGACGCAACGATGTCGCCAAGCTCGAAACGCTGCAAAACGGCAAGCCGTTCTTCGAATCGAAGATCGACATTGCCATGACGGTCGACACCTTGAAGTACTACGCCGGGTGGGCGGACAAACTGACCGGTACGGTCCTCCCGGTGGGGCGCGGGGATTTCGTCTACACGACCCGCGAGCCAGTGGGGGTCGTCGGTGCCATCGTGCCGTGGAATTTTCCGCTCAACCTGGCGGGGTGGAAGTTCTCCCCCGCCCTCGCGGTGGGGTGTACGGTCATCCTCAAGCCCGCCTCCGAGACGCCGCTCACGGCGCTGGCCATGGCGGAGATCATGGCCGAGGCCGGCTTCCCGGCGGGAGCCTTCAACGTCCTCCTTGGCGGTGGATCCACGGTGGGCGCTGCGCTCGTGAAGCATCCCGGTGTCGACAAGATCGCGTTCACCGGATCCACCGAGGTCGGCAAGGGAATCATGCGCACTGCCGCGGATACGGTGAAGCGGGTGACACTCGAGCTCGGTGGAAAGAGCCCCAACATCATCTTCGCCGACGCCGATCTCAAAGCGGCCGTCCGGGGTGCCCAGAATGGCATCTTCTACGGTAAGGGTGAAGTGTGTGCCGCGGGGTCCCGTTTGCTCGTCGAGCGATCCGTGCACGATCACGTCATTGAAGAGCTTGCCCAACGTGCCGCACGCCTCGTCCCCGGCGATCCCTTTGACAACGCCACCCGTCTCGGCGCCGTGGTGTCGAAGCGGCAACAGGAAACCGTCCTCAGCTATATCGAGGCCGGGAAACGCGAAGCCAAGCTCGTGGCGGGGGGAAAACCCGCGACGGTGAATGGCAAGGGCTACTTCGTTGAAGCAACGGTGTTCGACGAGGCCAAGCCCGGCATGAAGATCGTCGACGAGGAAATCTTTGGTCCGGTCCTCTCCGTCTTGACCTTCGACGACGTGGAAGAGGGAATCCACCTGGCGAACGAGACACAGTACGGGCTCGCCGCCGGGATCTGGACCAGGGACATCCAAAAAGCGTTCCGAGTCGCACGATCGGTGCGCGCGGGAACCGTCTGGGTGAACACCTACAACCTGTATGACTCCGCGGCACCGTTTGGGGGATACAAGGCCAGCGGTTTCGGGCGCGATCTCGGCCGCGAGGCGCTGGATGGGTACACCGAGACCAAGACGGTCTGGATGGGCTTGGGATGAGCGACCCCCTGATCGTATCCGCTGTCCGGACACCGGTGGGGCGCCACGGCGGCGCGTTGGCTGACGTGCGCCCCGACGATCTGGCGGCCACGGTGGTGCAGGCGGCTGTGGACCGTGCGGGGTTCGACCCAACGCGTCTCGATGACGTGATCCTCGGCTGTGCCAATCAGGCGGGTGAAGACAACCGCAACGTGGGCCGCATGGCTGCGTTGCTCGCGGGTTTCCCCGTGGACGTTCCCGGCCAGACCGTGAACCGGCTCTGCGGATCCGGCCTGCAGGCGGTGGCCAGCGCCGGACAAGCCATCAAAGCCGGCGAGGGAAGCGCGTTCGTGGCGGGCGGCGTGGAGAGCATGACGCGGGCCCCGTACGTCATGCTCAAGCGAGGGTCGGCGTGGGATCGACGGGCGCCGGAGATGGCGGATACGACCGTGGGGTGGCGCTTCGTGAACCCGCGGATGCCCAAGGACTGGACGATTCCCCTGGGGCAAACCGCAGAGCTCGTGGCCCGCCGGTACGGGATCACCCGTGAGGACCAGGACGCCTTCGCATTCGAAAGCCAGCAGCGGGCCAAGACGGCGATGGAACGATGCGTTTTCCAGGACGAACTCGTGTCGGTGACCGTGCCGGGGCCCAAAGGCTCCACGATAACGGTCGAACGCGACGAGCATCCCCGGCCGGACGTCACGAGAGCCAAGCTGGGGACGCTGGCTCCGGCGTTCGCGGTGGAAGGCACGGTCACGGCCGGCAACACGAGCGGCATCAACGACGGCGCGGCCGCGCTCCTGGTCATTCGCCAGGGCGCTGCTGGCACGGAGCACATGGAGCCGCTGGCGCGCATCGTCACAACGGCCGTGGCCGGTGTCGACCCTGCGTATATGGGGCTGGGGCCCATCCCCGCCACGCGCAAGGCACTCCAGCGCGCCGGGCTGTCCGTGGACGATTTGGATCTCGTGGAGCTGAACGAGGCGTTCGCCGCCCAGTCGCTGGCGTGTATTCGCGAGCTCAAGCTCGATCAGCGGCGCGTCAATGTCTATGGCGGGGCCATTGCCCTCGGTCATCCGCTGGGGGCGTCCGGCGCCAAGATCCTGACAACGCTGGTGCACGCGCTGCGCCGCACGGGGGGACGCTACGGGCTCGCGACGATGTGTATTGGCGTGGGTCAGGGAATCGCGATGATCGTGGAGCGAACGTGAGCTTCGACCACGTGTTGGTGGAGGAGACGGACGGGATCGGGACGATCACACTCAACCGTCCGGACAAGCTCAACGCGTTTGCCGGTCGTATGCGGCAGGAAGTAGGGGACGCCGTGCGCGCGATGGCCGCCGATACCTCGGTGAAGGTCTTGGTGATCACCGGGGCCGGCCGCGCATTCTGCGCGGGAGCGGATATCGGCTACATGCGCGAGTTGTTGGACGCGCAAGACCACGAGGCCTTCCGGGCACTGGTTGAGGCTGGGCGCGCGGTGGTGACCACCATTCGGTCCACGCCAAAGCCGGTGATCGCGTGCGTCAATGGTGCAGCGGCCGGGGGGGGCGCCAACCTGGCGCTCGCGTGCGATCTGCGGATTGCGTCCACCCGGGCCTCGATTGGGCAGACCTTCAACCGGATCGGGCTGCACCCCGATTGGGGCGGCACCTACTTCTTACCCCGCCTCGTGGGCGTCAGTAAGGCGCTCGAGCTGGTCTTCACGGCCGACATGCTGCCGGCGGACGAGGCACTGCGGCTCGGCATCTTCAATCGTGTGGTCGAGCACGATCGCCTGGAAGCGGAAACGCAGGCGTTTGCGCGAATGCTGGCCGCCAAGCCACCGGTGGCGCTCGCGCTCGCCAAGCGAGCGCTCTATGCGAGCGAGGCGAGTGATCTCACCGCCATGCTCGACATGGAGCTGGATCACCAGCTGCAGTGCTTCACAACGGACGATGCCAGAGAAGGACTCACGGCGTTTCTCGAAAAGCGGGAACCAGCCTACCAAGGCAGATAGGGGGGTGACGATGCGCAAGGTGCATAACTGGGACGAGTGGATCGACTACTTCTATTATTGGCAGGACTCGATCGGCCTCGATCGCAAGGAGCTCAAGAACTTCGAGTTTGGTGTGCTGTTCGGCGAGCCCGAAGTCGAGGAGATCGAGTTCGGGCATTACAAGGGACAGCGCAAATGGCCCACGCTGATGCACATTCCCGACCAGCGCATTCGCGACGCCCTGATGAACCTCATCGTCTATCAGGGCGACACGGAGTTCGCCTCCGTGGAGCAGCAGCGCAACCTGTTGGTCAATCCCCCTTCGAGCTACGACCTCCTCTCCATCATGCGGGTCATGGCTGAGGAAATGCGCCACGGTTGGCAGATGTCGTACCTGCTGTGTGAACACTTCGGCGACGAGGGGCGCCGAGAGGCCCAGAAGCTGCTCGAGCGCCGGGCGGAAGAGGGCGAGCGGCTGCTCGGTAGTTTCAACGAGATCGTCGACAACTGGCTCGATTTCTTCACCTATACGCAATTCATCGATCGGGATGGGAAGTTTCAGTTGAAGATGCTCTCGGTATCGTCGTTCCACCCCCTCGCCCGCTCCATGGGACCGATGCTCAAGGAAGAGAGCTACCATCTCGGTACGGGCAATAACGGCCTCATGCGGATCCTGAAGGCCGGCCGCGTTCCCCCCGAGGTGATGCAGCGGTTCTTCAACAAATGGGTTCCCACTGCCTTCGATCTTTTTGGCACGGACAACTCGTCGTCGGCCCACTGGGCCTATGTCTGGGGGCTCAAAGGGCGGTTCGATGAGCGGGACAACCCGGAACCGGCGGACCAGGCGAGTCTCAACGAGGCGTCGCGCCAGTTGTACCGTCAGGAGTGTGCCCGACTCGTGGATCGGCTCAATCGGTACATTCCCGAGCAAGACCGGTGGCTCAAGTTGCCGCACGTCAAGTTCAACCGAAGGATCGGCCTCTACGCGCACCAGTGCTATGACGTGGATGGGAACGAGGTGAGCCCAGAGCGCTACGAGCAGTACCTCGAGTCCGTGTTGCCCAGCAAGGCGGACTATGATCTCCTTGACGACCTCATGAAAGACCGGGATTGGATCGAGCATCGTCAGGCCTCGGTCAATTGACCCTCGTCATCGCCCACCGCGGTGCTTCCGCTTACGAACCCGAGAATTCTCTCGCCGCCTTCCGGGCGGCGAGAGACCTCGGCGCCGACGCCGTCGAGCTCGACGTGCAGACCACCATGGATGGGCACTTCGTCCTGTATCACGATCCGCACATCGGTGCCGTAACGATCCCGGAGGTCCCCCTAACGCGCGTTCGTGAGTACCGGCTTGCCAACGGCGAGCCGCTGCCCACCCTCGCCGAGGCGCTCGGCGTTCTCGACCAACTCACGGTGTTCGTCGAGGTCAAGACGCTCCCAGCCCACCGGGATGCAGCGCTCTTCGCCGAGCTGGACGCCGGTCCGGCGCCCGAGCAGTATCACGTCCATGGGTTCGACCATCGCATCATTCAGCGGCTCCAGAAGCAGCGGCCACGTCTCGTGTATGGCGCACTCTCCTCCTCGTATCCCGTCGATCCCTTTGGCCCTCTCGCGGAAATCGGCGCCACCGAGCTTTGGCAGGGGGAAGACCTCATCGACCGAGCCCTGGTGAGCGGCGCCCACGAGCGCGGCGTCCGGGTGTACGCGTGGACGGTGGATCACGCGCCCCGCATGCGCGATCTCCAGTCCTTGGGCATCGATGGCCTCTGCACCAATGTGCCCGACGTCGCTCGCACGGTCGTCGGAGCTCGATGAGTGATATCGAGAAGCTCGCGGTGATCGGTGCCGGCACCATGGGGCATGGGATCGCACAGGTCGCTGCCGCGGCCGGCTTCACCGTTGCGCTCACCGACAGTCGCCCGGATGCTCTGCCCGCGGCCCTCGCCAGGGTCCGACAGAATCTCGACGGAGGGATCGCGCGCGGAAAAATGACAGCGCATGCGGCCGAGGCCACGCTCGGGCGACTGACCGCCGCGGCCGACCTGGCAGAGGCGGCCGCGGGGGCGGACCTGGTCATCGAGGCCATCGTGGAAGACTTGGACGCCAAGCGGACACTGTTTCGTACGCTGGCCGGACTCGTGTCTCCCGCCTGTGTCCTGGCGACGAACACCTCCGCCCTCTCGGTGACGGCCATTGCGGAGGCTGCCACCGCGCCCGCACGGGTCGTGGGGATGCACTTCTTCAATCCCGTGCATATCATGAAGCTCGTCGAGTTGGTGGTTCCGGACGGCGCCGACCCGCAGGCGGTGGCGCTGGTGCGCGACGTGACGCTCCGCATGGGCAAGGAGCCCATCATCGTTCGCGATTCGCCGGGCTTCGCATCATCCCGCCTGGGTGTCGTGCTCGGGCTAGAAGCGATGCGGATGGTGGAACAGGGTGTGGCCTGCGCGGAGGATATCGATAAGGCGATGGAGCTGGGGTACGGCCACCCCATGGGGCCACTCAAGGTGAGCGATCTCGTGGGTCTCGACGTGCGCCTCGCCATTGCCGAGCATCTGCATCGTGAGCTCGACGAACCGCACTACGCTCCGCCCGCCATCCTGCAGTCGAAGGTGGCCGCGGGTGAACTCGGAAAGAAAACAGGTAAGGGGTTCTACGAATGGCCAGCCAAAAAGTCCTCCTGACCGAGATCGACGGTCACGTTGCTACCCTCACTATCAATCGTCCCGACAAGCTAAACGCATTGAACACCGAGGTCCGGCGGGCGTTCGTCAGCGCCCTGCAGGACCTCGAGGCCAACAGCGATGTCCGGGTGGTCATCGTGACCGGGGCCGGCCCAAAGGCGTTCATTGCGGGAGCGGATATCGGCGAGTTCGAGGGCCGCACGCCGATGGAGCAGTTCCGTATCATGAAAGGCTTCGGCATGGTTGAGGCGGCCGACGCGTTTCCCAAACCGATCATCGCTGCCATCAATGGGTTCTGTTTGGGTGGTGGGTGCGAACTGGCGATGGCGTGCGACATCCGTGTGGCATCGGAGAACGCCAAGCTCGGTCAACCGGAGATCAACCTGGGTATCCTACCGGGAGCTGGGGGAACGCAGCGTCTCCCCCGCCTGGTCGGGCTCGGCGCCGCCTACAAGCTCCTCTACACCGGCGACATGATCCCGGCATCGGAGGCATGGCGTCTCGGCTTGGTCGATGAAGTCCACCCCGCGGACAAGCTGAGAGAACGATCCCGGGCGCTCGCCGCCGCCATTGCCGAGAAAAGCCCGGTAGCGCTCCAGCTGATCAAAGAGGCGGTGCGCGCCAGCGTGCGGCAGCCGCTCGACGAGGGCCTGCGTCTCGAGACCACGCTGTTTGGTCTTGCCTTTTCCTCCGAAGACAAAAAGGAGGGCGTGAGCGCCTTCCTCGAGAAACGCAAGGCCACGTTTACCGGCCAATGACCGCTGGTACCCCTGGGGTCAGCGATCTCCACATTCACATCCAGCCGTGGCGGCAACTCAAGCCCCACGTAGCCACGGTGATGCGGCGCGGGAAAGAGGCGCATTGGGAGCGCCTCCTCGCGCTGATGGACGACCCTGCGGCTCTCCTCGAAGTGCTGGACGACAGCGAGGTCTGGCGGGTCGGGCTGGTCAACTATCCGAGTCCGGACCTGATGGGGTTCGACGATTCCACCAACACCTTCGCCGCGGAGTACGCGGCCGCAGCGCCGGAGCGACTTCTGCCCTACGGTGGTGTGCATCCGCGGTTCACGCAGGACCCGGAGGGCCAGGTGGAAGAGCTCCTGCAGCTCGGCATCCGCTGTCTCAAGATCCACCCGCCCCACCAAGTCTTCCCGGCCAACGCCTACACGCTGGGGCTCGAGGCCCTCGGCCGCATTTACCGGCGTTGTGAGGAGCGCGGCCTGCCGGTCATGATCCACACCGGGACCAGCATCTTCCCCGGCGCGCGGTCGAAGTATGGCCGTCCGATGGAGATCGACGACGTAGCCATCGACTTTCCTGATTTGGTGATCCTCATGGCGCACGGCGGGCGCCCACTGTGGATGAACGAAGCATTCTTCATCATGCGTCGGCATCGCAACGTGTACTTGGAACTGTCGGGCATTCCGCCCAAGAAACTGCTGGAGTACTTCCCACGGCTGGCGGAGATCGGCGATCGCGTGGTCTGGGGAACAGATTGGCCAAGTCCCGGGGTGCGCGACCTGCGTGAGAACCTCGACCAGTTTCTCGGTCTCCCCTTGGAGGAGGACCTGAAGACGCAGGTTACTCGTTCCACGCCCCTCGCGATTTTCCCCTCTCGATAATGCGACGCGTTGCGCTCCTGCTGGGGCCCCTGCTCTTTCTCGTTGGCCTGGTCACCCCACCCCCGCCGCTCCTCGCGGCTACTGGGTGGCGCGTGGCGGGCCTCGCCGCGTGGATGGCGGTGTGGTGGCTCTCCGCGGTGGTTCCCCTGGAAGCCACGGCGCTCCTTCCCATCGTGCTGCTCCCGTTGGTTCGTGCCGGGTCGGTGGGGGAAGTGGCCGCTCCCTACGCGGACCCCATCATCTTCCTATTCCTCGGTGGGTTCTTTCTGGCGGCAACGCTCGAGCGGTGGGAGCTGCACCGGCGTTTCGCGCTCGCCACCGTCCGGGCCGTGGGCACGGATGCCCCGCGGGTCGTGTTGGCCTTCATGCTCGCCTCTGCGGCAGCCAGCATGTGGATCTCGAATACCGCGACGGCGCTCATGATGCTTCCCATTGCGGCGGCGGTGGTGGGCACGCGCGGAACCGGTGGAAGAGCGGCTACCGGGTTTCCTACCGCATTGATGTTGGGAATTGCCTACGCGTGCTCCATCGGAGGCGTGGCCACCCTCATCGGTACCCCGCCCAACGCGATTCTGGCGGGCGCCGCCCGCGAGCTGTTGGGTGTCGAGATTTCCTTTGGAAGCTGGATCGGGACGGGACTCCTGATCACGATTCCCATGCTGTTTGCCTGTTGGCTCTTGCTCGTCCTCATGTTTCGTGTACGCGGCGCGTTGCCGGGTCTCGCAGAGGCCGTCGATCGGGAAGGGCGGGATCTCGGGGGTTTCTCCGGTGGTGAGCGATTCGTCCTCACGGTCTTTGCGCTGACGGCGACTGCCTGGATAGTACGCGCACCGAAGAGCCTTGGCGCCATCCGGATTCCCGGACTCACCGATCTCATTCCGGGCATTTCCGACGCGGGAATTGCCCTGGCGGCCGCCGTCATCTTGTTCGTGACTCCACTGCCGCGGTCGCGATTCGCCGTGGCACTGGATTGGGAGTCCGCCCGCAAAGTTCCGTGGGGGATTCTCTTGCTCTTTGGCGGCGGCCTTTCCCTGGCCAGTGCGTTCGAGCGCACCGGGCTCACGGAGTGGGTTGGCGGGCTGCTCCAGGGTTTGGCAGGGGCGCCGTTACCGGTGGTGCTGTTGGCCACGGCGACGCTCTTCGTCCTGCTCACGGAGCTCACGAGCAACACCGCGACCGCAGCCCTGGGAATGCCCCTCATGGTGGGGGTCGCCGCGGGTCTCGGAGTTCCCGCGCTTCCGCTCATGATCACCGGCGCGCTCGCGGCGTCCATGGCGTTCATGCTACCGGTCGCGACACCTCCCAACGCCATCGTCTTTGGATCCGGTGCAGTTTCCACTCGGGACATGGCGCGAGCGGGGATCGGTCTCAACGTGCTCGCGGTGGCTATAATTACCTTGATCGTTTGGCTCAAGAATCCCGTGACTCCATGAAGACACCTGAGGTCGTCGCGAACTTCCGCACGCGTCTGGAGGCCGAGCTCGCTTCCACGGTGCTCAAGGCCAACGGCATTCCCTTTGTCATCCAGTCCGCCGAGGGAATGCAGCACGGTCCTCTTTCGCCGGGCACCAGTATCCTCGTGCGTGCCAGTGACGCCGTCGAGGCACGTCGAATCCTCGCGGAAGCGACTACGGATCAGGAGTCCTGAGCGTGGAGCGGGTCGTGGGTGCCCTGGGAGCCATCTCGGCGTTCCTCGCGGTGCTCGGCGGCGCCTTTGGCGCGCACGCCCTCCGAGCCCGTTTGACCCCAGACCTCTTGGCGGTGTTCGAGACCGGCGCTCGGTACCAGATGTATCACGCATTGGCGCTGCTTTTCGTAGCGTGGACACTGAGCCGCTGGACGTCCGCTTGGCTCTTGGGTGGGGCGTGGCTCTTCGTGATCGGCACGCTGCTCTTCTCCGGGAGCCTGTACCTGCTTGCACTCACCGGGGCTCGATGGTGGGGGGCCGTGACGCCGCTCGGTGGCGTCTGCTTTCTCGCGGGCTGGGTCTGTGTGGCGTGGGGGCTGCTGAGGACGCCATGAGCGCCCGGCGTGGCGAGCGTCGATCGGGTCATGCACGGCTCTCGCTGCTCACCCGGGGCGAGCGGCGCGTGGTAACCCGCTGCGGCACGCCGGAGCGCGTCCAGCGGTGGATTCGTTCGCTGCCGTACAACTGGGAGCGGCACGGATTCACCTTGCGTTCGTTTCGGGGCGTGGTGCGGCATCGCACGGCCCACTGCCTGGAAGCCGCCCTGGCTGCCGCGACCGTACTTGAGTGTCACGGGTATCCGCCTCTCCTGCTCGACCTGGAATCGAAAGACCGGCTCGATCATGTCGTGTTCGTCTTTCGCCGCGAGGGACGCTGGGGATCGGTGGCGGGTTCTCGAGACGTGGGGCTGGCGGGGCGCAAACCGGTCTTCCGCTCGCTCCGTGCCTTAGCGATGAGCTACTACGAGCCGTACATCGACGGGAACGCGAGGATCGTCGCGTGGGGCCTGGCGGATCTACGGGAGCTCGGTGGCTACAACTGGCGCCTCTCGGTTCGCAACGTGTGGAAAGTGGAACGCTTTCTGATCGAGCTGAGCCATGAACGCCTCGCGACGGACAATGTGCGGTACCGCCGGCTCAGAGCGAAGTACCGCGAGTTTGCCGAGCAACATGACCCACGGGACACCCCGTTCAAACGGGGCCAACGACACTGGATGTGAGCCCATGGCGACAACGACGGTCTACTTCTGTGGCGAGTACCTCCCGCTGGACGACGTGAGGATCTCTCCCGATGACCGGGGCTTCCTGTTTGCGGATGGCGTGTACGAAGTCATTCGAAGCTACGCTGGGCGGCTGTTCGAGCTCGAGGCGCACTTGGCGCGGCTGGCTGCGGGTCTCGACGCGCTCCGCATCACCGGTGCGGACATTGCCCGCCTGGCCCACGTGTCACCCGAATTGCTCGAGCGGAACGGTCTCTCGGGCGAGGACGCGCTGATCTATGTCCAGATTACCCGCGGCGTGGCGCCCCGCACGCACGCCTTTCCCACACCGCCGGTCCCCCCCACCGTCTACGCGCGGGTCATGCCGTTCCGACCGCGCGGCGATCCACAGCACGGCGTGGCGGTCATTACGGTGTCCGACACGCGGTGGAGCCGCTGCGATATCAAGTCGGTGGCCCTGCTTCCCAACTGTCTCGCCAACCAGCTGGCGCGGGATGCTGGAGCGCACGAGGCGGTCTTCGTGCGCGATGGAGTGGCCATCGAGGGGACTGCCACATCATTCTTTGGGGTCTTCGACGGAGAGGTCCGGACGGCGCCGGCCTCGAACTACATCCTTCCGGGGATCACCAGGCGCGTGGTGCTGGACTTGTGCGCTGCGCACGAGATCCCAGTGCAGGAGCGACCCATCTTCGCGCACGAGCTTCCGATGGCCGAGGAGCTGCTCCTCGTCGGCACCACAGTCGAAGTCATGCCGATCGTGCGCGTGGACGACCGTCCGGTGGGTGCGGGCGTGCCGGGGCCCATGGCCAGGCGTCTCCTGGAGCTGTTCCATGCCAAGACGATGTCCCCTTCCCCACTGTAACCGTCTCTCGAGCGACGCGTAGGGATGACCATGGGGGATACGGAGCGCTGTAAGCGATGCGGCGCCGGACTCGAGCACCTCCGACACCCGGTGCGGCGTTTACGCTGGACGCGATACTGGTGGAAGGGTGTGCTGAGCTACTTCACCGGCCAGCTCCGGATCTGTGCCAGGTGCGGTGCCATCTACACGGCCGAGGGCGAACTGCTGGCCGCGGGCGCGGCCGAAACTGCCGCCGAGGTGCGTCTCAACAGTTATCGCAAAGACATGGCTGGAATCCGCGACGGGTTTGCCGCAGTCGTGATCGCGGCGGAGTTGGCGGCGGTCTGGCTCGTGGCCGGAGCCGAAACCTTCGATCTGGCTCGGGCCCTGCTGGCCGGTGGAGTGGGTGTGGGGGCGCTCGGGCCATTCGTGTACTTTGCCCGAAAAGCACGCATCGCCAAGCGAGATCTCAAGCAGCTGCGGGAAGCCCGCCGCCAAGGCGCCATCCCCGCCGCGGGCTCACCTCCCGCTGTCCCACCACCGCGGAGAGCGCCGCGGTCATAAAGAACGGGAGCCCAAGGGGCTCCCGTCGTTGCATGCGGATCTCGGCCTAACGTCTAGGACGCAGCCGCTTGTGCCGCGAAGGGGTAGACGCTCACTTGCTGGCGCCGCTTATCGCGTGGCTCGAACTTGACGATCCCGTCCACGAGCGCGAACAGCGTATCGTCCTTCGCCCGCTTGACGTTCCGACCCGGGTGGAACTTGGTGCCGCGCTGCCGAACGATGATGTTGCCGGCCCGCACCCGTTCGCCGCCAAACCGCTTGACACCGAGAAATTTGGGCTTGGAATCGCGCCCGTTACGACTGGAGCCAACGCCCTTCTTGTGCGCCATATCTACGTCACCCTGCCTTCACGTCCGTAATCTGGATCTCGGTAAACGGCTGCCGGTGTCCGGTCTTGCGGCGGTAGTTCTTCCGGCGCTTGAATCGGAACACCACGATCTTGGTGTCGCGGCCGTGCCGGACGATTTGGCCCACGACCTTGGCCCCTTTGACCTTGGGCTGACCGGCCTTGACGGTCTCCCCGTCGCTGGTCAACAGCACATCGTCGAAGGTGACCTTGGAACCGGGCTCCCCCTCGACTTTGGGGATCCGGACCGTGCGGCCCTTTTCCGCGCGAAACTGCTGTCCCGCAGCCTTGAAAATAGCGTATGTCATAGCGTGGAAAAGTACTTACGCCACTCGGAAGGGTCAAGATGGACCGCAGGTCGGGAGGTCGCAAGCGTGGATGGCCCAGGCGGAGGAAGGGTCGGTCTGCTCAAGCCCTTTGAGCCTTCCAGCCGTCCGGCTGTGCCACCTTCCCACCTCATGCAACTGCATACTGTTCCGTCACATCTCGCCCGGCAGGAAGGGCCACCAGCCGGAACTCGTCCATGCGGGTGATGGGATCGTCGCGCATGTCGAGCTCGATCCCGGTCATCTTCCGCATCCGATTGAGAAACTCCGGCTCCTCTTCCATGAGGTAGAGCGCGACTTCGGGATGCACCCGGACCGTCATACGGCGCTCTTGCTTCTCGTGCGCGACGCGTACGAGGGAGCGTTCCAGGCGCCGCACCACGACCGCCGGGCGAAAGACCTTGGCGGTCCCGGCGCACGTGGGGCAGTCGGTGGTCATGGATTGCCACAGCGACGGTCGGACCCGTTGGCGGGTCATTTCCACCAGGCCCAATTCGCTCACCTGAAACGCGCGGGTGCGTGCCCGATCGCGCCCAAGGTGGGTCCGCAACTCGTGCAGGACCCGTTCTCGATTCGAGCGGCTCTCCATGTCGATGAAGTCGATGACGATAATTCCCCCGAGATCCCGGAGCCGAATCTGCCGAGCGATCTCGCGAGCGGCGGCGAGGTTGGTTCGGAGAATCGTCTTCTCCGGGTCCTTCCGGCCGGTGTAACTCCCGGTGTTCACGTCGATGGAGACGAGTGCCTCGGTAGGTTCGATCACGAGCGAGCCCCCGGTCTCGAGCGGTACCTCCCGCTCGAAGAGCGCGCGAATCTCGTTCTCGATCCCGAACTTGTCGAACAGCGGTGTTTTCCCCCGGTAGAGCTCGACGCGTTTCATGAGATCCGGATCTACCTGCTCGAGGTAGCGCCGCACCTCGTTGTGCACGGCTCGGGAGTCGACGTGGAGCTTGTCGACCTTGTCGCTGAAGACGTCACGGATGATGCCGCTGGTCAGCTTGGCTTCGCGGTGCACCAACGCCGGTGCCTTGAGCCGGACGAAGTGGGCCTTGCGGTTGATCTTCTTCCAGAGGTCGCGCAGCGACTTGAGTTCCCGCTTGATGTGTCCCTCGGTGAGGTCTTCCGCGACGGTGCGCACGATCACACCGCCGGACCCGTCCCGCAGTCGCTTGCCAACCAACTCGCGGAGTCGGGCACGCTCTTCCCGCGAGTCGATCTTTCGGCTCACGCCGATCTTGGATCCGTTCGGGAGGTAAACGAGGAAACGCCCCGCCAGCGAAATCTGCGCGGTCACGCGGGGCCCTTTGGTACCGATAGGCTCCTTGGTCACCTGCACCAGGAGCGCTTGTCCCCGTTTCAAATGGTCTTGAATGTTGGGTAACCGCCGGCTCGAACGCCCGCCGTTCCCGTTGTCTTCGTCTTCGTCCTCGGGTTCGATCAGGTCAGACGCGTGGAGAAACGCGCTCTTTCCCTCCCCGATGTTCACGAACGCGGCCTGCATACCGGGCAAGACCGCCTCCACCTTGCCGAGATAGATGTTGCCAACCGTCCGCTGATTGTCCGGATGGTCCAGCAGCAGCTCGACGAGGCGTTCGTCTTCCAGGATCGCCACACGAGTTTCCCGCGACGTCCCGTTGATGAGAATTTCCCGCTTCAACGTCCCTACCCTCTGTGCGATTGGGCGGTCCCGCCGGCGCGGCCCACGGGCCGGCCGCCGTCCCCCCCATCGGTGAAGAAGAATTGACCGGTATGGCCGTCCCCACCGTTCGCGGGCCTCGCCCGATCCAGGTCGGTTTCGCTCCCGGACGGCGGGCGCTGGCCGGCCGAATCGACACGGCGCGCCGGCCACCCCCGGGGATCGAACCAATCGGAATAGTCATACCGTAACTGGTTGTTCAATAATGGCTTGAATGATGATACATCATGCGGTTTCTGGGCGCTACCCAACCTCGGTCGCCGCTCCGATCCCTCCACCACCCGTGACCGTGATCAGATCACCCAGGAGTTCCCGCGCAATCACGATTCGTTGAATCTCGCTCGTGCCCTCGCCGATCTCGCAGACTTTCGCATCACGCATCATCCGCTCGACCGGGTACTCGGTGGTGTACCCGTATCCGCCATGCAGTTGCACGGCTTTGGTGGTGGCGCGCATGGCCAGCTCGGAAGCAAAGAGCTTGGCCATGGCTGCTTCGCGCTTGTGGGGTCGCGCGTGCTGGTTGAGCCAGGCGGCGTGATAGATGAGGTGGCGCGCAGCCTCGATCTCCGTCGCCATGTCCGCCAGTGCAAAGTGCACCCCCTGGAACGAAGCGATCGCGCGGCCAAACTGGCGCCGCTCCGCCGTGTAGGCCAGACATTCATCCAGGGCGCCCTGTGCCAATCCCAGTGACAACGCCGCGAGACCAATGCGGCCGGAGTCGAGTGTCTTGAGGAAGTTGGCGTAGCCGCGGCCTCGATCGCCCAGAACCTGTGCTTTCGGCACCACCGCGTCTTCCAACACTAACTCGCGCGTGTCAGACGCGCGCCACCCCAGCTTGTCCTCTTTTTTCGCCGCGCGGACTCCAGTCGTCTTGGGGAGGCCGGCCGCGTGCCCCACACCCAGCGCGGTCGTCACCTCGAGGTCGACGGTGTCCTTGGTCACGATGAAGGATGTGATGCCACCACTGCGGTTGTCCGCGTCGGCATCCGTCCGTGCCGTGATCACGAAGATCTCCCCGACGCCGGCGTTCGTAATGAAAATCTTCGATCCGTTGATGACGAAATGGTCGCCCTTGTCGACAGCGGTCGTCTGGGTTCCGCCCGCGTCCGACCCCGCGCCCGGTTCCGTCAGGCCGAAGCCGCCTAGCACCTGCCCCGACGCCAGGAGTGGCACGAACTGCTGCTTCTGCTCGTCGGAGCCGAAGCTCATGATCGGCGACGTCCCGAGCGTCGTGTGCGCCGAAACCGTGATGGCGTGGCTCGCGTCCACCCGGGCGAGTTCCTCCACCAAAATGATGTAGGACAGATAGTCCATTCCGGCGCCGCCGAGCTCCGGAGGCCACGGGGCGCCCAAGAAGCCCAGCTCCCCCATCTTTTTCACGTTGTCCCAAGGGAACCGATTCTGGGTGTCGTACTCCCTAGCTACGGGGCGAATCTCCCGCTCGGCGAAGTCTCGCACGATGTCGCGCACCTGATGGTGCTCGTCGGTCAAATAGGGGAAGTCCTTCATGGCGGCTGAAATATAGCAGGGGCTGTGCCGTACCCCTGTCCGTGGGCTGGGTGGCCTATTCGAGGCCCTTGGGGGGGCCGAGCACCGCCCGCCAGATCACGGCATCCCGCAGGGAGGTTGGGCTCCTGAGAAACCGGTGTTTCGGCCGCGACGGCGTGATCATCGCCGGACTCGACTCCGGGTAGCGCTCGTGGAAGGCCTCGTGCCGCGCCGCCGCGTCGATGTCCAGGGGCTCGAGCGAGACCGCCTCGTCAGGCTCAGGGGGCAGCGGGGGTGGGGGCGGCTCGGGTGCCGGAGCCCGCATCTCCTCCGGGAGCTGCTTCATGAGCAGGTCGAGGAGTGTCTCCTGGGGAGTCTTGGTGGGTCGTGGGGGCGCGGTAGCCGCGGTCGGCGGACGGGCGGGGCGCGCAACCGGAGGCCGACGGGGACGGGACGGACGGGTCTGCGGCCGCTTCTCCGAGGGTTTTTTCTTGCGACTCCCGAGTAGCCCGGCCAGCAGAAAGATGGCGATCAGGACGATCTGGAAGAGCTCTTCCATGGGGCGTTAGCTGTTTTCCTCGCCCTTCTCACCGGCGATGCTGCGCCGCATGGCCGTATCTCCCTCGATGTTCCGCCACCGTGCGTAATCCATGATGCCGAGCTGGCCGCCCTTGAACGCGTCAGCGATCGCCAGCGGGACCTGGGCTTCGGACTCCACCAACTTGGCCCGCATCTCCTGGGTCTTGGCCTTCATCTCCTGCTCTGACGCCACGGCCATAGCCCGCCGTTCCTCCGCCTTCGCCTGCGCGATCCGCTTGTCGGCTTCGGCCTGGTCGGTCTGCAGCTCGGCCCCAATGTTCTTGCCCACGTCGACATCGGCGATATCGATAGAGAGGATCTCGAAGGCCGTCCCGCTGTCGAGTCCCTTGGCGAGGACGGTTTTGGAGATGTTGTCCGGGTTTTCGAGCACCGCTTTGTGCGAGGCCGACGATCCAATCGTCGACACGATGCCTTCGCCGACCCGCGCGAGAATGGTCTCTTCCCCCGCCCCACCGACCAGGCGGTTGATGTTCGCCCGGACGGTGACGCGGGCCAGCGCGATGAGCTGGATGCCGTCCTTCGCCATCGCGGCCACTTTGGGCGTTTGGATCACCTTCGGATTGACCGAGACCTGTACGGCCTCGAGGACGTCCCGTCCCGCCAGGTCAATGGCCGTCGCCTGCTTGAAGGGGAGATCGATCCCCGCTTTATCCGCAGAGATCAGCGCTTTCACGACGCGATCCACGTTTCCCCCAGCCAAGTAGTGCGCTTCCAGCATGTCGATGCCGAGAGAGAGCCCTGCTTTGGTCGCGTTGATCATGGGGCGCACGACGGCGGCCGGATTGACCTTTCTCAGCCGCATGCCGACCAACGTTCGGAAGGTGACGCGGACGCCGGCGGCCAGTGCCTCGATCCACAACCGGATCGGGATGAAGCTGATGAACCACCCCAAGAACAGCACGATGACCACCAGCGCCACCGGTAGCAGCCACGGTGCTATCGCAAACAGTTCACTCATAGTCGTCCTCGTCCATTAAACGCTGGCGGTGTCGGCCACTTCCTCGACGACCAGCCGGTAGGTTTCCGAGCGGATGATCCGTACCCGCGCGCCTTTGGGGATGAACCCCGTATCGGAGACGACGTCGTGCCGCTCGTTGCCAATCCGCATGGTGCCGGACGGGCGGAGGTCCGTGACCGCCAATCCCTCCAGGCCCACCAACTCGGCACGAGCCGGCGCGGAGAGGTACCCGGTTTCTTTCGTGGTCGCCGCCCGCAAGAAGATACCCCTCCACCGCTCGCTCGTCGGCAAATGGCGCACGATGGCATACACCGCGGCCGCCACGATCATGAACGACGTCACGAGAATGCCACTCGCTCTCGCGATATCGCCCCAGGTAGGCAGTGCGCCGATCAACGCCAAGAACGTAGCCGACCCGATGCAGAGGATGGCAATCATCCCCGCGATCCCGAAGCCCGGCACCACGAACACTTCGATCGCCAGGGCGATCAAGCCGGCGACCAGCAATATGACCTCTTCCCAGCCGGCAAGCCCGACGATCAAATGGCTTCCGAAAAAGGCACCCAAGGCCACGATGCCGGTGAGCCCCGCCAGCCCAAAGGAAGGCGTCTTGATCTCGATGATGAGCCCCAGCGTGCCAATGGACAGGAGCAGGGGCGCCACCAGCGGGTGTGACAGGAACCGGACGAGCTGTTCCGCCCAGTTGATGCTCACCGTGGCCACGCCGACCTCGCCCAGCCCCACCTGCCGGAGCAGATCGTCCAGATTCTCCACTTCGGCTGCGGCCACTCCGGTTTCCACTGCTTCCGCCGCAGTGAGCGTGAGCAGTTTCCCCGCCTCCACCACGCCCTCGACGGCAATCTCCTCATCGACCATGGCCTCGGCGATCCGCGGGTCCAGCCCCCGACGCTCGGCGAGCGAGCGGAACTCCCCGCGCATGGCGCTGACGATCTTCTCGGAGAGCTTCTCTCCGGTTCCCCCCACGGGTGTTGCCGCCCCGATAGATGACCCGGGACCCATGTAGATGGAGTCCGCGGCGAGCGCGATGAGTGCCCCAGCACTCCAGGCGTGGGCGTTCACGAAGGCATAGACCGGAATCTCGGTCTGGATGATCGCTTTGACGATGTGCTGTGCCGCATCCACACGACCGCCCGGGGTCTCGATCTCGAGCACCACGGCGCGGGCACCCTCTTTCTGTGCTTCCGACAGCCCGCGGGCAACGAACGGCGCGATCCCCAATTCGATGGTGCCCGTAACCGGGATTCGACGCACTGGTGCGTCCTGTGCTGGAAGCGTCCCGGTGGCGGCGACCAGTAAAGAAGCGAGCAAAACGAGCCTGGAGTGACTCACTACGTCCCCTCCTAGAAAGCGTGCTTCGTGCGGTGTCTTGTGAAAGTTAGAGGGCAGGCTATGTGCTGGGAAGCAACGAGTGATACGGGGTCTGCGGACGGTACGGGCGTGATTGCGGTTCCCCGCGCCATGTGACATATTGTGAAGACCGTAGCGAAACAAAAAGCGCTGCGGCGTGCTGAACCGGGCTTTGGTGTGGTCCCGCTCGTCCCCTCCCGACGAGATTTCTTGCCTGGCGACAAGACGTTCAGCACGCCGCAGTTTTTCTTTGCATCCCCTAAATGGAAATTCTGTGCCAGAAGTTCCGCCCGCGAGGCGCTCCGGCCTAATTTCATATCTATCAAGGAATTACGTCGTTGCACGCCAGGCCCGAGGTTGTCTACGCCAGGTCGCATTCTGCCGGAAATCTTGTGCTCAAAAGAGGACATGACCCGCGGGCGGTCTCGCAGCCGGCGGTGGCTGGGTCGGTCTCGAGAGAGGAGCGGCTAGGAGGCGCTGTCGACGGCGGCTTGGTTGTGACTGAGCACGCGGAACAGCCGGCGTTCCCCGTCCCCGTCCGCATGACGCTTCACGGTGACGTTGGCGCCATCGAGCAAGGCGTCGACCTCGCGCGCGATCGCATCGAGGTCGGTGGGGTGCTCATCCTCAACCTTCACCAGGAGCTCGATGTTGGGGTTGTCCAGGAGCCGCGGCACATACCACCACACCGACACCTGAGGGTGGTTGGTCGCCACCTGCGTCACGGCTCGGACGACGTCCAGGACATTGGCACGATGCATCATGGTCTGCGTGGTGTGGGTAAGTGCAGGCGCAGGGGACCCTTGAAAATCGGCCTTCGGGTAGTAGACTAAGCCGCTCGACGCAATCCGCAAGCACCCCAACGGGTTTCGAGCTTCGCAACTGTCTGGAGCGGGAAGGATTTGGGCGTGACGTGGATCTTCGCTTACGGCAGTCTCATGGGCGACAACGCCATGAGGTTCTACCGAGGGACACCAGCCCGCCTCACCGGCTATCACCGGTCGTTCAACCACTCGTCCACGAAACGGTGGGGAACCCCGACCCACCCCTCGCCCATTCTGGGGTTATCGAGCGGAGGAGAGTGTGAGGGCGTCGCGTTCGAGATCCCGAAGAGCGATGAGAAAGACGTGGTGCGCAAGATCGAGCGACGGGAAGGTCAGGCAGAGTTTGCGCGTAAGAAGGTGCGGATCGACCTGCGTGACGGAACTCGTGCCACGGCGCTCGTCTGGGTCACGAAGCCAGCGGTCCAGGCGGCTCCGCCCTGGAGTGTCGAGAACGGCGCCCTGGGGGACGCCTTCCGCGCGGCCCACGGCACCGTGGGGACCGGCGTCGAGTATGTTCGGACGCTCATTCATGCCATGGAGCGGTGGCAGATCACAGATCCGACGATCGAATCATTGTGGCAGGCCTTGAAGCCGCATTCCATTCCGAGAGGTTGAGTCCAGATGCTGCTGTATATCACGACCGGTGAGGCGCGGGACCGTGAGGTTCGACCGCTCCACACCATTCCGGAAACGGTCAATGCCCTGTTCTATCTCGCCATGCGCGAGCACGCACGTCCCGCCGTCGTTCGGCATTGGGCGGACGAGCAATGGGTCAGCGATCCCGATTGGCGATTCGATCGCCAGGTGATTCGGGTTGCCCTCTTTCTCAGTGGGAATCTCCAGGTCGGTGCGGAGGACCGCGTGGCTGTATTCGGACCGTTACGGCCGATGTGGCTCTACGTCGATTTTGCCGTACAGGGACTCCGGGGCGTTCCGGTGGGGCTGTCGCACGATCTCTCCGACGACCAGTTGGGCGAGGCCGTGCGCGACAGCGGTGCCCGGGTTGCCGTGGCCACCGATGCGGTCAGTGCGACGCGACTACTCGCCCTTCGGCAGGCGGCGGGCATTCCGGACACCATCATCCTACCCGACCGAAGCGACGAGGGAACCAACGGTATCGTGGGCCACGGGTTTCTGTGGGATCGATCGCAGGTCCTCGATACCCCGGAGCGGGCGCAGAATTGGCGCGGTGAGGCCCGGAAGGCCGAGCCCGACGACGTGGCAGGGATCCATTACGCCGCTCGTGCGGACGGGACGTTGGACCGCGTGGAATTCAGCCATGGCGACGCAATCGATTTCGTTCGAGACCGGGTGTTGCAGTGTGCTCCGCAGGCGGAGGACGTCGTGTTGTTCGAAGCGGTGGGTGTGACACCCACGGTGCGGATGGCCTGGTATACCTATGTCGGCGACGGCCAAAGCGTGCTCACGCTCCCCTCGGGCCGGCCGCACACCCAACCATCGGAAGTGGGCGCCACGAAGCTCGTGGCGTCGGCGCCATGGCTCCAAGGGCTCGCGTCGAAATTCGACGACGTAACGGGCCGCACAACACAGCAACGGATGCGTGCGCTGCTCGGCGAAGGGCTACGGTGGGTCGAGCCGAGCGCGCGGTTAGCGCCCGAGGTCGAACGGCGTCTTTTCGAGGCGGGAATACCCCTTCCCGCGGCCGTTCCGCAGAGCCAACCCGGGCCTTGACGCGAGGGGTGCTAAGCGTCATACTCGGGCAAGTTTGCAGGGCGTACCGTGGGAACCATTCTCACCGTGCGCCCCTTATGAAAACCACCCGCCCTGCGTGCCGATTTTCTCCGGTCGGCGCCCTGGTACAGCCGCAGCAAGCGCCGGAGGGGTGGGGTCAGGCGTCGTAAGACACTTTGCTCCCATCTGGAGGTGCCATGAGCGAAGTACTGGCGGCCGCGATCCGCCACGCAGCCGATCTCGGGTGGCGGGCGTTCCAGTCCGTCAACACCCGAGTTCCCGAGAACGAGTCGATCCATCCACAGTGGGCTCCCGGGCCGTTGCTCAAGAGTTACGAGCGCAGCCGTCCGCCGCTCGGATGGCCGCGGGAGACCGATTCGCTCTGCCCCCGATGCGTCAAGGAGACGCGAGAAGCCATTATCAGGGGCGATCGGGATCTCGCCGAGTTGGTCCATGGGCACCCGGGCGAGATCCGGGCGACCATCGTCGAGGAAGACGGTCAGATTCTGATGCGGAAGACCTGCCCCGTGCACGGGGAGTTTGTCGACGTACTCAGCATCGACGCCAAGTTCAGCGAGCTCATCGAGGAGCGCTATCCCGGCCGCGACTTTCGGACCGCGGAGGATGCGCTGATCCACCGACACGGGACATCATCGATTCGGTACGGTCGGGGTGCCGTGCTCACGATCGACCTCACCAACCGATGCAACATGATGTGCAACCCGTGCTTCATGGACGCCAATCAGGTGGGCTACGTCCACGAGCTCTCGATGGAGGACATCAAGGAAATCCTGGATACGTCTATTTCGTTCAAGCCGCGCCGACAGATGTCCGTGCAGTTTTCCGGCGGCGAACCCACCATGTCACCGCACTTCCTGGAAGCCTGTGCCTACGCAAAAAAAGTGGGTTACTACACCGTCCAGGCGGCCACTAACGGGCTGCGATTCGCGCTGGAGCCGGAATACGCTTTCCAGGCCAAGGAAGCCGGCCTCGATATGGCGTACTTCCAGTTCGATGGCGTCACCAACGAGTCCAACCAACACCGGCAAATCACGAACCTGTTCGATGCCAAGCGGATGGCCGTCGAGCACATGGCCGCCGCTGGCATCGATATCACGCCGGTCACCACCGTCGTCAATACGATCAACGACACCCAGGTGGGACCGATTCTCGATTTCGTCATCGAGAACTCGGACAAGATGGGTGGCGTGTCCTTCCAGCCCGTGTCGTTCACGGGCCGCGACGAGGATATCAGCGACGAAGACCGTCACGCGCAGCGCTACACCATTTCGCATCTGGCGCACGAGCTGCACCGTTACTACGACGGGAAGATCGATCCGTACCGCGACTGGTATCCGCTCGGGGCCATGGGTGCCTTCACGGCACTGGCGGACCACATCCGGGGCTCGGACGTCGACTTCGGGGGTCTCAATTGCTCGTGTCACCCCAACTGCGGTTCTTCGGTGTTGCTCACCGTGAACGAGCGGACCAAGGAGTGGGCCCCCCTCACGCAGTTCTTCAACGTCTGGCAGTTCATGAAGGATGTGTCGGTCATCTGCGATACGGCGCGGGGCAAGAAGCTCACGGTTGCGCAGGTGGGCATGGCGGTACTACGGAACTTCGATCAGTCCAAGGCACCTCCAGGATTCGACCTCAAAGAGTTCGCGAGACTCTTCAATCGCAAGATGGGTGGCGCCTTTACCGGTGGGAAGAAGCCGCCGCCACCCGAGTGGAAGCTCATGTGGATCGGCGGCATGTGGTTCCAGGATCTGTGGACGTACGATTTTCGCCGCACCGAGATGTGTGTGATCCCCTACGCCACCCAGGAGGGTGAGATCTCCTTCTGCGCCTACAACACTGGCGTGGGCTGGCGCCAGGTGGTGGAGAACATGCACATGGTGGCCACTACGAAGGACTGGTTCAAGACCCGCAGCCGACACAAGATCTACGCGGGGAACCGCCCCATGGACCTTCCCGGCAAGACGAGCCGGTCGCTTCCAGTCGTGGCTGCCGGCGTTGGGGCCGGCAACGGCGACGGCGCGTGTGGATGTCATTGAGCTGGCACGCCGCCGTCCGCCGAACTCGGGAAGTGGAGCAATAGTCCTACGTTCTCTCGATCGGTGAGAACGTAACCTAGAGACCGGGCCGGTCGGTGCGTGACATTCTCACGTCCGACCGGCCTCTGTCATTGACGCAGCGCCTGAGCGACTGGCGATGGTGTCATCACCCCTTTGGACCCATCGCCGGCACCCGGCCTGTGACACTCTTTGCCCTGGAGTGCCCCGCCATGAAAATGCTTCTCGTCCAGCCGCCCCAGGGAACACGCTTCGGACTCACCCGCATACTCCGCGTGGAGCCACTTGGCTTGGAATGTGTGGGGGCGGCCGTTCGGCAACGGGGAGTCGAGGCTGAACTGATCGATCTCCGTATCGACACTTGGGAAAATCTCGATTCCACCCTCGACGATCCGCCCGACGTCGTGGGCATAAGCTGCTCGTTCACCACCGACGTCTACCCGAGTCTCGAGGTCGCGCATTTTGTCAAGGAACGCCGGCCCGACCTTCCCATCATCGTTGGCGGGCACCACGCCTCCCTGGTGCCAAGCGACTTCTTTCACCCGAACTCCCCCGTGGATGGCGTAGTGATTGGGGAGGGCGAGCGTCCTGCCGCCGATCTGATCGAAGCCATGCGGCATCGGACCCCCATCGACGCGGTGCCCGGTGTCATGACCTGGAAGAACCGCGAGGACGGCTTTCGGCATCAGAGCGCCCTGCAGGGGTTCGACACCGTCCCCGCTCCCGATCGGTCCCTGACCGCGCAATATCGCAAGTGGTACCATCACGGTCAGGCCTCACCGTCGGCCAGCGTCGAAACGTCCCGGGGGTGCCCGTTCGACTGCAACTTCTGCAGCGTCTGGGTCTTTTACCAGCGTCGCGCGCGCCGCCGTTCACCGGAAGCGATCGTGGCCGAGCTCGAAGCCATCGACGAATACGAGGTGTTCTTCACCGACGACATCGCATTCCTGCACTACGAGTCCTACAAAGAGATGGCCGAGCGCATCATCGCGTCGGGGATGGAGAAGAAATACACGTGTGAGACTCGCTGCGACCTGGTCATCAAGTATCGTGATCTGTTCCCTCTCTGGAAGCGAGCGGGGCTCCATACGGTCTTTCTCGGCGTCGAGAAAATCGACGACGATGGCCTCAAGTCCGTGCGGAAACGGACCAAGGGTGGTGCGGACGCCAATGTCGAAGCGATCCAGATCCTCAAGGACGCTGGGATCACGCCCCTGACCTCGTTTATCACAGATCCGGATTGGGACGAGCAGGGGTTCGATCGGCTCGAGGAATACATCCGACGCTACGAGCTGCCCAATCCCGCGTTTACCGTTCTCACCCCGCTCCCGGGAACCGAGCTCTACAAGGAGCGGCAGCACGAGCTCACGACGCATGACTATGGGTACTACGACGTGATTCATGCCGTCCTGCCAACGCGGCTGCCGCTCGAGCAGTTCTACGAGCGCTTGGCGCAGCTGTACGATCTCACGGTCAAGACGACGCGGCTGACGGTCCCCATGCTCTTCAAGGCCGCGCGCATGGCGGTGGGTGGCAAGCTCTGGTGTATGCGACGGGTGTACAGCGCCGTCTCTGAAATGCGGCAGCCGAAGGCGTACCTCAAGCCACCGGTCCGCGTGCGAGCGCCCCGGCGGGAGGGTGGGAACGGGCGGTCCGACCAACGTCGCCTCGTATCCAAGGTGGCCTGAGCGCGCTCGCCCTTTGAGCCTCTGACCTTCGGGGTCCACGGCCCGTCCGGTCGGCGCTCGGGCCTCACGGCAGGGGGATATCGATGCGTGCCGCCAGCGCGTCCGGGCGGTCCCAGCGCCGCGGGACGATGCCGAGCACCACGTTCAGCAGGGCGTAGATGGGGGCCGCGAGCGTCGCCATCGGTCCGGGAGTGTAGAATCGGGCCCAACACTCCTCGTGCTCCCAGGACCAGCTACTCCCGTCCGGCGGCACGCCAGTGCGGGCACGGTAGACCTTGCTGTGCTCCGAGAGATACGGGTGGAGCTGGAACCGGGGATCGGTAGCGCTGCACGCCACTTGGAGCAGCTCACCTTGATGCGCCCGCAGCGTGGTCGGATCCGCGCCATGCAGGTCCAAGGCGATGGCCACCATGTCAGTGAGGCCGCGGCGATACTCCGCGGCCTGGGGCAGCAGGAGCGGGTCAGCATCCGATGGCGGCTCCTCGATGGCGCCGAGATCGCCCAGATGGCGCTGCACCGCCCCGCGGATCGGCGAGTCGGACGGCGCGACAGCGGTCAGATCAACCCAGCCCCGGACCCGGTCTTCGGCCGTTGGCTCGGCGGTCTTCGAGACGGCGAAAGCCACCGCATGCTCCTGAAAGACCGGATCGCTCGTGGCCGGGCCGATGCCTTGGCGGATGATACGTTCCAGGGCACGGAACGGTGCTCCGGGTGCCGCCACCTCGACCACGGCGACGTTCCATCGGTAGCGTACGAGCCGCTCGGCCATGCGTGATCGTGCGGTCCCGTGGGAGCATCGTCAAGCCGGGGTTGCTTTCGCCGCTGCGGTGGTGAACCTTTCGCCCATCCTTTGACCTCATAGGGGTTTCAGTGCGACGACTACGGATCGGTATCCTCGACCTCGTCACGAAGGGACCCACCAAAGCGCTGTACGGCCGCCTGATGCACCCGAATTTGGCCAGCATCATGCCACAAGCCGTGGGCGTCTGGTGCGAGGAGGCGGGCCATCACGTCACTTTCGAGTGCTTCACCGGGTCGGAGGATCTCCTCGAAGCGTTTCCCGCGGACATGGATCTGCTCTTCATCGGCGCCTTCAGCCAGGCGGCTCAGCTGTCGTATGCCCTGAGCAATCTGTTTCGGCAGCGGGGGGCGGTCACGGTTCTCGGCGGGCCGCACGCGCGGTGCTACCCCGAGGATGCCCGGAAGTACTTCGATTACGTCGTCGGGTTCACCGATAAGGCGATCATCGACGAGATCTTGCGCGATTGCGCACCCCATCGCCCCATGGGGCTGCACCTCAGTGCGCCGCGGCAACCCCAGACATTGCCAGGTGTGCGAGAGCGTTGGCGCTTCATCGAACACACCATCGCCAAATCACCGACACCGATCAAAGGCATCCCGATGATCGGCAGTCTCGGGTGTCCCTACACGTGCAGCTTCTGCATCGATTCGGTGGTCGATTATCAGCCGTTGGACTACGACCAGATTCGTGAGGACCTGCGTTTCCTCGTCGACCGTATGCCGAACGCCTGGATCGGCTGGCACGATCCGAACTTCGGCGTTCGCTTCGACGACTACATGAGCGCGATCGAAGATGCCATCCGTCCCGGGACGCTGACGTTCGCCGCGGAGAGCAGTCTCTCCCTCCTCAAGGAAGCGAACTTGCAGCGCCTGAGCGCCGCGGGCTTCAAGGTGATGCTCCCGGGGATCGAGTCATGGTACGATTTGGGTGGCAAGTCCAAGACGGGAAAGAAGCGTGGTCTCGAGAAGGTGCAACAGGTCTCCGACCACGTAAACATGATATTGGAATACATCCCTTACGTCCAAACCAATTTCGTCCTGGGTCTCGACGTGGATGAGGGACCGGAGCCGTTCGAGCTCACCAAGCAATTCATCGACAAGACACCCGGCGCATTCCCGGGCTATTCACTCTTGTCCGCGTTTGGAGAGGCCGCACCCCTCAACCTCGAGTTTCAACGCGCCGGGCGAGTCCGCCCGTTCCCGTTCCACTTCTTGAACAACAATCAGGCGATGAATGTCGAGCCCAGGAACTACGAGTGGGGGGAGTTTTACGATCACGTCATCGATCTGACCCAATACTCGTTTTCCTGGAAGAACATCGTGCGGCGAGCGCGCGGGACGAGGCGGGGATTTTCGCGCTGGATCAACCTTCTTCGGGCAGTGTCTTCCGAGGGATTCGGACGCATCAAGTACTACAAGAAGATCAAACAGCTCCTCGCAACCGACGGCCCGACGCGCCGCTTTTTCGAAGGAGAGACGACGCAGATCCCGTCATTCTACATCGAGCGCATGAAGAGCGACCTTGGAGCGCTCTGGGAGTACCTGCCCGAAGGATCGCTGCTGCACGATCCGACCGCCTATCTCAAGAAGGTGAATGGAGACGGCATCAAGCCGCAACCGGCTACGCAAGTTGCGGCGGCAGCTACCGCCGATCACGCCTGATTTCCTCGAGCTTGCGGCGAACCGCGTCCATCGCGCGGTCCACGACCTCCTGGGCAGTTTCGCGTGAGCGGGGCTTGTTGAGAAGGTCGGCGTAATCGAGCGGCTCGCCGTACGCCACGTAGATCCGTTTGAACAACCGGGGCAGCACCGCCCCAATCGGTAAGACGTCCTGCATCCCGTCAATGGCGACGGGAATGACTTTGGGGCGGCTTCCGAGGATCACGAGCCCTGCCCCCGGTCGGCCGCGGCCCACCGAGCCATCTCGCGTGCGTGTGCCCTCGGGGAAGAGGGTCATGACCCCCGCAGGCAATACCTGCAGCATTCGGTGGAGAGCGTGCAGGTCTCGCCGGCCCTCCTTGATGGGAATGCACTTCCAGTTGTCTGCAAACCATCGTAACACGGGCGTCCTGTAAAAATTCTCTTCGGCGGCCGGATTCCACGGCAAGAGATGCGGTTTCCACATGGCCCGTGGGAAATAGGCGACGAGGCCCACCAAGAAGCTGTCGATCATGGACTGATGATTCGACAGTAACATCGTGTTGGGCTCGTCGTCGATGTGTTCCAAGCCCGTGACCACGGTCCGATTGAACACCCGGAATACGACCCAGAAGAACGTGACCGTGATGTTGGTGAGCAGATAGGCCGTGATCGGCCAAAAAAGCCGGAAGAGAGGCCCACGGCGCGGCGGTGCGTGTCTCCTCAGCCGCTCGGTAATGCCCCTCCGTCTGCTTCGAGCCGAGGTCGCGACCTCGCGTTTCGCGGGGGAACTCACGCCACAATGATGCTTGGCATGCGGTAAGCTGGCAAGCCGATCGACACCCCCTGCACCTTCACGAGAGCAACAGGTAACGGAGGACGAACAACCCGGCGAACACTTGTATGAGCAGGGGTACCTCACGAAGCCGACCACGTGCCCCTTTGAGCACGACATAGGCAATGAATCCGAACGCGATGCCCTCGGTAATGCTGAAGGTCAGGGGCATGACGAGAATCGTGAGGAATGCCGGGATCGCTTCGCTCGGATCCGACCACTCGATCCGCACAACGCTTTTCATCATGTAGCTCCCCACGAGGATCAACGCCGGTGCGACCATCGGATAGAGCACACGCCCCTCGCCCATCGGTACGCCCCGACCGATCATCGCCACCAACGGTGCACAAAACAGCGCACTCACGAAGAGGAGTGCCGTAACGACGCTGGCTAGGCCGGTACGGCCTCCGGCGGTCACACCGGCGGCACTCTCCACGTAGCTCGTGATCGTCGACGTGCCCAGGAGCGTTCCGCTCACGGTGCCGATGGCGTCGGCCAAGAGTGCGCCGCGGGCCCGAGGAAGCGTGCCGTCCTCCCGCACCAACCCCGCCTCCTGCGTGACGCCAATGAGGGTCCCGACCGTGTCGAACAGATCGAGGAAGAAGAACACGAAGATGACGGAGAGCATCCCGGTCTGGAGCGCCCCAAGCACGTCCAGCTGGAGGAATGTGGCGCGCAGCGCTGGAGGACGTCCCACGACTCCGTGAAACTCCGTCACTCCCAGCGCCAGCCCGACCACCAGGGTGGTCACGATCCCGAGGAGAATAGCGGCCCGCACCCGCCAGGCGAGCAGGATCGACGTAACCGCGAGTCCCAGCACGGTGAGCAACACCGGGAGTGACCCCAAGGAGCCCAGCTGCACGAGTGTTCCGGGGCTATCGACGACGATACCGCCCCACTGGAGTCCCACCAGCGCAATCAAGAGGCCAATGCCTGCTGCAATGCCGTTGCGCAACGCCGCCGGGACGGCATTCAATAACCGCTCGCGAAACCCGATGAAGGCCAGAACGATGAACAATACCCCGGAAACGAAGATGGCACCGAGCGCTTGCTGCCAGGTGTATCCCAACAGGATCACGACCGTGTAGGTGAAGAAGAAGTTGTGCCCCATTCCTGGCGCTAGAGCAATGGGATAATTGGCGAGGAGCCCCATCAGGAGCGTGGCCAGAGCACTGGACAGACAGGTCGCCGTCATCACCGCGCCCGGATCCATGCCCGCGGCCCCCAGGACCACCGGTTGCACGAAAATGATGTACGACATCGTGACGAAGGTGGTGGCCCCGGCGCCGATCTCGCGGCGAACCGTGGTTTGATGCGCGTGCAATTGGAAGAAGCGGTCGAGCATGTCGCGTCAACGGTTCGAGGTGGGACTGCCGTACCGCAGCGGATCACGAATCCCGCGTCGGGCGCAACGGTCACACCCGGCACACCGTGAGAGCGACTCCCCGAGATAGGCAAGGAGCGCTCGTCGACGGCATTGTCGACCCCTGACGTACCGTTCCATCGTGGCGAGCGCTCGGGCGCGAGACTCGCGTGCCGCAACGGTTCCGGGTCCGTCCGCGCCGCCCCGGGCAGCCAAGCGGGACGCAAGCCGCAGGTCCCCCTTTTCCCAGAATAGCCAACATGCCGCTGGCTCACCGTCACGGCCCGCGCGGCCGGCCTGCTGATAGTAGGCCTCCGGACGCACCGGGAGGCCAAGATGGATCACGAGGCGCACGTCGGGGCGGTCGATCCCCATCCCGAAAGCGCTGGTGGCGACCACCACCCGGAGCTCGCCGCACCGAAAGCGGTAGAGCAGTCGGCGCCGGGCATGCGCGGGCAGTCCGGCGTGATAGGGCCACGCTCGGATCCCCCACCAGCGAAGCACGGCCGCGACATCATCCGTCCGATGCCGGGTAGGGGCATACACCAACGCCACTCCGTCGGCCACGCGGCGTAGCATTCGCGCGGTGGTTCCGAGCCTGCTCGCGGCGTTGGCAAAACACCGCACCCCCAACCACAGGTTGGGCCGATCGAACGAGCGTAGCGCCATGACCGGTCGCTTGAGGCGGAGGCTGCGTACGATCTCCCATCGCGTGGCCGGCGTGGCCGTCGCGGTCACCGCCATGACCGGTGGCGTGCCCAAGACCTGGACGTATTGGCCCAAGCCGCGATACGTGGGTCGAAACTCGTGTCCCCACTCCGAGATGCAGTGTGCTTCGTCCACGGCCAAGAGTCCGACCGGACGACGGCCCACGCGTTCGGCCGTCTGACGCAAGCGCTCGGGCGCTACATACAGCAGCTTCACGCGCCCGCTTCGGACGCCGCTCCACACAGCCTCCTGGGATACCCGGGGCTGGTCGCCAGCCACGTACGCTGCCGGGAGGTGGCGCGCGCGAAGCGCCGCTACCTGGTCCTGCATCAGCGACACGAGGGGAGAGACGATCACGGTGAGGCCAGGGCGCACAAGTCCTGGAATCTGATAGCAAAGTGACTTGCCGCCGCCGGTGGGCAAGACGGCCAGACAGTCCCGGCCGCGGAGCGCCGCGAGGATGGCACGCCGCTGGTGATAGTGAAAGTCGTCGTGTCCCCACCATCGCTGAAGGATGAGGCGCGCGGTATGTAACGAAACTGGGCGATCCACGTTGCCCTCGGTTCATTCGAATCGCCCCTGATCGTGGAGCCGCACTCATCTTTGCTTCCAATCATCGGCTCGCGCCGCGGAGCGTTTTCGCGCACCGACCTTCGGCACTTCAAAACACATCCAGATCCTGGCCGTACGCGACCGTTCCACTCCACCCGGCTTGGACTTCGGCCACGAGACTCTCGGGGCTCGTCCCCCACAGAAGCTGGTGATAGAGCACGAGGACGCGCGGGCGTGCCTCTCGCGCCAGCGCCGCCAACTCAACACTGGACGTATGCGCCGAGGCATGGTAGCGCTGCCATTGGGGGGCCCGGCGCGCGAAGCTCGTCGCGGAATAGACCTCGTGCACGAGGACGTCACAGCCGTCGCAGGCCGTGACGACGGATGGGCTCGGGGCGGCGTCGCCGGAGATGACGATCGTCCGAGTGGCGCTTGCGAAGCGATATCCCAAGGCACGCGGCCACGACGCGTGCCGCACGCGGAAGGCCGTGACGGTCACCCGTTGGTCACGGTACACGATGCCGGAGTCGATCTCGACCGGCTCGACCCGGAACCCAGTGGCGTTCCCGGGCTCGAGCCCGCTGGTACGAATCCGAATGTCGTCGGCGTAGGCGTCGACGAGCGCATGGGCGAGACGGGCCGTTCCCGGGGGTCCGTAGAGTCGCAAAGCCTGCTCCCGGCCCAGCACCCATGGAGTGAAAATCAGGTCGGGCAGGCCCACCGTATGGTCGCTGTGCAGGTGGGTCAGAAACACGATGTCGAGATCGGGGATTCTGAGCGGCGCCAATCCCCGCTGCAACGCGGCCGCGGCCTGACGGACCACGCCCGGGCCGGCATCGACCAAGTACGCCTTGCCCTCCACCAACACCGCCAACGCGGTCCCAGATCGATCGGGTTCCGCGTTTGGCGTTCCCGTTCCGAGCAACACTACATGCGTCCCAACGCTGTAGTCTTGGGTGGCGAGATTGTGCGGAGTTGGTGTGGCCTCACAACCCGTGAGAACGAGGACGGCTGCGGTGACACCCAGCCGCACACGATCCCTCATCGTTGGAGAAAACGTGCAACCGCGGCTCGAAAGTCCGGGGTGGACCGAGCGAGCGCGTTGACGTCGGCCCCGAGCGCAATGGCTTCGTCGAAGCTCTTGCCCTCGAGCTCATAGAGCTGTCGCTTGATCAGCGAAAGCGCGGATGCGCTCGCCCCGGCCAGCTGCTGTAGCACCGTTTGGACCTCGGGATCGAACTGGCTCGCTGGCAGCACGCGGGCAATGAGTCCCACGGCCTGTGCCTCGGCGGCGGAGAGTAGGCGACCCGTCGCGACCAGGTCGAACGCGACCCGCTCCCCCACGGCCCGGCGCAGCATGGCCATCACCATGGCTGGGACAAAGCCGCGTCGCACCTCTGGGTAGCCAAACACGGCCGCTTCATGTGCCAGCACGAGATCACAGGCGGTGGCGAGCCCGCATCCTCCGGCAAGCGCTCGTCCATGCACGATGGCCACAACCGGCTTCGGCAAACGGCGCATGCGGACGAATACCTCGCCCAGGCGCGCGGCACTGCGCGCGTTGGCTTCCGGTGCGTGGTCTACGGACGCGAGGAGTTCCGCTAGATCCGCTCCGGCACAGAAGTCTTTGCCGGCTCCCCGAACGGCAACGACGCGAACGCCGGCCTCGAGGTCCGCGCGGTCCAGCGCATTCAACAGCGCGTCCACCATGGACGCATCCACGGCGTTACGTTTTTCCGGACGATCCAAGGTGATGGTGTACACGCCGTCCGCGAGCTCGAGTCGAAGACGCTCAGCGGACATCGAGATCTCGCGGGACGGGGATGGCCATGCGCAAGAGGGCGGTCGAAAACACCTTTCCCTGAGCGTCCGTCTTGAGGGAGAGCGTGCCGCCACCGCCAAGCGCACCGTGGAGGAGAAAGTTGAGCGCACGCAAATTGGGAAGCTCAAACCGCTCCACCGGGCCGTCGATGGCACCGCGAAAATGTCGGGCCACGCGCGCTGCCGTGACTTCGCGCACGAGGAGCGGATAGTATTCGGGGCGGAGCGCGATCAGGCCGACATTGGCCGTGTTGCCCTTGTCACCGCTGCGTGCGTGTGCCAAGGTGACGAGTGGCACCATCCGGGTGCCCCGAGCCGCTCGCCTAGCGCCTTTCCGACCCATGCTCACGCCTCGACGATGGAAACGGTAGGACGGATTTCGGACTTCGGAATGAGCGCTGGCCAGTAAGCCACGATTTCCTCGACCTTGGGGCGGCCGCCGGCGAACCCCGTGACGCTCGGGGGCCCGTTCAGAATGAGTGGCGCAATCTCTCGCGTGAACCGGTCCACCGGTGCCCGTTCGCGGGCCCGGACCCCCACCCGTAGCTGTACCTCGGCGAGATTCGGATCCGGCGGGGGAGCCAGCGGCCCATGGGTTGCATTCACCCCCACGTATTCCGTGAGGATCTCTTCGAACTCGAGTCCAAGCGCATCCAAGCGTGCCCGCAGAATCTTGTCTGCCCGTTTGGCCTTCTTCACCGCGTCGGGCCAAGCGTAGACGAGTGTACCGACGGCCTTGTAGCCGTAGTGATACGAGAGTGAGACTTTGAGCGAATCGGTGGCGGGACGACCCCGGATACCGGTGACCCGCACGCGGTCTCTTCCCGCGTTGCGCAACTGGATCGTGGTAAAATCCGCAACACAGTCCGGCGTGATGTAGTGACGGGGATCTCCCATCTCGTACACGAGCTGCTCGGTGACGCTGGCTACCGTGATCCTGCCGCCGGTCCCGGAATGCTTGGTGACGAGAAACTCACCGTTGGGGTGAGCCTCGATGATGGGGTAGCCGGGGTCGGCCATGTTCGGCAGGCGCTCCCATCCCACCAGACAATTGCCGCCGCTGCACTGTGCCCCACACTCGATGATGTGGCCGGCCACGGTCCCTGCGGCCAGAAGGTCCCATGCCTCCGGAGCCCATTGAAACGCGTGAATCAGGGGACCCAAGGTGAGTCCGGTATCCGTGACCCTTCCGGTCACGACGATGTTCGCACCTTGCCGAAGCGCCTCTACCACCGGCCAGGCGCCGAGGTACGCGTTCGCACTCTGCACCGCGTCGCGTACTGTAGCGAGCGGCTCGGCGGTGTCCAGATTGGCCAGGGTGTGTCCGCGGGCCAATAGATCGTCGAGGCGGTCCAAGATGTCGTCCCCTTCGACGATCCCGAGTCGCACTTTCCCGCGAAGGCCCAGGCGGCGGGCAGCGCCAACCACTGCTTCGGCGCAAGCGCGCGGATTCACGCCCCCAGCGTTGGCCGTTACCCGGATTCCTCGCTCCACGAGCATCGGAAGGAGACGTTCCATCAGCGGAACGAAGTCTTTGGCGTATCCGAGGGTCGGGTCCCGACCACGCTGTTTCTGCATGATGGACATCGTGACTTCGGCCAGATAGTCCATCATCAAATAGTCGATCGGTCCGCCCTCCACCTGCCGGACTGGAGCCTCGAGCCAGTCACCCCAAAAGCCCTGTCCGGATGCAATGCGAATGGTCTGGCTCACGGGTAGGCGTTCCGACACTCAGGGAGTCGGATCGACGTCGGTGGCTGGGGGTGGGGAGCCACCGGGGGCGCGCCGCGCCGCCCTGGGTCCGCGTGGCGCATGCGCCGAGATTTCAACCCAGGATTCGAATCCCTGCGGGAACGCAACGTCGTCGGCCGCGGGGATCGAGAATTGCACTTCGCGGCTCTCCCCTGCACCGAGCACGACGCCCGCCGAGTCGGCACTCTCCAACGCGAGCGGGATCGCTTCGTCGAGCTCGAAGATCACGCGCACGTCGGCGTACCAGTCCTCTGGGGGAGCGAGGTGGGCGAAGCCCGGGAGCAGCTCCAAGATCAAGGGACCCTGCGCCCCCGACGAGTCGAGATCGACCGTGTGTCGCCCAAACGCGTAATTCAAGGGGCTGTCACTGACCTTCTCTCCCGTCTGGTCGAACACCGTCACGCCGAAGTCGGTGAGGAGATGCCAAACGGGAACGGGCAGCGTCACGTCGATCTGCACACGCCTCGCCCACGTGGGCGGGTCGAGGCCGATCAGGACCGGGGCTGCCCGTGTTCCCCGCACCGTGGTCCCACGAACCGCGCCCACGAGGATACCCGCCACGGTGACCGGGAGCGTGCTGCCCGATTCGTTCGTCACACGGGCGCGCGGACCCGGGTCGATCGCACCGATCCCGACAGCCGGGACTGCCGCCTCGAGAAGATATTGCGCGGCACCCGTGGGCGGGGCGACGACGACGGCTTCGTAGACGCCGGGAACGAGATCGTCAGACGGCACGTGAATCGTCGCAGTCGGCCCTGCCTGAGCGCCGGCTGTCGTGGTGTTTTCGCCTCGCAGCGGCTGACCGGAGGGCTCGAAGACGTACAAGGTGGCCTCCTCGCCGGGTTCGGATACCTGCAGCGTGATCGACAGGCCGCGTGTCGACGACACGTCGACGAAATGGCGCGCGGTGGCACCGGGCTGGAGCGTGCCTCGGGCCAGGTATGGGTCGTCCAGCTTGTGCGGGACGACGATCGTGTTCACCAGTCCAAAGGAAGGACCGGCAATCGTATCCGTCGCCGGAATCGCCCAGACGGTGCCGACGTAGGCACCGGGACGTTGGAGCCGGAGCGCGTCATAGTGGACGGTCACGGTTTCGGGGCGCCCCTGGAGATCCACGTGCGGGGGAGCGCGGAGCCACGGCTGATCTGTTGCCAGGAGCAGCCGTGCGGCCGGCTGCCCCCCAACCGACCGGATCACGAATTGCTGCAGGGTGTCGGTGGCGTTTCGCAGACCATTTCGCCTGAACGCAGCGGACCCCGTGGCTCCGAGATCTCGGCTCAGGGCACGGATGTCGTACACCCCCGTTTGGTGAGCCGCCATCAACCAGCGGTAGGCCCCGCTAATGTTGACCACGCCGGCCCCCACGTCGAGCACGGTGGCTCCGGCCAGGGGTGTCGCCGATGCGAGGAGGGCCCGCTTGAGATCGACGGCACGTGTGGGTCGTCCCTGTTGGTGGGATGCGGAAAGCAGCAGGGCTACCGTCCCGGCTACGTGCGGGGCGGCCATACTGGTCCCACCCGATACTTCCTCGCCGGTACGCCACGGCGGCACGTTGGAGAAGGCAACTCCGGGCGCGCAAATATCGGGTTTCGCCACTTCCCCACCGCGACCGCTCCACCACCCCAGCACGTCCGGGGCCGGCGGGACCCCGGGTTGGGGTGCCTGCGCGAACACTCCGGGGAAGAGCGCACATACCGAGAGCGCGAGCTCGGCTGAACCGGGGAATCCGATCGTGGACCAACCCGGACCGTCGTTGCCGGCGCTAATGACGACGAGGACCTCTGGATGCTTGAGCGAAAACTCATCGATGAGGGAATCGATGGCGGCGGCACCCTCCCGTTCGTTCCCGACGCCGAAGCTCAGGTTCACGACGAGCGGGAGGGCTCGTCGGTTCGCGAAATCGGCGGCGTAGTTCAGCGCTCGCAGCATGCTCCCTGTCACGGAGACCCCACCGCGCGCGTTGTTGGAGATCTTCAGACCCAGTAGCCACGCGCCAGGAGCAACACCATCGAACCCCTCGACACCGAACATGTCGTGCCCTGCCGCAATCCCCGCGACGTGCGTGCCGTGGCTCGAATTATCCATGAAGAGATCGAGGAACGGTCGCCCGTCGTGTTCGTCGAAATTGGCCGCCACCGCCATGGGTCCGGGCGCCATGCTTCCGGGCACGGAAAAGGAGAGAGTCTCACCGAGCACGGCAAAGTCGTGTACCGGCCGCTCGTCATCCAAGGAGCCGTCTCCGTCGGTGTCGGCGAACAGCACCCAGCCGCTGCTGGCCTTGCCAACGATCAGCGGATACTCGTCTCGGATGCTCCCGTTGCCGTTGAGGTCGCCGTCGGGGGCGGTGCCGAGCGTGATTTCGGAGAAGACACCCCCGTAGTAGGGCGGCGCCGCCATACGGGCGACCCGCCCAAACCCGCCCAGGCGGTGGGTACCGATCGTGACGATCCCACCTTCCGGGCGCACCGCGTTCAGCGCGACCCGCCCCTCCCCCGAAAAGTCACGCAGGTCGAGAATCTTGCGCTCACCGGTGGTCGTCGTTCGCAGCCCGGGAACCCCCGCATCGATTCCGGAATCCAGAATGGCGATGATGACACCGCGGCCGTCGTACGTCGGATGTGCCACACGAAAGGTGTCCGCGCCAATGCTGCGGAGCGGCAGAAGACCTGCGAGCATCGCCAGCTGCGGAGGGAGGACGGGCTCGCGGCGCGGCGCCACCACGGTGCGGTCCGGTTCCGCTGCCGGAGCGGCAGGTGTGGTTGCTGCGGATGCCGGTGCCGGTGGCGGTGCGGGTGCGGGTCCGCCGCCACACCCGAACAAAAAGAAGGACGAGGCGAACGCGGCGGACATGGATGCGACGAGGCGTGTCATGTATCAGGAGACTCCTGCGTGGGCAGCACGAAAGGTCCGATGTGCGGTCCGCGATGGTGCCGCGTGACGGAGAGGGCGAACGCGAGCACTGACCGCGTGTCCTCCGGGGCGATGATCGTGTCCACGAATCCCCGGGCACCCGCGTACTTCGCGTCCAACTGATGGTCATAGTCTTCGCGCATTTGCTCGACCGCCGATGCGCTGGATGGGTCCTCGACACGATCGCCGAACACCGCGCGCACCGCGGAATCGCCTTCCATGACACCCATACGGCCGGTGGGCCAGGAAAAGATGAAATCCGGGTCGAACCCCTGCCCCGCCATGGCATAGTACCCGGCTCCGGAGGCGTGGTTGACGGTCAGGACGATCTTCGGAACCACCGCTGTCGCCATGGCCTCGACGAACCGAGCACCAGCGCGAATGATGCCGGACTGCTCGGCGTCCGGTCCCACCATGAATCCGCTCACGTCCTGCACGAACAACAACGGGATCCGTTCCCGGCTGGCGGTCTCAATGAAGTACGCAACCTTCTCCGCACTCTCCGTGTAGACGATCCCGCCGATCCGCGGGGGTCCGCTACCGTCTCGCTTGATCAGCCCGCGCTGGTTGGCGATCACAGCCACCGGTTGCCCGGCAACCGCACCGTGGCCGCACAACATCTCTTTTGCCATGTCGGGTTGGAACTCGTCGAGCACGCCTCCATCCAAGAGACACGCCAAGACGTCACGCATGTCATACGCCATGCGGTGGTCCGGCGGCAGGATGTCGTACAATTCGGCCGGAAGACGGGCGGGGGCCTGCGGTGCTCGGTCTGGTGCGACGCTCGACGCACGGCCCGCGGGGAGTCGGCCGACGTACTCACGAAGCTGCTCGATGCACTCGTGGTCGTTCCGTGCCCGGTAGTGGGCGACGCCGCTCTTGGTGGTGTGCGTGACCGCCCCGCCGAGCGTCTCGGCATCGACGCGCTGCCCGGTGGCGCCTTGCACCAGATTGGGCCCACCCAGTCCCATGAACGACGTGCCTTCTACCATGAAAATGACATCGGAAAGCGCCGGCAGATACGCACCCCCGGCAACGCACTGGCCCATCACGGCGCTGATTTGGGGCACGTGGAGATAGCGCCGCATGATCGAGTTGTAGTAGAACAGTCGGGCCGCCCCGTACTGTCCCGGAAACACGCCACCCTGGTAGGGGAGATTCACGCCAGCCGAATCGACGAGATAGATGATCGGTATACGCTGCCGCATCGCGATTTCCTGCGCGCGCAGCATCTTCTTGATCGTTTCGGGCCACCACGACCCTGCCTTGACCGTGGCGTCGTTTGCCACGACCACACAATGGTGGTCCGCCACGATCCCCACGCCCGTGACGACCCCCGCACCCGGCGCTTGGCCCTCGTAACGGTCATACGCCACGAGCAGTCCGATCTCGATCCAGGGCGTGTCTGCATCGCGCAGTTGCTGCACGCGCTCGCGCGCGGTCAGCTTCCCCTGCTGGTGCTGGCGGGCGATGCGGTCGGGGCCACCACCCTGCGACAACCGCACCGCGAGTTCGCGGTACGCCTCGGTCAGCTCCCGAAGCCGGCTTCGGTGGCCAGTGGACGTTCCGCTCACTCGGCGCGACTCGCCGCCCACGTGTGAATGAAATCGATGATGTCGCTGGTGGTCGTCCCCGGCGTGAAGAGTTTCGCCACACCTTCCCGCTCGAGCCGCTCGATATCCTCATGCGGGATGATCCCGCCGCCAATGAGCAGGACGTCGTCGCGTCCGGCGTCGGCCAGCAGGGCCCGGACTCGTGGGAAGAGCGTCATGTGCGCACCGGAGAGAATGGACAACCCCACCACGTCCACGTCTTCCTGCACCGCGGCCGTCGCGATCATCTCCGGTGTTTGGTGAAGCCCAGTGTAGATGACTTCCATGCCGGCATCCCGCAGGGCTGCCGCCACGACTTTCGCACCACGGTCATGGCCGTCGAGCCCAGGCTTTCCCACCAAGATCCGAATGGGTCGCGCCTGGCTGTCCGAGGGCGTCCGAGAAGTTGCCTGGCCGCTCATTGTGCGCGCAACCTAGTAATGGCGATTGGAGGTGACAAGCAGATCGTCACCGGTGTTTGAAGCGCAGAAGCGCCGCGAGTGCGTCCACCTGGTTCCTGGCGGATTGGTCTTCCAGCACCTCGACATGGCTGCCTTGGCGTAGCGCGTCCTCGATGGCTTCGTCGATGATGTCGGGCATCGGTTCCGGAACACCCTCGCCCTCACAGTGGTCTTGTACGGTCGTCAGGCGTCCGGAATCATGACACCGGTAGCCGCCGAGCTCCGCCATCGGGTCCACGAGCAGCGTACGCACCTGGCCGCGCGCCAGAGCGGTGAGCGTCGGTTCCGCGCCGTTCACGGCCCACCCCGTCCCGAGGCCTTCCGCCATCGTCTCAATCGCCTGCACCTCCCACTGGCGCTCTTGCTCCCGTCGCGCTTCCAGGACCGCCTCCATCACCTCTTGCGGAGTCGCGGACTTGGGGTTCAAGCGTACGGCGCTCATCAAACGCTTCTCGACGTAAGGATGCAGATGGGAGCGGACCGCATCGGCTTCGGCGCCCGTCCCCGCCAGGACGATGCCGCGGACCGCATCCCCCCGCGCCAGCTCGAACAGCCGTTGTGCGATCTGGGCATAATGGCGCTGTTTCTCTTCCTGAATGCGTTGGTGGTAGTTGTGCTCGCCTGCGCCGGCTAAGCCGGTGCCGCGACCAGGGACCGAACGGCCGCGACGGAACTTGCCGCCCCGTGTGGCGTCGCCCGCCGGCATGCCTGTGAGCTCTTCCACGTCGGAGGCGGTTACCTGGAAGAATCGCGCCGTCGTCCGATCGTACAGCGCGCACAGCACCAGGCCGAACTCGTCGTCCAGGGCCGCCAGCTCACGCACCAGAGGCGAGCGGTCCACCGACAGGCGGGATCGGAACACTCGCGGAAGAGGAATGGTCTCGAAGAGGTTTAAGGCTTCGGACGCGAATATCGCGATTCCGCGGCCCGGTGGCAGGTTCGTGGGATGCTCCAAATACCCCCGTACCCGTGCCAAATCGCGTCCCACGGCTTCCCGAGTGTCTCGGCTGACGCCACGACGCTCCAACCAGTCCAGCCGCTCCTTGACTCGATTCTTCAGCTTGATCAGGTATTTGCCTCGGCTGCGGTCCCGCGGCTCCAGCTTCAGGTAGCAGGAGACGACCCACTCCTGTTCCTGGGCGCCCAGGGCGGTGAGCCACTCCACCAACGGCCGCAGCTCGCGTACACCCGCTCCCGATGTATCCGAGGAACGGTTCGCTCCCCGCTCGATGACGTCGCGCTCAGAAGATGACCGGCTCGCGGTAGGCACCATACACCTCCTCTAGCGCATGCCGGATCTCGAACAGCGTGCAATAGGCACGCGCACAGTCCAACATGGCTGGAATTACGTTGTCATCGCGCTCGGCGGCCGTGCGAAGGGCCGTGAGCGCGCGCTCGACTTGGGCGTTATCCCGCTGTGCTCGGAGCGCTTGCAGGCGACGACGCTGCACCCGCGCCGGCTCGTCACTCACCTTGAGGATCTCCAGATCGCTCCCCGAGCCATCGCGGAACGCGTTGACGCCCACCACGAGCCTCCGTCTGTCTTCCACCTCTCGCTGAAACCGCATGGCGCTTTGATGAATCTGGCGTTGGAACCAGCCGGATTCGATGCCTGGCACCACACCACCTTGGGCTGCGATTTCCGCAAAGAGCGACTCGGCCTCGCGTTCCATCCGATCCGTCAGGGCCTCGAGGAAATACGACCCGCCCAGCGGGTCGATCACATTGGCGACGCCGGTTTCGTAGGCGAGGATCTGCTGTGTTCGCAGCGCCAGCGTGACACTTTCTTCCGTCGGCAGGGCATAGGTCTCATCCAGGGAGTTGGTGTGCAGCGACTGTGCCCCACCCAGCGCCGCCGCCATCGCCTGGTACGCCACCCGTACCACGTTGTTCATCGGTTGTTGGGCGGTCAGCGACACGCCGGCCGTTTGGCAGTGAAACCGCATGGTCCACGCGCGTTCGGACTGCGCACCGTATCGGTCGCGGAGGTGACGCGCCCAGATGCGCCGCGCCGCCCGCATTTTCGCGATCTCCTCGAAGAAATCGTTGTGCACATCCCAAAAGAACGAGAGCCGAGGTGTGAACGCGTCCACAGCTAGGCCACGAGCAATCCCCCGCTCGACGTACTCGAACCCATTGGCCAGCGTGAACGCCAGCTCTTGAACTGCTGTGGCTCCTGCCTCGCGGATATGATAGCCGCTGATGGAAATCGTATTCCACATGGGCGTATGCTCGGTTGCCCACTCGAACATATCCACGATGATCTTCAGCGCCGGCTCCGCGGGAAAGATCCAGGCGTGCTGCGCCATGTACTCTTTCAGAATGTCATTCTGGACGGTACCCCGGAGTTGCGCGAGGTCGACTCCCTGTCGCTCGGCCGCCGCGACGTAAAAACAGAACAGCAACGCCGCCGGTCCGTTGATCGTCATCGACGTCGACACCTGATCGAGCGGAATCCCATCAAAGAGCGTTTCCATGTCCGCGAGGGACGAGATCGCAACACCGCATTTCCCTACTTCGCCTTCGGCCCGAGCATGGTCGGAGTCATAGCCCATGAGCGTGGGAAAGTCGAAGGCGACGGACAGACCCGTTTGACCATGCTCTAGCAGGTACTTGTATCGCTCGTTCGTGTCCTCGGCAGTTCCGAAGCCGGCGAACTGACGCATGGTCCATAACCGGCCACGATACATGGTGGGATGGATACCGCGCGTGAAGGGAAACTCCCCAGGGTATCCGAGGTCGCGGTCATAGTCGAATCCCTCCACGGCCCGTGGGGTGTAGAGGGGATCGACCGGGGCGGAGCTCTGGGTCACGAAATCGATATCGCGCTTGCGTCCTTCGTCGTAGCGCTTGGTCCATCGCTCTCGCCCACTGTCATTGGCCATGGGTGTCGTCCTCGTTTAACCGTGCAATGATCTCATGCGCGAGCCGGTAGGGACTGATCTGTCCGCTCACGACAGCGCTGAATCGGCGGCGCAGGAGCTCTTCGCCGCCGCGCGCGCGCCACATCCACGCGCTCACGGCCCGATCCACGACCTCGCGAGTGTGTTGCTCCAACCGCGTGCGTCGCCGAGCCGCCAATCCCCCGCTGTGATCCAACGCATCGTGATGCGCATCCAGGGCCGCCATCAGGTCGTCGACCCCCTGACCCTCGATCGCCACGGTCCGCAGGACAGGTGGCGCCCATCCCGACGCGGGGGCTTCCCCCTCTACGCGGATCTCGCCGGCGCGATGGTGCGGCACCGTTTCGCGATACGCCACTCCCTGCCGCAGCCCGAGCATGACCTCGATCTCGTGCACCAGACGATCGGCGCCGGGTCGATCGGCTTTGTTGACGACATAGAGGTCCGCGATCTCCATCACCCCTGCCTTGAGCACCTGCACGCCATCGCCCGATTCCGGCACCAGGACGAGCACCGCGCTGTCGGCCGATCCGGCGATGGCCAGTTCCGATTGGCCCACTCCCACAGTTTCGATGAGGATCCGCTCGAAACCAAAGGCATCCAGGACGTCACAGACCTCGCGTGTGGTGGTCGCGAGTCCGCCCACCGCGCCCCGGGTGGCCATCGAGCGGATGTACACCCCAGGATCGAGGGTTACGGACTCCATCCGAATCCGGTCACCCAGCAACGCGCCGCCCGTGAACGGACTCGTCGGATCCACGGCGACGACCGCCACACGGCGGTCCTGCGCGCGAAACCGCTGCACCAGTCGTTCCACGAGGGTCGACTTCCCGGCTCCCGGCGGTCCGGTCACGCCGATCCGGCGTGCACGCCCCACCTGTGGATGCAGCGCCGAGAGCAGCGTCTCATACCCCTCCCGGCCATTCTCCACCAGCGTGATCGCGCGAGCCAGCGCCGCCACGTTCCCCGCCCGAATCCCCTCGACGAGACCAGACCCGCTCACCTCGGAAGTTCGTGTCATACCTAGCCTTCTGGCAACCCGACGGTCCCCTACCCGACCGGTAATAGCACCGCCGCGGCGAGTCCGAGCAGCAGCAGGAATCCAAAGACGTCCGTGAACGCCGTCACGAAGGTCGAGCTTGCGACCGCCGGGTCTGCGCCCAGACGCTCGAGGATGAGGGGAACGGTGGCGCCAAAGAAGGTTGCCAGAATCAGATTCCCCCACATTGCCAGCAACACCACGAGTCCCAACTCCCACCCGAGCCCCACCAAGCCGGTCACGGCGGCCACCATCACGCCCACGGCAAACCCGTTCACCAAGCCGACCACGAGTTCCTTTCCGACGAGACGCCATCCCTGTCCCGGCGCGATTCCGCCCACGGCAATTCGGCGCACCGTCACGGCGAGCGCCTGCGTACCGGCGTTTCCACCCAGGCCGGCGATCACCGGCATCAGCATGGCGAGCGCGAGCACCCCTTCAATGGCATGCTGAAAGAAATACACCACCACGGCACCGAGGAATGCGGTGAACATGTTGAGCGAGAGCCATGGCAGCCGACTGCGGACAGCCTGACGCCAGTCGCCACCCAACTGCTCGTCGCCCGGCACGCCACCGAACTTCAAGATGTCTTCGGTCGTCTCGGCTTCCACGACGTCCATCACATCGTCGAAGGTGACGCGCCCAATCAGTTTCCCGTCGGCGCTCACCACCGGGAGGGCCGGCACGTTGTATCGGCCCATGAGGCGTGCGACCTCTTCCTGGTCTTGGTCCGGTGTGGCGACGGCCACCGGTGCCTCCATCAGTGCCTTGACGCGTGTGGATGGTGGCGCAATGACCACTCGTTGCAGCGGGAGGACTCCGACGAGCCGAAAGCGATCGTCGACGCAGTACACTTGGTAGAACTCGCCGATCTCCTCGGCCTGGCGCCGGATCTCGTCAATGGCCTCCTGCGCCGTCGCCGACTCCTCCACCGCGAGGACCGCTGCGTTCATCCGGCCGCCCGCCGTGTCCTCGTCGTAACCGAGCAGTCGCTCGATCTCGGCTCGATCGGCCACCCGGCTCAGGATCGGCGCGACGCTCTCCGGTGGCAGATCCCCGATCAGGTCGACGGCGTCGTCGACCTCCAACTCCTCCACGATGTGGGCCGCTTGGTCGGGAAGCAGTGCCGCCAGCACTTCTTCCGGATGCTCTTCCTCCTCCATCTCGGCCAGCGCGTCCGAGACCAGCTCCGGGGGGAGCTCCCGAACGATGCGGAGTCGGACGTCGGGCTCGAGCCTCGCGAGCACGTCGGACAGGTCCGACGCGTGAAGCCCTCTTGCCGCCGCGAGGAACTGCCCGATCTCACCGGCTTCGGCGAGATGCCGGAGTTCCGCGTAATCCGGTGTCACCGGGTCCACCATCAGTTGTCTCGCAAGAGGGAATCGAGGTCGAGACCCCGGCGCTGGCGCACCGAAGGGGTTTCGCTCGGACTCACGGCTCCACCTGAGAGAATGAGCTTCATCGCATCCTCCACCGTGATGGCTGTGTCGCGGACGCGCGTGCGCGGCACGACGAGCATGAACCCGGTGGTCGGGTTCGGCGTGGATGGGACGAACACGTTGAGGCAGGGTTCACCCACGATGCGCGACATCATGGGGGCGTCTTCGTTGGTCACGAACGCGATCGCCCAGAGTCCCTCGGTGGGATACGGAATCAGCACCGTGCGGCGAAAGAGCTTCCGCTGCTCCCCCACCATCGACTGGATGATCTGGCTGACGGCGTTGTATATGCGACCGGTGAGCGGGAAACGGACGAGCGCCTCGTTCCACCAGTGGAGCAGTTGACGGCCGGCGGCCCGGTGCACGATCCACCCCACGATCACGACGAAAACGGTGAGGAGGACGAAGCCAAGCCCGGGGATGCGCACGCCAAGGGCAGCCCGAAGTGGATTGCCGAGGATGGCGTCGAGCGTCTCGAAGATCCACCGGAGGACGAAGATTGTGAGCCCGACGGGCGCGATCACGACCAAGCCCACGAAGAAATACCGGCGAAACCGGCGGCCAACGGTGCTCACGGAGCGCCTCCCAAATAGGCCAAGGGGACCGGGCTGCGCCGGACCACAATACGCTCCACCCGCGTGGGCGTGGCCTGTAAGACGTCGAATTCCAGACCGGCCACCACGTAACGCTCGCCGGTCTGGGGAATACGGCCGGCGGCCCGCGCTAAGAGCCCGCCCACCGTTTCGGCATCGGCCGGCAGGGCGACCCCAAACTGGGCAGACAGCTCGTCGCAGGGCGTGGTCCCGGTGACCTCCACGATCTCCACGGCGGCGGAGGCGGCGCCAGCGCGGGCATCGGTATCGGCAAACACCTCAGCCACGAGCTCCTCCAAGAGGTCCTGAAACGTCGCGATGCCGGCCGTGCCGCCGAACTCGTCGAGGACCACGGCGAGGTGTCGGCGATCGCGTTGCATCTCGAACAGCAGATCTGCACACCGCTTGGACGCCGGCGCCACCGTGACGGGCCGCACCGGAAGCTCCTCGGCGGGCAGGACCCTGAGGAGATCGAGGGCGTAGATCATCCCCACGATGTTGTCGAGGGTCTCGCGGTAGACCGGAATGCGCGAGTATCCGGACTCGGCGAAGATTTGTCCGACCTCCTCCAACGCCGCGCCCTCGCGAACGGCCACGATCTCGGTGCGCGGGGTCATGATCTCGCGCACCGGACGTTCCGTAAAGCTCAACACTCCTAAGAGTACGGGCACGAGCTCGTGCGTCCCGAGCGCCTCCTCGTCCGACTCGAGTACGGCAGCCAACGCCGCGCGCGGCCGTCCATCCCGACCCCCGGGGGTGAACGGCGCCACGATGGTGGAGAGACGGTTGAGCCACGGGACCGCGGCCTTTACGATCTCCTCTGCCCAGCGTTGACCCACGGCACGCGGGATCGCATACGTGAGCGACCCCATGAGCGGAACCACGATCACGAGAATGGTGACCGTGCCGATCCAGACGGGGAGGGGGGCCACCAGGGCCATGACGCCGAAAGCCGCGAGGATCGTTCCCACCGCGGCTATCCCATTGGCGGATCCGACGAGACGCGCCGGCACAGTGAGCAGGGCACCGGCCGCGCCGGCTTGTGGAAGCCGAGTGGAGATCCAGCGGTACAGCTCGACCCGGCTCACCGTCCCGGCCCCCACGGCGAGGGTCATGCCGAGGGCGGCGATGAAGCTTCCCACGACGATCAACGCCCACACCATCATCGACCCTCGTCCTCAGACGCGGCTTCGACGTGCACATCGGCCCCCAACCGCTCGAAGTAGACCCGGCGCACACGTCGTCGCACCACCTGCTCCACCACGACGCGAAACTCACCGATTCTGAGCTCCTCACCCGGCTGCGGCACGCGTCCCAGCTCGGCGTATACCAGACCCCCTACCGTTGCGATGTCCTCATCTCCGAACGCAGCGCCGAGTCGCGCTTCCAGGTCGTCCAGGGTGAGGCGTCCATCCACCCAGAACCGATCCGTGCCCTCTTGCTCGATGGCGGGCTCTTCATCCACATCGGACTCGTCGTAGATCTCTCCCACGACTTCTTCCAAGATGTCCTCGAGCGTCACGAGGCCCGAGGTACCGCCGAACTCGTCCACCACGATCGCCAGATGGGACGGGCCCTGCTGGAACTCTCGCAGCTGTGCCGCCAGCGACTTCGACTCCGGTACGAACTGCGGCGGGCGCACGAGCTCGTGCCAGTTGGCCGGAGGGTCGGCGATCCCGGCTGCGGCCGGCGTCAGGTCTTTGGCGTAAAGCACGCCGATGATGTTGTCGAGATCCTCGCCGTAGATCGGGATGCGAGCGTGTTCCGTACGCCGGAGCAGGTCGACGACTTCCCGTGCACTCGCCTTGGTGTCGAGGGCTACGATGTCGAGTCTGGGCGTCATCGCCTCATCGACCGTCCGGTCACGCAGCGACAGCAGGCCCAGCAGCATGTCCCGCTGCCCCAGGCCGAACGCACTGCGCTCCCGCGGCGCCGGCGGCAGCAGACGCCCCATGCGTCGTTCGACGCGCTTCAGCAAAGCGGCCAGCAGGGTGAAGGGTGGGAGGGTGTGCTCGACGACGCGAACGATCGTTGCGGCCAGACCGGGCATCAGAATACCCAACGCCCGCGGGATTCCCTCGGCCAGCAGGAACAGCGATCCCGTGGCCAAGAGGACGCTGACCGCGGCCTCCATGGGGGGGCGCTGCCACCACTCGACCGCCGCGGCGGCGCACAGTCCGCCAATCAAGAGGAGGGTCAAGCGGGCGATCGGCGCGGTGCGGAACGGGCCGGTGTGGCCCCGGCCATGAAGGCTCCGACTGGTGGGTGCCTCCTCCGCCAGGACCAAGAGGGCCACCCACACCGCGCTGGCAGCCCCCACGCCAAGCAACAAGACGGTCACACCGCTCTCACTCATTGCCGTGGAGCAACGAGCGACTGAACGTATCGCTCCTGGCGCTGCCACATGGTCGACCGCGCCCGATCGCCGCGCTCGGGATGCTCGTACCCCAGGGCATGCAGTGTTCCGTGGACCACCAACCGAATGATCTCTTCTCGCTCCTCGACGCCACGCTCGCGCCGGCGGCGAGCGACGGACGGACAGATGTAGATATCACCGACCGCCATTCCGGGGTGGGCGAGCTGCAGGGCGATGACATCCGTCGCGCAGTCCCGGCCGAAGGTGCGCCGATTGAGCCCCCGCATCCTGCGACCATTGAGAAACGTGACACTCATGGCCGCTGCGGCCACGCCCTCGCCATGCAGCACGGCGCGCACGGCGCGCCGCACGCTCGCCGGGGCCACCGGTGCCAGCCCATCGGGATCCGCAATCCGGATCTCATGCGGTGGACGCTGGCTGCCAGTCTGCCGAGATCCCACCGACGGAGCTTGGGTAGTCGATGCGGTTGTGATACACCCCGCCCAACACGCGCGCGAACTCTTGTTTGGTCCGATTGAGCTGGGACAGGGTGATGGGGGCATCGTCGAGCTGGCCCGCTTGGATGCGTCGCTGAACGATGTGATCGATGGCTTCGCTGACCTTTTCAGGGGTAGGATCGTCGAGTACCCGGACCGCCGCCTCGACCCCATCGGCGAGCATCGTCACGGCCGTTTCCACCGATTGGGGTCGCGGGCCTGGATACCGATACTCCTCGGGCTTGATCTCGGGTCCGGAGTTGCGGGCGCGTGCCCGGTCCAGGAAATAGCTGATCTCCATCGTCCCGTGATGTTCCGGGATGAATGACTTGACGGCGTTGGGCAGCTTGTGGTCGTCCGCGAGGGCCAAACCCTCCCGGACGTGATTGCGGATGATCGCGGCGGACACGTCCGGCTTCAGCTTATCGTGGGGGTTACTGCCCGGGAGCTGATTCTCGACGAAGAACTGCGGCTTCTTGAGCTTTCCCACATCGTGGTAGTAGCACCCGACCCGTGCGAGGAGCCCGTCGGCCCCAATGGCGTTACACGCGGCCTCGCACAGGTTCGCCATGGCGATGGAATGGGCGTACGTGCCGGGCGCCTCGGTGGCCAAGCGGCGGAGCAACGGGCGACTCGGATCCGAGAGCTCCAGCAGCGTCAGGTCCGTGGTGACTTTGGCCATCGACTCGAAGATCGGGAGGCCGATCAGGACGAGCGCCCCGGACACCAGGGCGTTCATCCCGCCTGCGAACACGTTCAGACCGATATCGGCCACCGCAACCCCGCTGCGCAGCCCCACCACCACGTCCGCCAACAGATAGGCGCCCGCCACCACAGCCACGGAGACCAAGAGCTGTGTCCGGCGCCTGATCACGCGGACACCGAGCGCGGCGGACACGCCTCCCACGAACGCGACAAACAGTGCGTCCGCCCCCTCGTACACGGCCTGCGTCCCAATCAAGATCGCGAGCACCAGCGCCGCGACGATCGCTACCCGCCCGCTGAACAGCACGGTGATGAGCATCGCCGCAAATGGAATAGGGATGAGCTCTGGGGCTTCCGAGATCAGCCCGCGATTGAACCACGCGCCGGCAATCGCGATGGCGAACAGGACCGCGAACACGGACATGTGCCGCAGATTCGCGTACGTGTGCGCCCGGTACAGCATCAGCAAGAGCCAGAACGCCGCGAGAATCAGCGCATTGGTGAGGACCTGGGCCACAATGCCCAGGAAGCTGCGCTCAGCCCCGCCACCCCGCTGCAACTGTTCCCCGCGCAACGCGAGGAGCCGATCCCGGATCTGAGGCGTGACCAGCTCGTTGGCATCCACGATGCGCTCGTTCGCCCGCACCCGATCCTTCACCGAGTCCACGCTGGCCTGGAGGTCGGCCCGAAGCTGATTCGTGAGCGCGACGTTCGGCGCGAGGGTGGGCTGAAACAGCCCGGCGAGGAGTTTCACATAGAGCCCGTTCCCCACCGTCGAGTTCGGGTCGGGGTGTTGCTGCGCCCCGCTCTCCAGGAACCCTTGATAGCTTCGGATCGAGTCGCGGGCGATGACCCGTTCACTATCGCCCCGGCGTACCACGATCGTGGTGTGTTGCTCGGACTCCACCGTCCCCGTCGCCGGCACGCCTCGGCTCAGCTCGCGCCGGAGCGTGGTGCGGACCGCGCTGCGGAAGCGCGCGAGCCGGTTCGGGGCCGTCAGATACTGGGATTCGTCCGAGTTCAGGCGAATCCCGAAGCCTTGGGCAGCCGCGGTCAGCGCATCCGGGGTCCGGGCACTATCCAATGCGGCAAACAGCGCATCGGTCCGGGCCAACACCGAGTCCCGAATCGCGGCCTGGTAGTCGTATACCGGGGGCACCGTGGCGGCCAACGTGGCGCGCTCGCGTTCGAGCTCGGTGGATGATTTTCGAACGATGAGGTCGAAGGGCGCAATAACCTCGGTCGGGGCCACCTCTCCCACCGCGGGCAGGGGCACGTCAAACCCGCCGGCGACGGGGAACAACACGTACGTGAGCAGCGCCAAACCGAGCAACAGGCCCCACCGGGCGCCGTGATATGCCACCGCTCGAGGGAGCTTGCTTGGTTCGAGATCGAGCTGCAGCGAGCGGCGATCCGCGGGGTTCATCAGCTTTGATCCTCCGCGTACGCGCGCACGATCTCCCGTACGAGGCGATGTCGCACGACGTCGCGTTCGTCCAGATAGCAAAACGCCACGCCGTCGATGCCCGGGAGGATGCGCTCCACCTGGATCAGTCCGGACTCCTCTCTGAGGGGCAGGTCGATCTGCGTCTTGTCGCCGACGATCACGGCGCGGGAATTCAACCCGAGGCGCGTCAGAAACATTTTCATCTGCATCCCGGTGACGTTCTGCGCCTCGTCAAGGATCACAAACGCGTCCGCGAGGGTCCGCCCTCGCATGTACGCCAGCGGTGCGATCTCGATCGTGCGGGTCTCCAGCGCCTTCTGGATGCGATCGAACGGCATCATGTCTTCGAGCGCGTCGTAGAGCGGACGGAGATAGGGATCCACCTTCGCCTGCATGTCACCCGGGAGGAATCCCAGGCGCTCTCCAGCTTCGACGGCCGGGCGTGCCAAGACCAATCGTCGGACCCGCTTGCGGGCCAACGCTTCCGCACCCGCCGCCACGGCCAGGTACGTCTTACCTGTACCCGCGGGACCGATGCCGATGACGATGTCGTTGTCGCGGAGTGCTCGGAGGTACTCGCGCTGTCCTGCGCTGCGCGGTTGAATCGCGCGGCGGATGCCGGGCAACACGATTTTGAGATCCGGGTCCCCATTGACGATTAGACCCTCCCCATCCTCATCCGCCAATTGGCGGACTTGCTCCGGGCTCACGGCCTCGCCAATGCGCGCCAGGTCGATCATGGCAGCCGCCACGCGCGTGGCGCGCTCGACGGCTTCGAGACCTCCGGCGATCGTGACTTGGTCGCCGCGCAACGACGCCCGCACACCCGTGGCGCGCTCGAGCTCCAGCAGGTTCCCATCGTTGACGCCGGCGAGCGCGAGAGGGTCAGCCCCCTCGGCGGACAGGCGGTGCGTCACGTCCCCGGACTTCACGACGCGTCGACCCTGAGCGCGAGCTCGCGAAGTTCCGCGGGATCCAGCGGTGCCGGCGCATCCTCGAACAGCGCGCGGGCCGCGGTCGTCTTGGGAAAGGCGATGACGTCCCGCAGGCTCGAGGCGCCCGCCAGCAGCATCGCGACACGATCAAATCCCACCGCGAAGCCGCCATGCGGGGGGGCGCCAGCCCGGAGCGCGCGGAGGAGAAAACCGAACCGTCGATGGGCGTCGGCCTCCGGCATCCCGAGAAGCCCCAAGATGTGCAACTGCAGGTCCGCGTTGGTGATCCGGATCGACCCGCTTCCCAGCTCGTTGCCGTTGTACACCAGGTCGTAGTGCAGCGCCCGCACCCCCTCCACATCCCCCTGCAGCACACGGGTGACATCGTCTGGATGCGGCGCGGTGAACGGATGGTGCGCGAACATCCATTGGCCCGCTGCGGCGTCGTGCTCGAACAGAGGGAAGTCCGCGATCCAGCAAAATGCATGGGAGCGGCTCGGGGGCAGGCGCAGACGCCGAATGACAGCGAGGCGCACACGATCGAGCGCCGCCGAAGTGACGGCGTCGGCACCCGCCGTGGCGAGGAGGAGCGCCCCATCTTCGAGACCCACCAGCTCGGCACTCATGCCGTCGAGACTCGCAAGCGGTCCTGACAGAGCCTCGCCCTTGCGCTTGAGCGTGGCGAGTCCGCCGGCGCCGGCCGCCTTCGCCGCCGCCGTAAGGGTATCGATCTCCTTTCGTGAGAGCCCCGCGCCCCCGGGAACCTTGAGGCCGCGTACCCGGCCGCCATCGCCAAGCACGGCATCAAACGCCCGAAAGCCTCTCCCACCCAGCACGTCGCCGAGGTCCTCGAGCTCGAGGGGAAAACGGAGATCGGGCTTGTCGGTGCCAAAGCGCTCCATCGCGTCGCGGTACGAGAGGCGTTCGAACGGCGCCGCAATGGTGTGACCCGCCTCGTCCCACAGATGCACGAACACCGCTTCGATCACGTGATACACGTCGTCGCACGTCACGAACGACGCCTCGAGATCGATCTGCGTGAACTCTGGCTGCCGATCCGCTCGCAAGTCTTCATCCCGAAAGCATCGCGCAATCTGAAAATATCGGTCGAACCCCGACATCATGAGAATCTGCTTGTAGATCTGGGGCGACTGGGGAAGCGCGTAAAACTGTCCGCGGTGGACCCGCGACGGCACGAGGTAATCCCGGGCGCCTTCCGGCGTCGGCTTGGTCAGGATCGGCGTTTCGACCTCGAAGAAGTCGAGGGCGCTGAGTGCGTGCCGAGCCCGCTGCAAGAGGCGGTGTCGGAGCTCGAAGTTGCGCTGCAGTTCCGGACGCCTGAGGTCCAAATGGCGATGCTCGAGCCGATGCTCCTCCGCCGGTAGGTCCTCACCCTTGGCCCGCCACACCGGGATGGGCAATGCCGCAGGCTCAGCTGGCCCCACCACGTCGAGCGTGGATGCCCGCACCTCGACCTCCCCCGTCTTCATCTCCGGGTTGCGCGCGTCGGCAGGCCGAGCCTGCACCACCCCTTGCACCACCACGACGGATTCGGGGCTGACGTCACCAGCCTGGGCGAGCACCGCGGCGGTGGCCCAGTCCGGGCCAAACGCCACTTGTACGATGCCCTCGCGGTCGCGGAGGTCGAAGAAGACGAGCCCGCCCAGATTCCGTATGCGGTGCACCCACCCGCCCAATCGGACGGTGGCGCCGACGTGGGACGCCCGGAGAGCCCCACAGCGGTGCGTACGCATCGCCGTCGCGGCCACGTGTTCGGTCAGGTTAGACGCTCGCGAAATGAGGCGACAACGGGTGCGGCGCGCTGCCGCCCAGGCGTGGTGGGCGGACGGCGGGCGGCGTCCGATGGGGTATCAACGCGTTGGCTTGCAGTTGCACTCGTTTCGACCTCGGGGGACCCGAAATAGCCAAGTCCCGGCAAAACATCAACATAATGGGCCTCCAATGGGGCAGCAAGCGGCCGCTTGACACCCCCGGGGGGACCCATCAACCTTCGGCCGTGCGCGCACTTAGCTGGGCTGCGTTCCTCGCCCTGGTCCCCGTGCCGGCGCCCGCCCAGGCCCCCCCGTCCGCGAGCGTCTGGCGTGTGGCCGCCGCATCCCTCACGACCCCGGCGGCGCTCGCCGGAGGGGCCACTGGACCCTTCTGGAATCCCGCGGCCAGCGACTGGGACGATCTGGCAGCCGGGATCCAGGTGGTGCAGACCTCCAATGTCCTCGGGCTCACCGGCATTCTGGCCGGCGTCACCAAGTCCTTGGGACCCCGCGCGCAGGTGGGGGCCGTCGTGGCACGGATGGATGTGCGAGACCTCGTGCGGACCGGAAGTTCCCCCACGGCGACGCTCGGTTCGATCCCGGTCTACGATCAGATGTTTGGCGCCCATCTCCGGGCCCGTCTGCCCCGTCTCGACGTCGGTGCGCTCATCCGATTTCACGATGCCCGGTTCGATTTCATACGCGAAGGTGGGGTCACCGTGGACCTGGGGGCCCGGGCGAACCCGCACCCGCGGGTGCTCGTCGCCGTCGCCACCCATTTCCTTCCGGTCAACTTGAGCGAGCGGGAGAACACCGACTACTTCGCCGCGGTCGAATATCTCATCACGCCCAGCGTGTCCGTGGCCGGGCTCAGGACGCGATTCACAGGGCGTTACGGCCTCAGCTGGCGTCCGTCGGGAGATCTCGAACACGGCGTTGGCGCCGGCGCGGTGTTCGAAGACGCGGTGCGGGTGGACGCCGTGTTGGTGCGTGAGACCGCGTTTGACGACGCGGCGTGGCGGCCCGGATTCGGCCTCGAGATCGCCGTGGGTCGCTATGCCATCACGTTCGCCCGCAGTCAGGGCATCAACGATGTGGGCGGCACCTTCCGCCTCGGCATCGACGTGGTGTTCATTCGATGAACTTGCTGGATTTGACCCCGTCCGATGCCCTCGAAGCTCTGGCGCCGTGGGTGGCGGATCGCGGGGAGGCTGCGTATCGGGCGCGCCAGATCCATCGCCGGCTGTGGCGCCAGCCGGTGACGGCGTGGGCGGCGGCGACCGAGCTGCCCGCGCGACTGCGCGATGCCCTCGAGACCACGGCTCCGCTCCCTCGACCCCAGCTCGTGTCCCGTCAGGTGTCCGAGGACGGCACGATCAAATTTCTCTGGGGCTTTGGCGACGGCGAGGCTGTGGAATCGGTACTGATCCCGGACGGAAAGCGTCGAACGTTGTGCGTTTCCTCCCAAGCGGGCTGCGCCTACGGATGCACGTTCTGCGCAACGGGCAGGATGGGATTCCGGCGGCACCTCGAGGCATGGGAGATCGCGGCTCAGGTCCGGGAGCTCCTGCTCTGCGCCGAGCCCATGCGACCGTCGCACGTGGTGTTCATGGGCATGGGTGAGCCGCTGCACAATTGGAACAACGTGGATCGCGCGCTGACGATTCTGAACGATCCCGAGGGCCTCGGGATCGGTGCCCGTCACATCACGGTCAGCACCATTGGCATCGTTCCCAACCTCGCCAAACTGGCGCAGCGGCCGGAACAGTTTCGGTTGGCCGTCTCCTTGCACGCCGCCGACAGCGCGACGAGGGCGCGTCTCATGCCCATCGAGACCAAGTACGCCCTTCGAGACGTCATGGACGCGGTGAGGTCCTTCCGACGCCGCGTGACCTTGGAGTACGTGATGATTCGCGGAGTGAACGATGGGTTGGACCACGCAGAGCGCCTCGCCACACTGGCGCGGCCGCTCAGCGCCCACGTGAATCTCTTGCCGCTTCACCCTGGGGGCGCTCCGGGACTCGAGGCGACGCCGCCTGAGGCCATTCAGCGATTTGCCCAGCACCTCGGCAAACGGGGGGTCGCCGCGACGGTGCGTCGGAGCCGCGGCCTCGACATCAGCGCGGCGTGTGGACAGCTACGGATCGAGATCGACGCCAGGCGCGAGGTCGCGACCCAGGATCACCGACACGTCGACTAGGAGTCGTGCGTTTGGTGCGGAGATGATGTCTCCGGTGCCCAGGACGTCGCGCACGACCACCGCGGCGCTCGAGTCGCCCCGCCGAATCAGAATTCGCGTCGTCCGGGCAGCATCCTCGGACGCGTCCCCAAAGTAGACCACGTCGATCCCGGCGCGCCTGAGTCGCCGGGTGGTTTCTCGAGCCAGCCCATCGACGCTCGTGCCATTCAGCACCTCGACGGCGAAGCGATGGCGCTCCCCGGGGATGGGAAGGCTGGACTCCCGACCCCGCAGCACGAGCGCGGCGCCCAAGAACGCCCCGAGTGCTACGAGCGCGAGTGTCGCGAGGAGGGTGGGGCGGCGCATACCAGCGCATTCCAGAACGTCACGGTCTCGGCCAGCAGTGGCAATCCCTGCGCGACGGAGCGCTGGATCCTGGCCCGCGCCACTCGCTGAACGGAGCCCGCTACGTCGCCGGTAACCTCCCGGGCCCAGCGGCGTCGGTGACCCTCGTCGGGCCGGCCGGGCTCCAGATAATCGGCCAGGTAGAGGAGCCGGCCGGTGTCGTCCCAGCCGGCGAATCCGACCGAATGATAGCGAACGGCATCCAGCACGCCGCGGTCGGTCTCGCCGTGTCGCGCCGCCATGACCGCCGCGGCGGGACCGTGGCGCAGGGCGTCGTTGTCCCACGCGTCGGGTGCGATGTCACGCAGGAGCGTGGGTGTGGCATCTTTGAGCGCGTCGTGGAGGATGGCGGCGCGGAGCCACCGCTCGCGCTCGCCCGCGTCCACACCGAGTGCCTGTGCCCACTCCTCCAGCAGCGCCGTCACCCGATGAATGTGTGCCACGCGCGGTGCAGTGACATGGGCCCACGGTGGGAGGGTGGCCGTCACCGGAGCCGTCCCTCGAGCTCTGCGAGCTCGCGTTGCCAAAACGGGCGGTGCGGCAGCTCCGGATGAGGGATCGTCAGGTCCGGCTCGCTGACGGCTACGTCTCCGTAGCGCACGATGTCGAGGTCGAGCGTACGCGGTCCCCAGCGGCGGTCTCGCGTCCGCCCAGCCGCGCGCTCGATGGCCTGACAGGCCGAGAGTAAGACCCGCGGGGTCAGTCCCGTGCGGATCAGCACCATTTGGTTCAGGTAGCTCGGCTGGGCCGGACCGATGGGTTCGGTTTCTTCGATCGTGCTGACCGCCGCCACCTCCGTCATGGGGAGGGCAGCCAGGCGACCCCGACCATGGGCCAGATGGCGTTCGCGATCTCCCACGTTCGATCCCAGGGCGATGAACGCATCCTCACGCCGAACCATCGCGGCCCCGCTCCAGCACCACCTCCACGTAATCCAGCAACCCGTGGATGGGGGCGTGGGGCTTTCGCGCGGCGATCCGCACCCGTTCCACGCGATCCAGCTCCAGCGCCCGTCCCGCGATCTTCTCGCACAGCGCTTCCAGGAGCCGGTGATGGCTGGTTCCGACCGTGTCTGCGACGAGGGCGTACAGGTCGCGGTAGTCCAAGAGGCTGCGGGGTGAGTCGGTCTCCCCGACCTGTCGGAGCGACAACCACACGGTGAGGTCCACATCCAGTGGTTGCGGTACCGACTTCTCGTGTGGCAACAAGCCGACGCAGGTGTGAAACCGCATGCCGCGCAGGGTAATACAGTCGTTGGTGGTCACGGTGGTACGGTATCGACGTCGCCGAATGGAGTCAAAGGTCTGGCGTGGGGCCGTCGACGGATGCCACCTGCTCGGTGATCTGGGAGAGCATGACGGCGATCGCGTTGAGTTCCCGGGCGGCGCGCCCCATGTCCTCGACGCCCGAAGCCACGTCCTTGGCGCGCTCGAGCACGGTGTCGGCGTCCTTGCGGTTGCGCGAGGAGATGTCGGCGAACCCGTTGATGCGCTCGCGCAGCCGCGCGAACACATGGTGCTGTCGCTCCGCCGTTTCCGTAATGCGGCGGACATGCTCGGTCGCTTCCACGGTGGCCTTGGTGATGGTCTCGAGTGCCTGCAGGCCTTCGGTACTGAGTTCTTCGACTCCGCCCACCGCCACCTGGCCGCGGCGCATCTGCTCGACCACTTCGCCCAGGCGGTCCTGCATGTCTTCGACGAGTTGCGCCGCTTCGTCGGCCGTGGACACGCTCTGCTCTGCCAAGCTTCGGACCTCACGGGCGACTTCGGCAAATCCTCGCCCGTGCGTGCCGGCGCGGGCAGCCTCGATGGCGGCGTTCAACGCGAGCAAATGGGTCAGGTCGGCCAGCTCACGGATGGAGGCGAGGAACCTCACGATCCGTCGGCTGGCGGTGCCGAGTTCTCCCACTTTCTCCGAGCTCTCCGCCACAAACGTCTTGAGGGTGATCAGGCGCTCGATGGCCCCTCCAATGGTCTGCCGGTGGCGTTCCGCGAGATCACTGGCGGTTCCGCTGGCCTTGGCGGCGTCACCGCTGTCCTGGGAGACCCGTTCGGTGGCGGAGCTCAGCTCCCCGGTCGCTTCCAGGCCACTGACGACCTCGCGGTCCTGCTGGGAGAGTCCGGTACCGATGGCCTCGATGGATCCGGTCATCGTTTCGGCCGCCGTCCGGAGGTCATCGGCCAGCGTTCCCAGGGTGGCAACCTGCTGGTTGATACGCGCGACCGTATCCAGCAACGGCTTGCGCAAGTCGTGGATGTGAATGGCGGTGGCAATGCGCCGGGCGCACGTTTCGACGAGGCTGAGCTGGCGGCGACCGTATTGCCGGCGCTTGTGATGATCCAGTTCGAGCGTTCCGATCAATTCCTCGCCGAAGACCAGCGGTACGATCACCAGGCTTTTGACATAGCCCAGGAGGCCCACCGTACGCGCGTCGCGCTCGGCATCCTGCACCGTGAGCGTTTGCCGCTGGTGAAACGCTTCTTCCCGGAGCGTCGCGAACACCCCGGGGGCGTCGTCGTCCGACGTCCCCATGTCACCCCGATAGAGCAGGGTGAACCCCGCCGTGGTCCGTCGGTACACGCGGTAGTCACGCCAGTCCAGGATTTGATGGGCGAGCTCTTCGATACCGTGGAGCGCCTGGTCCAGGCTCACGTTGCTGGTGATCAGGAGCTCCATCGTCTGGAGTTTGTTGAGCTCTTCCGCCTGAATTGCCTCTTCGAGGATCCGCTTGATGATCGAACCGCTGAACAGCACGGGGACTGCCACGAAGGGCCAACTAATGGGCGGCAGGGAGACGACGGTGAGCACGGCCACCCCGGCACCAACCAGCGTGATCCCGTACGCCACGACTTCGTAGCGTAGCACGAAGAGCCGCTCATCGGGTGGCAGCTTGTTGCGGACGATGAGCGTGTAGTAGAAGAGGCTCCGGGAAACGACGAAGTAGCTGAGCCCGAACAGGGTGATGGCGAAGATCGATTCGTACGCTCGAGGACCACTGACACCCGATATCCGGAGAGCTGCCGCATAGAATCCGTACGCCGTAACGAGCGCTACCACCTCGCGGGCGGCGTTGACGAGAGCGGCGCGCGGGTCCTTGCGGAACCAGATCCAGTCCGTGAGAAAGAGCCCGAGCGCCATGCCGAGCGCGGTCGTTCCCGGCCCGAACAAGATCGCGCCCGCCAACAACGCGATGCCCACCTGGGTGGCGTAGGAGTACTTGCCGATCCCGAGGTGAAACGCGCGCAGTGGTACCGCCGCAAGCGCCAGCACGAGCAACCCCTGCCACTCCCCGAGCCACGCTTGATCGACCGCCAAGACGAGGATGAACAGCGTGGCCCCGATGTACACGAGTGCTCGCGAGAACGTCATCGTCAGTGCCACCCTTGCCGTCATGCCGCACCTCGCCGGCTGGGTGACACCCCGTCAAGCGCGGCGCGCAGCTCCGCGAGAAACGCGTGGGCATCCGGTATGCTCACGGCCAGACGTTCGAGCAGGGCGCTCCCGACCACGACGCCGTCGGCCACTTGGGCCACCGCCGCGGCCTGGGCGGCATCCCGCAGCCCAAACCCAACGGCAAGCGGCAAGGGTGTGGCTCGCCGGACGCGGGCCACGATCTCCGTTAGATCGTCACCCACGACCGTCCGCGCACCGGTGACGCCCAACCGCGCGATGACGTAGACAAAGCCGCGGGCGCCCTGCAGGATGCGCGCGCACCGAGCGTCGTCCGTGGTGGGGGCGATCAGACGAATCAGGGGCAGCGAGGGAGCGTCGAGCGTTTGCTCCATCTCCGCGTCCGCTCCTGCGGGGAGATCCGTCACGAGCAGGCCCGCCGCGCCGGCTGCCGCGGCGTCCTCGACGAAGCGGGCGAGTCCATACGCCAGGATCGGGTTTACATAGCCAAACAGGACGATCGGGATGTCGCTTGAGCCGGATTGCACCATGGCGAGCGTTTTCTCGATCGACATGCCCGCGTCGAGTGCCTGTTGGTTGGCGCGTTGGATCACCGGACCGTCCGCCACCGGATCGCTGAACGGCATGCCCAGCTCCACGACGTCCGCTCCCGCCTCGGCCACCATGGCCAAGGCCTCCCGCGATGCGTCAGGCGAGGGGAAGCCAGCAGTGAGGTAAGGAATGAGTGCAGGGCGGCGGGTGTGGCGGAGGCGCGTCCAGCACGCCTCGAGTGACGCGTCAGACAAAGTAGTCGCCGGGGTTGATGCCGTATTTTGCCGGGTCGGTCACCTTCACGATGGAGCGTTTGAACCCGCCATCGGCGGTGCGCTCCGACAACTCGGTGACGACCCCGGGGCGCAACATGCCGCCCTCGGGAGTACTGATCACGCGGACCACCGGGCGGTGCAGCTGGGAGACATCCGAGTTGGCTGCGTGCACCACGGCCAACTCGTAGGTATCGAGAATCACACAGGTCCCCACAGGATACACGCCCACGAGATTGATCAACGCTTTGACCACCACGGGGTCGAAGCCCCGGCGCGGATTCTCCCACATCTCGCGGAGCACTTCGTCGGGCTGCAGCGGCACGGTCTGATAACTGCGACGGGTGGTCGCGGCGTCGAACGCGTCGGCGACGGCGACGATCTTGGAAAAGACCGACAGGTTCCGCGCGCGCACGGATTTCGGATATCCTGTGAGATCCACCTTCATGTGATGTTCGTACGCCGCGATCATGGCGCGATAGGGAATCTCCCCGTATCCGCGCAGTCCAAACAGGGTGAGCACACCCAGCCACGGGTGGGCCTGCATGATCCGCCACTCTTCGTCGGTCAAAGCTCCTTCTTTGCTGAGAATCTCGATCGGTACCCGGCTTTTCCCCACGTCGTGAAACAGGGCCGCGAGTCCCAAGTCGTACAGCTGCAGCTTTGAAAGCCCAATCCGTTTCCCGATGGAAACACTGAAAATGCAGACGTTCACCGAGTGCGTGAATGTGTACTCGTCGTAGTCTCGGATCGTCGTCAGTCCAATGAGGGATACCTCGTTTTTCAGCACCTGATCGACGATGCCCTGCACCGCGCGTTTCACCTTTCGGACGCTCGCGGTCCGCCCCATCCGCACGCTATTGATGACCTCCTTGGTCACGGCAACGGAGCGCTCGTAGGTTCGCTTCGCAATCTCCTTCTGTTTCTCCTCGTCCTGCGTGTCCTCTTCACTTTCTGCCTGGGGCTCGACGACGACGTGCGTGACCCCGCCCTGCAGGAGCTTCTGCTGGAGCTCGAACAGTTTGTTGGGATCGGTATCGCGCGCGGCGAATGTCAGCAACAGCGAGATCAAGACCTGCCACTCACGTCGCTCCATCCGATCATCGACGCGGAGCACACCAATGTCGCATTGGCGCAAGGTCGTGAGGACGTGGCTGAAAGAGGCGTAGTTGTCCAGATCGAGCCGGAGGCGGGTGGAGTTGACGAAGATGAACTCCCCGGCGATGCGGACCTCGAGCTCGTCTTCGAGATCCAGGAGTTGCCGACCCGAGGTCGCCAGGTCATCTAGGGCGCGCTGGACCTGGTCGTTTTCGACGGGGTAGAGCTTGAGGCTTCGAAGGGCGGCGTAGAACGACACCAGGAAGCTGCGTCCAGCGTGCCGCAAGACGCTCGCCGCCGTCCCCACCGCATCGGTCAGTGTCGTCCGGGATTCCCGTCCGGCCGCATCCGATGTCATGCTCAGCCCATCTCCCGCATCGCTCGGTTCACGGCATTACGGACCAGCGGGTCTTTGTCCTCGGCGGCGTCTTCGAGAATCTGCCGGGCCTCGGGCGTGCGGATCTTGCCCAGCGCCATCGCCGCGCACGCGCGAGTCTCGGGATCTTCCTTTCGCTTCATGAATCCCCCCCGGGCACGCAGCATCGACTGCAGCCTCCCGATTCCCGCGGGCCCCGCGAGTTTGCCGTACGCCTCGAAGAAGGCGGTCTTTTCCGTGAGATCCGCGTCGCGCAGCCCGGAGCCGAGGACCACCGACTCGATCTTTGCAAACCCACCGCGATAGCCGCGGTTGGCAAACGCCCGCACGGCACCGATCCGAACATCGCGGTCGTTGTCCTCCACCGCCACTTCCAGGTGACGCAAGGCTCCCGGCGACCCGATCGCCGCCAACGCCGTGACGGCGGCCCGCCGCAGCGCGGGGATTTCGCGCTCGAGCGCCTCACCGAGGGCTGGAATGACGGGCGGGAGCTTCACGTGGCCGACGACGCGAATCGCCTCCAGCGCTATGGCCTCATCGTCGGACCGGACCGCCGCAGCCAGGAGATCGGGATGCGCACTTCCCAGCCGCCGCGTCGCGTGCGAGAGGAGCTCCCGCACCCGTTGATTCGTCAGCTTCGGCAGCCACGACAGGAGCGTCGCCAACGCGTCCGGCCGCAATTCCCGGAAAAGGTCAGCCAGCTCCTCCTCGGTCGGATGCACGTGGGCTTCGTCCAGCGACTGCAGCAGCTGCGACAACGACTCGGGTTGTGAGATCTTGGCGGGCAGTTCCTCCAACGTGCCCCGATGCTCGTCCAGCAGCTCCCTCGCCCGCTGCATGACGACGCGGATTTCTCGGAGCACGTAGGCGACCGACTGATAATCGCCGGCGGCCAGCAGGTACGGAATGAAGTTCTCGACGATGGAGATGAGTTCGGCACGAACGGTCGCGTACGTCTGGAGCTCGAGGAGGTCGAACAACATCGCGAGCACGTTGGCGCGGAGATTCTGCGCGTACTCGCGGTCCACCTCGCCCTTCAAGTAATCGATTTCCTTTGGCTCCAAGAAGTAGAGCGTGGAGTCAAACTCGTCGATGTCCACCAGACCGGGAGGTCGATCGGGCGGGGGCTCCTCCTCCACCTCGCGGCGCACGTCCTCCGCGAGCGCCTCGGGTTTGGCATCCGATTCGGTGATGGGGTGTACGTCAACCGCGGATAGGTCCACGTAATCGTACTTGACCGTCTCGAAGTTCTCTTCCCACAGCAGCGTCAGGAGGTCGTCGTTGGACTCCGGTGCTAGATGCTTGGCGGTATTGATCACGTGCAGGAATCGGACGATCTCCTCATCCTCCACGCCCGGGATCAGGGTGAGAACGCGGACGCCGTCCTTGTACATGACCCACGCCAGACTGTCCGTCTTGGGCTGCGAGTAGACGACCTGGTCCTCCCACCGGAGGTCGGTCTCGGTGACCTCCAGCTCGAGTTCGGCGCACTCTTCCCACACCGCTGGAAACGACGTGCGGATGTTCTCGATCGACTTCTGATAGACGGGATTGTTGGGGAGATAGAGCTGGATCGCCCGCAGTCCCTTGGAAAAGACCTGCAGCAGATTCGAGACGGCCGCCGTGTCGGGAGCAGTATCTGCGGTGGTCGGTTCGGTCACCCGGCCTTCCCTCTCAAAGCAGCGATCTGCGCCACGTCTTTGTCGCCGCGGCCACTCAGGTTCACCACCACGACCCCCTCTGCCCGCTCAAGCGTCCGAGTCTCCAGAAGCCATGCCACGGCGTGGGCGCTTTCGAGCGCCGGTAGAATGCCCTCCAGTCGAGCGAGCGTGTAGAACGCCTCCAGAGCTGCGGTGTCCGTCACTGTCTCGTAACGGACGCGGCCGGAGTCACGCAAGTACGCATGTTCGGGACCCACGCCGGGGTAGTCAAGACCCGCGGAAATCGAATGGGCCGCACGCACCTGCCCATCGGCGTCCTGCAAGAGATAACTCAAGCTACCGTGGAGAATCCCCGGCCGTCCGCAGCTCAGCGACGCCGCATGCTTGCCAGTATCGGTTCCGAATCCGGCAGCCTCCACGCCGACCAGCACGACCCCGGCATCGTCCAGGAACGCAGTAAAGATCCCGAGCGCATTCGACCCGCCACCCACGCAGGCGATGACGGCGGCTGGCAACTGGCCCGTACGTTGGACGACCTGGTCCCGCGTCTCGCGGCCGATGACCCGCTGAAAATCCCGCACAAGGCGGGGAAATGGATCGGGTCCCACCACGGATCCAATCACGTAGTGCGTGGTGCGGACGCTGGCGACCCAATCCCGCAGGGCCTCGTTCGTGGCATCTTTGAGCGTGCGCGTGCCAGACGTGACTGGCACGACGGTGGCCCCGAGCAGCTCCATCCGAAAGACATTGAGCCGCTGCCGATCCATGTCTTCGGCACCCATGTACACCACACACTCCAACCCCAATCGCGCACAGGCCGTCGCCGTCGCGACCCCGTGTTGACCGGCCCCGGTCTCGGCGATGATCCGGCGCTTGCCGATCCGCCGGGCCAGCAAGACCTGGCCGAGCGTGTTGTTGATCTTGTGCGCACCCGTGTGCGCCAAATCCTCGCGCTTGAGGAGCACGCGCCGACCCACCCGCTCGGACAAACGCGGAGCCTCCGAAAGCGGCGTCGGGCGGCCCGCATACGTGGCAAGGAGGTTGGCGAGTTCGCCCTGGAACTCCGCGTCCTCGGCGAGACGGTCGTAAGCCGCGGCCAATTCCTCGAGAGCCGGCATCAGCGTCTCGGGAACATAGCGGCCGCCGTAACGGCCAAACCGGACGGGCGGTGCCGTCACGCTCGCCGCCTCGCCCGCGCGCACGTCAGCGGCCATGACGCTCGACCCCGGTCAGGGCCCGAACCGCGGACTCCGGGTGGCTGGCGGCCGACACCGCGGTCCCGACCAGGACCGCGTCCGCGCCCCAGCCAGCCACCCGTTCCACGTCTGCGCGATCGCGCAGACCGCTCTCAGCCACGACCGCGATGCCCGAGGGCACCAGAGGGATGACCCGCTCGTGAACTCCCCGATGCACCTCGAGGGTTGCCAAATCACGAGAATTCACGCCCACCGACTCCGGTGCCAGCTGCAAGGCAAGCTCCAGTTCCCGCTCGTCGTGGACTTCGATCAAACGTCCGAGCCCCCAATCACGCGCACAGGCGGCCAGATCCGTCATTTGCAGGGAATCCAGCGCCCGAACGATCAGGAGGACCGCGCTCGCACCCGTCGCTCGCGACTCCGCCACTTGGACAGGGTCGATAATGAAGTCCTTTCGGAGAATCGGGATGCCGACCGACGATCGCACGATCTCTAGGTCCCTGATAGAGCCGCCAAAATGCTCGTGTTCCGTGAGGACGGAGACCGCCCCCGCACCGCCCGCCTGGTACGCCCGAGCCTGTGCGGCGGCGTCCAACGACGGGGCAATGGCGCCCGACGATGGCGATCGGCGTTTGACCTCCGCGACGACAGCCACCGTGGCTGGGGCGAGCACACCCCGCCATGATACCGGGACGGGAGCGCTCAATGCCGCGGCTTCGATCACTGCGCGCCGAGAGCGCAACTCCCGGACGGTCCGATTCGCGGCGTCAAGGAGCGCGTCGAGGACCGAGGCGGACAAAGCTCTCCTTGCGTTTCGGGCTGTGTTCGGGTATGTTGAGCTTCGGAATACCTTCGGTCACGGAACGGGGGCTGGATATGCCGCTCACCCGCCGCCAAAAACAGATTTTGGACTACCTCCAAAACTACATCCAGGATCACGGCTTTGCGCCGTCGTTCGAGGAGATCGCGGAGCACTTCTCCTTCGCCTCGCTCGCGACGGTTCACGAGCACCTCACGAACCTGCAGCGAAAAGGCTATATCCGGCGGGGGTACAACGAGAGTCGGTCCATCGAGCTGGTGCCGCCACCCGGCCAGTCTGGGGCTACGGAACTCCCGTTACTCGGCGAAGTGGCCGCCGGCGAGCCCATCGAAGCCGTCACGGTCCCCGAGACGATCCCGGTGCCCAACGACCTCCTTCCCCGCCGGGGCCACGCGTACGTGCTTCGGGTTCGCGGCGAGTCGATGATCGACGAGCACATTCAGGACGGTGACTACGTGGTCGTCCAGGGGCGGGAGGCGGCGGACAACGGCGAAATGGTGATCGCCCTGGTGGACGGGACATCCGCAACCGTCAAACGGCTGTTTCGCGAACCGGGTGGGTGGATCCGGTTACAACCGGCGAACGATCGAGTCCCGCCGCTTCGCGTTCACGAAGACAACATCCTGATTCAGGGCATCGTCGTGGGAGTCATTCGGAAGTACTAGCCGGCGCTGCGTGCCGAAGCCGCTCGAGCCACTCCGCTCCCGCACCGGTATCGAGCGTTTCCAACGCCAACTCGACGCCCCGCTCCATCGTCTCGGTGACGCCGGAGACCATGATTGCTGCCCCCGCGTTGAGGCCCACCGCCGCACGCCCGTCTTCGTCGGAGCGCGGGTTTTCCAGGAGGCGCACCACCCGTTGCGCGTTGTCCGTCGGTGTGCCGCCCGCCAACAAACCCACGTCGTCACGTACCAGTCCATGCGTAGCCGGATCGATCGTGAGCTGGCGCACCGCTCCGTTCCGTACCTCCCAGGCATCCGTGATCCCAACCGGAGCGATCTCGTCCATCCCAATCCGCGCGTGCACCACCAGGACGTGCTCGGCGTCGAGACGGGCCAGCACGCGGGCCACGAGTGGCGCGCGCGACACGTCCCAGACCCCCAGCACTTGTCGGCGTGCTCCAGCGGGGTTGGCCATGGGGCCAACGAGATTCATGATCGTGGGGACACCAAGTTCTCTTCGGACCGGGGTGACCGAGCGCATCGCTGGATGAAACGCGGGCGCGAACAGGAAGGCCAATCGGTGGTCCCGCAAGAGCGCCGCTGCCTGTTGGGCGTCCACGATGATGCGCACACCCAGCGCTTCCAAGAGATCGGCGGATCCGCAGCGCGACGTATACGAGCGGTTCCCGTGCTTCGCCACGACGGCGCCCGCCGCCGCGGCGACAAACGCCGCCACCGTCGAGATGTTGAACGTGGAGATCGTGCCCCCACCGGTGCCACAGGTATCGATGAGCCGCGACGGATCGGGAACGGCGACCCGGATCATGGCGTCGCGGAGGGCGCGCACGATGCCGCGCACCTCCTCCTCGGTTTCCCCCTTGGCGCGAAGGCCCAGGAGCAGCCCGCCGATTTGTGACGGGACGGCCTCCCCACGCATGACGGCCGCAAATGCCTGCGCGGTGCAGTGCTCGCCCGGGGATTTGCCGTCCGCCAACGCGCGCAGCGCTTCGAGCAGTGCGGGGCTCAGGGGTGCGGTCATCGTAGGTGTTGGCTCATTGGGCCTGCAAGGTTCGGGCGACGGTCGGCCGCTGTCAATGCGGCAAGTGCTTGTGCTGCTTGCTGCTACATCCGTGGCCATCTATCTTCACGCCGCATGTCGGAGCACTACTATGCTGTCGTCCAGTACTTTGGGCGCGATTTTGCCGGTTGGCAGCGCCAACCCGCGCATCGCACGGCCCAGGGCGAGTTCGAGAACGTTCTGGAGCGCCTCATTGGCGAGCGGGTGGCCACCAACGCGGCCGGCCGCACCGACGCGGGGGTCCACGCACTTGGCCAGGTGGTCAGCTTCCGGACTCCCAAACCGTGGGAGTTGGGCAGTCTGCTTCGGGCGTTGCGCGCGCTCACCCCGCCCGACATCTGGATTGCCCGCCTCGGGCACGCGCCGGTGGGGTTCCACGCCCGTCGCGACGCCCTCGTTCGCCGCTATCGATATGTCGTGGGGTGCGATCCCGCGGCGTTCTCCCCGTTTCGCCGCCCCTATGAATGGGCGATCGGGGGACCGCTCGATGCCGAGGCCTTGTCCGAAACCGCCGCCCTGTTTGTGGGGGAACACGACTTCCGAGGGTATTCGGCCGTGGGGCAGCCCAAACAGCACTATCGATGTGGCGTAGGGGTCTCGGAGTGGCAGGCGCGGCCGGACGGGGAAGGTTTTATCTTTACGATCGAAGCGGATCGCTTCCTGCACCGAATGGTGCGGTTTTTGATTGGTGTCATGGTGGATGTGGGGCGTGGGCGTCGACCAGTGCAAGACGCTGCGCACCTGCTTCAGAGCCATTCGAACCGGGACGCGAGCCCGCCGGCCCCACCACAGGGGCTGTATTTTGTGGGCGCACGCTACCCCCAACTTGCCGAGGGTATCGACCAATGAAATTCTTTCTCGACACCGCTGATCTCAGCGACATCCGCTGGGCGTCTCAGGCGGGTTTGATTGACGGAGTCACCACGAATCCCACGCTCCTGTCCAAAGTGGCGGGTGATCTCGAACCCAACGACGTCCTCAAAGAGATTTGTTCGCTCGTTCACGGACCAGTGAGTGCCGAAGTGGTGGCGATCGATACCGAAGGGATGTACCAGGAGGGACGGGAGCTCGCGAAACTGGCGGACAACATCGTGATCAAGATTCCCATGCTCGAGGACGGGATGGCCGCGGTGCGTCGACTCGTCTCCGAAGGCATCAAGGTGAACGTCACACTGGCGTTCAGTTCCGTTCAGTGTTTGATCGCCGCCAAGGCCGGGGCCACGTTCATCTCGCCGTTTTTGGGCCGGCTGGACGACATTGGGCACGACGGAATGGACGTGGTGCGAGAGACACGGCAGATCTACGACAATTATGGTATCGAGACGCGCATTCTCGCTGCGTCGATCCGTCACCCACGCCACGTGGCCGAGGCGGCGATGATCGGGGCGGATGTCGCGACGATGCCCACGAGCACCTTGAAGAAGCTCCTCCTTCATCCGCTGACCGACCGAGGGTTGGATCAATTCCTCAACGATTGGAGCAAGCTGACGGGGCGGTCCAAGGTCCGCGCTTGACCATTGTTGTGGCGCTGGCGCTCGCCGTCAGTGCCGCCTGTGGGGACGCGGCGCCACAGGCCGCGGCTCGGTCCATCCAGGCCGCGGACTCCTCGGCGCACACCCAGCGTCGGCAGTCGCTCTCCGACAGCCTCACGAACTCTCGCCATTCGGCCATTGTGGAAGCGGCCGCCCGGGTGGCTCCCACGGTCGTGAGTGTCAACGTCGTGCGGCGGGTACGTCGCACGGCGCGCTCGGCGTGGGATCTCTTTTTCATTCCTCGCGGCTACGAGCGCTTGGTCGAGGGACTGGGATCGGGATTCATCGTGTCTGCCGACGGTCTCATTCTGACCAATCAACACGTCACGACGGGTGCCGAGCGGATCGTCGTCACGACCCGAGATGGGGCGGACTACGAGGCCGCACTCCTGGGCGAAGATCCGCTCACCGATATCGCGGTGCTCAAAATCGAAGGACACGAGTTTCCGACAGCACCCATTGGGACCAGTACCGACTTGATGATTGGAGAATGGGTGGTCGCCATCGGGAATCCCTATGGCTACCTCTTGGGCAATACCGAACCATCAGTCACGGCGGGAGTCGTGAGCGCCGTAGGACGGAATCTGTTGCCTTCCGGTGACGATGGGCGTGTGTACGTACAGATGATCCAGACAGATGCCGCCATCAATCCTGGGAACAGTGGCGGACCACTCATCAACGCGCTCGGCGAGGTGATAGGGGTCAATAGCTCGATCTTCTCTCAAGGAGGGGGCTCGATTGGCATCGGATTCGCCATTCCGGTGGAGCGCGCCCTCCGCGTGGCCCGCGAGCTGGAGGAGTACGGCATCGTGCGCCGCGCGTGGGTGGGAATGGAGGTGGCCGGCATGGACGATCGGCGCGACTGGAAGCGTCGCGGCGGCGTTCCCGTGACGTCGGTCGCGCCGGATGGCCCCGCGGCCCGAGCGGGTGTTCGGCCGGACGACGTCCTCGTCTCCGCGGGAGGCCGTCCCATTCGCACATTCTTGGACTGGGAGGCCGTGAAGTTGGACGTGGGCCCGGGGGACCAGCTCAGCATCGTCGTGCAGCGAGATGGACGGGACCGTCCCGCACAGCTGACGGTGGAGGAGCTGCCCAGTACGGTCGCCGAAAAACTCACGGTGCTCGGAGATATTCGTCTGGTCACCTTGACGCCGGCCGTCCGCCAGGAGCGTGGCGTCCGGCGAGAGCACGGCGCCCTGATCTACGACGTGGGTGAGGAGACTCAGCGCAACACGGGGCTTCGCTCAGGAGACGTAATCATCCAGATCAACCGAGAGCCCATCACGTCCGCCGAAGAGGCCCGGCAGGCCTTTCGGACGGCGGCTGGCCGTGGCGCCGTCCGGGTCTACTTCGAACGTGCCGCTGCCCTCGGGTTCACCGACTTTCGCATTCGATGACCGACCCCGGGAGGTATCAGTCAGCGCTGGCCACCCGATACGCCTCGCCCGCGATGCTGCGGCTCTGGAGCGCCGAGCATCGCGCCCGACTGTGGCGTCGGCTGTGGCTCGCCCTCGCCACCGAACAGCGGCGGCTCGGCCTCGACATTCCCGAGGAGGCGCTTCGGCAGATGGAGCGCCATCTGGATGATGTGGACCTCGCCGTGGTCCGTCGCTACGAGCAGCGGGTACGGCACGACGTGATGGCCCATATCCACGCGTTCGCAGACCAGGCCCCGGCAGCGCGTCCCTATCTCCACCTGGGAGCCACGAGCGCCTATGTGACGGACAACGCGGATCTCGTCGTGCTCCGCGAGGGGCTGCGTTTGCTCCTGGGCCGCCTCGTGGCCGTGCTGCAGGGGCTTCGCACCTTTGCGCTGCGGCACCGTGACGTGGCGACGTTGGCCTACACGCACTTCCAACCTGCGCAGCTCACCACGGTCGGCAAGCGGGGTGCCCTGTGGCTGCACGACTTTCTGCTCGACGCCCAAACGCTGCGCGAGACACTCGGCTCCCTTCCCTTCCGCGGATGTAAAGGGACCACCGGCACGCAGGCGAGCTACCTCGAGCTCTTCGAAGGAGATCATGCCAAAGTCATTGCATTGGATCGACGGGTAGCCGCCGCGTTCGATTTCGAGTCCGTGGTACCCGTGACGGGCCAGACCTACACCCGCAAGCTCGACAGCCGAGTGCTGGACACGCTCAGCGGACTGGCCCAAAGTGCGTCCAAGTTCGCCACGGACCTGCGGCTCCTGCAACACGAAGGGGAAATCCTGGAGCCCACCGAGGACGAGCAAGTCGGGTCCAGCGCGATGCCGTACAAACGCAACCCCGTACGCGCCGAACGTGTTTGTGCGCTCGCCCGGTATCTCTTGGCACTGCGCGACAATACGGCCTATACTGCTGCCACCCAATGGCTCGAACGGACGCTCGACGACAGCGCCAATCGTCGGCTCGTGATGCCGGAAGCCTTTTTGGCTGCGGACGCCATCTTGATTTTGTGTACGAACGTGAGTGTGGGACTCGAGGTGCGTCCAGCTGCCGTCCGCCATCACGTGGCCCAGGCGATGCCCTTCATGGCGACCGAGCGTTGGCTCTTGTTGGGGGTGGCCGCTGGTGGTGATCGCCAAGCGCTCCACGAGGTCATTCGCCGGCACAGCCGGGCGGTGAACGACGCCATGGCAGAAGGAGCCGCGAACGATCTCTTGGCTCGTTTGGCGGCCGACCCCGGCTTCGCCGGCGTTGACACGGCGGCGATGCAGGCCCAGCTCGATCCTGCCCGGTACGTCGGGCGGGCGCCGCAACAGGTGATCGAATTCGTGGAGCAGCACGTGGATCCGCTGCTCGCTACCCTCAAACCCTACGCTGCCACCGACGAGGCTACCGTCACCGTATGAACGCCGCCACAGTTACCGAAACCGCGCTCCCCCTCCCGCTCCTGCGCAAAGGCAAGGTCCGGGAGGTCTACGAAGTGGACCCGACTGCGCTGCTGATCGTCGCCAGCGACCGCGTGAGCGCCTTTGATTTCGTCCTTGCCGAGCCGATTCCTTTCAAGGGTGCCGTATTGACGCAGATGAGCGCGTTCTGGTTTCACGAACTCGCTTCCATCACCCCCAGCCATTTTCTCACCACCGACATCAGCGAGATTCTCGAGCGGGCACCGGGCCTCGAAACGCACGCCGAGGTGTTGGCCGGTCGAGCGATGCTCGTGCGTCGCACCCAACCGATCCCATTCGAGTGCGTGGTGCGGGGGTACCTCTCGGGTTCCGCCTGGCGCGAGTACGCAGGTGCCGGCACCCTAGCTGGCGAGCCGCTCCCTTCAGGCCTCGTCGAGAGTGAGCAGTTGGCGGGTCCTATTTTCTCCCCGGCCACCAAAGCCGAAGCTGGTCACGACGAGAACATCACCTTCGCACACATGAAAGAGGCGCTCGGGACGGACCTCGCGGAGGACCTGCGCGCGCGGAGCCTTGCGCTCTATGCCGCCGGCGCCGCTCGCGCGCGCACGCGTGGGATTATCGTCGCGGACACGAAATTCGAGTTCGGCCACACTACCGACGGGAAGCTGCTCCTCATCGACGAACTCCTCACACCCGATTCGTCGCGCTTCTGGCCGGCGGACCGCTACCGCGCGGGACGGTCACAGCCGAGCTTTGATAAGCAGCCGCTGCGCGATTATTTAGCTGGCCAACGTGAACGGGGCGGCTGGGACGGCAACGCCCCACCCCCGCCGCTCCCGCACGAGATCGTGCAGGCCACCAGCGTACGGTACCGTGACGCCTATCTCCGCATCACCGGCGCTCCCCTGACCGCCGAATCTTGAGTTTCGCACCCGAAGGGCGTCCCTTCATCGCTTTGGCGTTACTCGGGCTGCTCGCCCTCGGACTCGTGGCGTGGTGGCGCGGTGGGTGGTGGTGGGGCATGGTCGCCGTGTGGATTCCGGTCGCGGCCTGGGTCCCCGCATTTTTTCGCGACCCGCCGCGTCTGGGACCGCGGGGTGAGGAACTCATCTTGGCTCCGGCGGACGGGAGGGTGACCGAGGTCGTGCAAATCACCGAGCGCGAGTTCATGGACGGGCCTGCGGTTCGGGTCTCGATCTTCATGAACGTCTTCGACGTACACGTCAACCGGCACCCGGTCACCGGTCGAGTAGATTACCGGGTTTATCGTCCTGGAAGCTTCGTGAACGCGACGCTGGACAAGGCCAGCGAAGAGAACGAGCGGATGACGCTCGGAATCGTGGGCCCACGTGGCCCCATCCTGGTACGGCAAATCGCGGGCCTGATCGCGCGGCGCATTGTCACGGACCCGGACGTGGGAGACTCGGTGCAACAGGGTGAGCGGCTCGGTCTCATCCGATTCGGCTCACGAGTCGATACGTTCGTCCCGGTCGAGGTGACCGTTCAGGTGCGTCCCGGTGATCGGACCACCGCCGGGATCACTGTTTTGGGAGTGTGGCCCTCATGAGTCGACAAGGTCAGAGACGCCGACGCGTTCGCCGGGCCATCGTCGTGGTGCCCAGTCTGTTCACACTGACCAATCTGTTCTTTGGTATCTGGGCCATCGTGCTGGCGAGCCAGGGAGACTATTACCGAGCGAGTTGGTGGATCGTGATCGCCGGTGTCCTCGACATGCTGGACGGACTGTTTGCCCGCGTCAGTCGCACGGGCAGTCAGTTTGGCGCCGAGTTGGATTCCCTGGTGGACATGGTGAGCTTCGGGATCGCCCCCGGCGTCCTGATTTATCATATTCAGTTTTCCGCTCAGGGCCCGTTTGCCTGGGTCTTCTCCTACGCGTTTGCCGTGTGCGTGGCGCTCCGCCTGGCTCGATACAACATCCGCTCGGGCGTCGAGAGCAAAGGGGGCACGTTCTCGGGTCTGCCATCGCCGGCAGCAGGGATGACACTCGCCACCTATTACCCCTTCACCCAAACGGTCTTCTTCCAGTCCCAACTCGCCGAACTACCCTGGAACCAGATCGTTGTCTTCTTGACGATCATCCTCTCCCTGGTGATGGTGAGCGGAGTGGAGTACGCTCGCGTTCCGCGTATCGGGTTCCGCACTATGCGGGGCGTTCTCGGCCTCGTCTTTCATCTCACCATCGTCAGCTTCGCGATTTGGTCTCGAGATATCTTCTTCTTCCCGTTGGGCATCACATACGTGTCGTACGGTGTCGTCCGGGCGGCGGTGTTGGGCTTTCTGGAACGCGGTGACGAGGAAACAGAAACAGTCGATGAATCGGGCGCTCACGGCCCGCCGTTCACGCTTCACGGGAGCCGTCTCTCCCGTCGATCGCGGCGGCGACGGCGGGGCTAGGACGGCGCCGTGCGCTATACCGTCGAGGTGAGGGTGATGCCCCGCCCTGCGTTACTCGATCCGCAGGGCCAAGCGGTCGAGCATGCGCTGGATGCGCTCGGTTTCGCCGGCACCGCCAAGGTGCGGGTGGGCCGGGCTCTGACGTTCGAGCTCGATATCACAGGCGATCGGACGGCTGCGGAGCGAAGCGTGCGACAGATGTGTGAGCGGTTGCTGGCGAATCCCGTGACGGAGGACTTCACCATCTCCCTCGAGGAGACCGGATGATGCGCGTCGCCGTCGTCCGCTTCCCGGGCTCCAACTGTGATGCGGATACGTGGCGGGCCGTACGCGGCGCCGGTGCCGACGCCTTCTATCTCTGGCACCGAAGCCGCGATCTTGCGGGAGCGGACGCCGTGATCATTCCCGGTGGGTTCGCCTACGGCGACTACCTGCGTGCTGGCGCCATTGCCCGGTTCAGTCCCGTCCTCACGGCCGTGCAAGCGTTCGCAGCCGAGGGTGGGCCGGTGCTCGGCATCTGCAACGGGTTTCAAGTCCTGTGCGAGGCGGGCCTCTTGCCGGGAGCCCTGGTTCCGAATGCCAACCTCGCATTCCTTTCCCGGCCCGTGGACGTGCGGGTGGAGTCCGTGGTGACCCCCTTCACCGCGGCCTTTGCGCCCGGTGCTATCTTTCGGGTGCCCATAGCCCATGGGCAGGGCCGCTATGTGGCTCCGCCCGAGGTGTTGGACCAGCTGGAGGCGGAGGGCCAGGTGGTGCTCCGCTATGTGGATGACAACCCCAATGGATCGATGCACGCCATTGCGGGGGTGATGAATGATGGCCGTAACGTGGTCGGCATGATGCCTCACCCCGAACGCGCGGCGTCCACGATTCTCGGGGAGACGGCCGGCGCCCTAGTCTTCGCATCATTGGTGCAACGCGACCAAGTCTTGCAGGGAGGGACCCGATGAAATGGCCCGCGCTGGCGCTCACGATCGCGCTCACACCCGGACTCACCGCCTGTGACCGCCTGCCGTTCTTTGGTGGGGGCGGGGGCGATACGACGGCTGCGGATACGGCCGCGGCACCCGCTCAGGCGCAACCAGCCGCCCCTCAACCGGCGGCCACCCCCGCACAAACCCAACCTGCGCAGCAGCGCACAGCGCAACCCCGAACCACGCCGCCCACGCGACGGCAGGCGACGACGCCGCCCACGCAGCCCGCGCGCACAACCGCCGCACAGCCAGTCCGTACCGATGAACCGTGGACCCCGAGGTTCACGGGGACCGTGAATCCTGGCATGACTGCGGAAGAAGTCATCGCGCAATGGGGACCGCCCGTGGCCGAGCGCAGCACCGGCGGCTGGACGTATCTCTACTTCCGGAATGGGTGCGAGGCGACCTGCGGAACGTTCGATGTGGTCTTTCTCCAGGACGGGCAGGTAGTGGACGCGATCGTACGCGCGCCGGGACACATCTACTCTGGGGTTTCTTCATCGCCGCGGGGTCGTCCGGCCGAGTTTACCGCCCCCGGCATGTTCGAGCAGCCCAATGGAGCCACATGATGTCCGACAAGCCGAGCCGTAACGAAGAAGAGTACTTTGCGAGGCGCGAAGCAGAGCTCCTCAAGAAGCGGCGCGAGGCCTTGGCTCGCGCGGAGAACGACGCGGAGCGCCAGAGGCACTTCATGAAGTGCCCCAAATGCGGGGCCGATCTCGTGACGCAAGACTACGAAGGCGTACAGGTCGATCGCTGTCCCGAATGCGACGGCGTCTGGTTTGACGCCGGTGAGGCCGAGCGCGTCATCAAGCAAGACACCGGAGTCGTTGGTCTCTTCCGATCCATCATGCGAGGTGTGCGAAGCACTTGACTGAACCCGCCCCCGGGGCCCGCGCGACGCTCCCCACGCGGGCCGAGTCGTTTCCCGGCGACCCACCCGTCACGCCTCAGCTCGTCCGCGAACACGGTCTGACCGACGAGGAATACGCTCGCATTCAGAAGATGCTGGGACGCGCACCAACGTTCACCGAACTCGGCATCTTTTCAGCGCTGTGGAGTGAGCACTGCTCCTACAAGCATTCCAAACGTGTGCTCGGTCAATTCCCAACGTCGGGAGCGCAGGTCCTACAGGGTCCGGGAGAGAACGCCGGCGTGCTCCGACTGGGCGATGGCTGGGCAGTCGCGTTCAAGATCGAATCACATAATCACCCGTCGGCGGTCGAGCCCTACCAGGGTGCAGCCACGGGAGTCGGGGGCATTCTCCGCGACGTCTTCACCATGGGCGCTCGGCCGGTGGCGTTGCTCAACAGTCTCCGCTTCGGCCCGCTCGAGGATGCCCGTAACCGATACCTCCTGAGCGGTGTCGTGCGCGGCATCGGCGACTACGGTAACTGCGTCGGCGTGCCTACCCTGGGTGGGGAAGTCGCCTTCGCCCAGTCCTATTCCGGTAATCCTCTGGTCAATGCCATGTGTGTCGGCGTGCTGCGGGCGGAGGATCTCATTCGCGCAGTGGCGAGCGGTGTGGGCAACGCGCTCATCGCCGTGGGTGCGCGGACAGGGCGAGACGGCATCCACGGGGCCTCCTTCGCGTCGGGCGAACTGACAGCCGAGAGCGAGGCCCGGCGTCCGCAAGTCCAGGTCGGCGATCCGTTCACCGAGAAGCTGCTCTTGGAGGCGAGCCTCGAGTTGATCGCCTCGGGACACATCGTGGCCATCCAGGATATGGGTGCGGCCGGACTCACGTCGTCTTCGGCAGAAATGGCCGCGCGAGGGGGTGTGGGCGTGGAAATCGATCTCGCGCCTCTGCCCACCCGCGAGCCGGACATGACACCGTACGAAATGTTGTTGTCGGAGTCACAGGAACGCATGCTGGTGGTAGCCCGTCGGGATCGTATTCCGGAGATCCAGGCCATTGCTGCCATTTGGGAGTTGGAGGCCACCCCCATCGGTGAGGTGACGGACGACGGGATGTACCGCGTGCGGCACGGCGAACGCATCGTTGCGGAGATCCCGGGCGCGCGTCTCACCGATGACTGCCCGGTCTACGACCCCGACGCTCACGAGTCTCCCGACGCGGGGCGGCGCCGCGCCGCCAGCCCCTCCGGCACCGCGCCGGGACCGCATGAGGCGCTTCTCCGGCTGCTCGACGAGCCGAACCTCGCTAGCAAGCGCTGGGTGTTCGAGCAGTACGATTCCACCGTCCAGGCTTCTACCGTCCTCGGGCCCGGGGGCGATGCTGCCGTGATCGGCATCCCAGAGACGTCACTTGGCATCGCCGTCGCAACCGACGGGAATAATCGTTACGTCCTCCTCGATCCCTATGAAGGGGGGAAGGCCGCAGTTGCTGAGTGCGCACGAAACGTGGCCGTGACTGGGGCCCGGCCGCTGGGGATCACTAACTGCCTCAACTTTGGCAATCCCGAGAAGCCCGGCGTCTTCTTTCAGTTCCAGCAGGCTTGTCGCGGCATCGGGGATGCGTGTCGGGCGCTCGGCACCCCGGTCACCGGTGGCAACGTCTCCTTTTATAATGAAAGCCCTGCGGGCGCCGTAGACCCCACGCCGGTCATCGGCATGGTTGGACTCCTAGCGAACGTGGCGGCGGCGCGACCCGCCTTCTTCAGTCAGGCCGGCGACGTGGTCGTCCTGCTGGGCGAGACGCGGGGCCATTTGGGTGGATCTGCCTACTGGGAATACCTGTTGGATACCGTGGCTGGTTCTCCCCCACCGGTGAACCTCGAGGCCGAGAAACGCCTGGTTGACCTTCTCGTGCGGCTGGCAGATCTCGACCTTGCGCGAAGTGCGCATGACCTGAGCGACGGCGGCCTCGTGCTCGCGCTGGCCGAGGCATGCATCGGTTCCCCCTATCAGGGGCACGCGTTTGGCGCGTCATTGGATCTCGCACCTGTTGGCGCCGGCATGTCGGATCCCCAGCTCCTCTTCGGTGAGGACCACGGTCGGGCGTTACTGAGTGTCGACCCGGAGCGAGTCAAGCGCGTGCTGGCCGCGGCGCACGAGCACGGGGTGCCGGCCCTCACGCTGGGGTCCGTCACGAGGTCCGGCACCAGCTTGGAGATTCGCACGCGCAGCACGATATTGCGGTGGGCAACGTCGGAGCTTCGGGACTGCTATCTGAACGCGATCCCCCGCCGGATGGCGGTCCACGGCCAGCACCAGACCACCAACTGACATGTGCGGAATCTTTGGGATTACGGGAGCGCCGGGGGCGGCCCAGCTCACCTACCAGGGGCTGTACGCGCTCCAGCACCGTGGACAAGAGTCGGCGGGCATCGTCAGCGTCGACGACGCCGGAACGGCGCACACAGTCCGCGGCATGGGTCTCGTCCAAGATGTGTTTCCTCCTGCTCGTCTCCGCACGCTGCCCGGCCGCCTGGCCATCGGTCATACTCGGTATTCCACGACCGGTGACTCCTCACCGGCCAACGTGCAGCCGGTGGTTGTCAACTATCACGGTGGCCCCCTCAGCCTGGCCCACAATGGGAACCTGACGAACGCCCGGCAACTCCGGGAAGACCTAGTTCGCAAGGGATCGATCTTCCAGTCGTCGTCCGATTCGGAGGTATTGATACACTTGATCGCGCGCTCGGAGGCGCGCGAGCCGGAAGACCAGATTCTCGATGCGCTCGAGCGGGTGGAGGGAGCGTACTCGTTGCTCATGACCGTGGGCCGCACGCTGTACGCCATCGTCGATCCCCGCGGCTTTCGCCCGCTGGTCCTTGGACGAACCGACGATGCCTGGATGCTCGCGTCCGAGACCTGTGCGCTCGATCTCCTGCGGGCACGCCCCGTACGCGAGCTTGGCCCAGGAGAGTGGCTCAAGATCGTGGATGGTCAGGTCGTGGATCTCCCTGCGCTGCCCCACAAGCCGCATCGCCGCTGCGTCTTCGAATTGATCTACTTTTCACGGCCCGACAGTATCGTGTTCGGCAGGTCCGTGGACCGCGTGCGCCGTGCTCTCGGTCGGCAGCTCGCCCGTGAACACCCCACCCCGGGTGCCGACTGCGCGTTCTCCGTGCCCGACTCCGCCAATGCGATGGCGCTGGGATATGCCGAGGAAGGCGGCATCAAGTTGGAGCACGGCCTGATCCGCAGCCACTACGTGGGTCGCACATTCATCAATCCGGGGCAGCACAACCGAACAGAGAAGGTCCGGATCAAATTCAATCCAGTCCGCGGCATCATCGAGGGGAAGCGAGTCGTGATCGTGGACGATTCCCTGGTGCGCGGAACCACGTCGCGTGGACTCATTCAACTGATTCGCCACGCGGGAGCCCGAGAGGTGCATCTCCGAGTAGCCTCACCCCCCATCACCGGCCCATGCTACTATGGCATCGATACGCCGACGCGCAACGAACTGATCGCCGCTACCCATTCGGTCGAAGAGATTCGCCAGCACCTCGCGGTCGACTCCTTGGGATATCTATCTCTTGAAGGGACGCTGGATGCGGTCGGCGGCGAGCCAGACCGTTTTTGCCACGCATGCTTCTCCGGGGCCTATCCGACCACGGTGGACGATTTCGCCGACGACGCCGTCGCCGGCGTGCCGGTGCTTCCGGTAATCGCGGAGTGAGGGATCATGCCTGACGTGTATTGGTTCGGGGACGGAGAGGCGGACGGCAACGCGGGCATGCGGGACATTCTCGGTGGCAAGGGTGCCAACCTGGCCGAAATGACGAACATTGGGATTCCGGTCCCTCCCGGCTTCACCATCTCGACCCATCAATGCATCACGTACCTCGCGCAGCGCGCGATTCCCGATACGCTCCGGGAAGAAGTGCAAACTGCCGTGCGGCGTCTCGAGCAAACCACCGGACGAGGGTTTGGGGATCCCGAGAATCCGCTCCTCGTCTCGGTGCGCTCCGGTAGCAAGTTCTCCATGCCGGGAATGATGGACACGATCCTGAATCTGGGCCTCAATGAGCGCACGGCCGTCGGATTGGCCACACAAGCGCACAACCAGCGGTTCGCGTTCGATTCCTATCGCCGGCTCGTGCAGATGTACGGTGAGGTCGTTCACGGCATCAAGAACCAGAATGGGCACAGCCCGTTTGAGGATGCGCTGGACGAACTGAAGCGCGCGCAGGGGCGGGCTGGAGATATCGAGCTCGACGCCGAAGATCTCAGATCTCTGGTGGCGACGTATCAGGAGATCTTCCAACGCCATGTGGGAGCCGCATTCCCGGAGAGCCCGTGGGACCAATTGTGGGGCGCCATCGAAGCCGTCTTCCAGAGCTGGTACGCCAAACGCGCTGTCGACTATCGCCGCGTCCATCGCATTCCTGACACACTGGGAACCGCGGTGAACGTGGTGGCCATGGTCTACGGAAACCAGGGAGATGACTCGGGAACGGGCGTGGCGTTCACCAGAGATCCGGCGACGGGTGAACCGATCCTCTTCGGCGAGTTTCTCGTGAATGCCCAGGGCGAAGACGTCGTCGCCGGGATTCGGGATCCCCTCCCCATTGCGGAAATGGCAGATCGCTTGCCGGCGGCATTCCGGGACTTCGCGAAGATTTGCCGGACTCTCGAGCAACACTATCGCGACATGCAGGACGTCGAATTCACCGTGGAGCGTGGCAAACTCTACATCCTGCAGACGCGCACGGGGAAACGGACGGCGCAGGCCGCGGTGCGGATCGCGGTAGAGATGGTCGACGAAGGTCTGATCGATCAGCGCGTCGCCGTGCGGCGCGTCGACCCGGAGCAGTTGGACCAACTCCTACATCCCAGGGTCGATCCCAAGGCCGACCTAGCAGAGTTGACGCGAGGTCTTCCGGCGTCCCCGGGCGCGGCCGTCGGTCAGGTCGTGTTCGACGCAGATCGGGCGGCGGAACTCGGCAGCGGTGGGCAGGATGTGATTCTCGTGCGCCGAGAGACCAGTCCGGACGATTTCCACGGCATGGTGGCCTCCCAGGCCATCCTCACAGCCCGCGGTGGGATGACGAGCCATGCGGCGGTGGTGGCGCGGGGGATGGGAAAGTGCTGCGTGGTGGGTGCCAAGGATATCGTGGTAGACGAAGGAAGTGGCGAGTTCCACGTCGACAGCCGCGTGGTCCGGGAGGGCGACTGGATCACCGTAGACGGATCCTCGGGCTCCGTCTTCGTCGGAACAGCGGACCTCGTCGAACCCCGTCCCACCGAACACCTGACGCGCCTCATGGAGTGGGCGGATGAGAATCGGCGGCTCCGGGTCCGAGCGAACGCGGATACGCCGGCGGACGCGATGCGCGCCCGCGAGCTGGGGGCGGAGGGAATCGGGCTCTGTCGGACCGAGCACATGTTCTTCGAGGGCGATCGCATCACCAAGATGCGCGAGATGATCCTCGCGACCGATGTGGCGGGCCGTCGCCGCGCCCTCGATGCCCTGCTGCCGATGCAGCGAGAGGACTTCATCGGCATCTTCCGGGCAATGGCGGGGTTTCCGGTGACTATACGGCTCCTCGATCCTCCGCTGCACGAGTTTCTCCCCAAGGAGGCCGACGAGATTGCCAGCGTCGCCGACGATCTGGGCGTCGATCCCCAGCGCGTGCGCCGAACGATCGAGACGCTCACGGAAGCCAATCCCATGCTGGGGCACCGAGGCTGTCGCCTGGGAATCACGTACCCCGAGATCACCGAGATGCAGGCGCAGGCCATTTTTGAGGCTGCATGTCGCGTGATGAGCGATGGTGTGGAGGTCTATCCGGAGATCATGGTGCCCCTCGTGGCCCACGTGGAGGAGTTACGCCGTCAGGAGCAATTGGTTAGGCAGACCGCGGCGCGCGTGTTCGAGCAGACCGGGCAGGAAGTGACCTACCTCGTCGGGACGATGATCGAACTCCCACGGGCAGCCGTGACGGCGGACGAGATCGCAGAGGTCGCCGAGTTCTTCTCCTTTGGGACCAATGACCTCACCCAGACCACGTTCGGCCTGTCCCGGGACGATGCCGGGCGGTTTCTGCATTTCTATATCGAATCGGGGATCCTGACCGACGACCCATTCCAGACGCTGGACGCCGGCGTCGGGAAACTGGTCCAAATGGCGGTCAGGCTGGGACGGGAGCGACGCCCAAATCTCAAAATCGGGATCTGTGGGGAGCACGGCGGTGATCCCAGGTCCGTTGCGTTCTGCCACCACGCGGACCTCAACTACGTATCGAGCTCGCCCTTTCGGGTGCCCATCGCCCGCTTAGCCGCCGCCCATGTGGCGCTCGAGGAGGAATCGAGAGGCGAGGACGACCACGGCTAAGGTACCGTCCCGTCGCGAACCGCAACGCCCAGGCACCTGCCATCGGGACAGACGGAACGCATTCCAGCAGAGTCGCGAGCGCACCCCGCACACCTGGCCTCGGTTTTCCCCCCGATCTCAGGCACCGCTTGAAGTGGATCTTCCAAGTAACGCAAAGAAAACGTATTACAGACTGCACCTTTCTCCACACTGCATGTTGAAAGGCAGCTAACCGAGCGGGGCTGGCGAAGCCGAGGTTCTCTGGAAGGCGCGCATCGGTTCCGTGGCCATTCTTGCAGCTGCCCTGACCGCCGGCCACGACCGAGAAACAAAAGAGGGCTTCACTCGGTATCTCGTCCTATATTCCTATGCGTCCGCCGGCGAGTGCCATCCCCGCTCCTACTCGTCCGTGGCGACCCGATTATGCACTTGAGACGTCTTCCCGCCGGACTTCTGCGCACGGCCCCAGCGCTTCTGGTCGTCGCCTTGGCCGTGCTCCCGGCTCCGCTGCCGGCCCAGGCGGTCCGGGGTTTCGTGGTCTCTGGCACCCCCATGGCCCCCGTGGCCGGCGTGTTCGTGCTCCTGGTCGACACGGCAGGCACCGTGAGCCGGGCGGGGGTAAGCGACTCCACGGGCGCCTACGCCCTGCTGGCGCCCGTGGCGGGTATTTACACGCTCCAGGTCCAGTCTGGTGGGTACGGACCCTTCCTCTCCGATCCGTTTCCCCTGCCCCGCGGACAGACGCTCCAGCTGGACCTCCATGTTCCCCGACGCATCTACACCCTCCCCGCCGTGACCATTGCGGGCGAGGCCGGGGCGCCGGCGGGGGTCTTGTCCGGGTTCTATGAGCGGCTGGACCGGGGGTGGGGCATCTTCTTCACGCGAGACGAGATTCAGAAGCGGGGGGCGCGGCGGATCAGCGATCTGCTCCACGGGCTTCCGGACGTGCGTGTGATCCGTCGGAGCGATATCGAGAGCACCGTGCGGTTTGGGACCGAGCTCGCACGGGTGAACGTCGGGCCTCTCAGCCTTGGTGAGGACGGCGCGCACCAGATCGTCGGCGACTCGCCCCTGCGGTGTTCGCCGCTTCTGTATGTGGATGGCATCAAGTTTGGGCGGGCTGACGAAGTGTTGGATCAGGTCGGACCCACCGACATCGAGGGCATTGAGATCTACCGCCGTGCTACCGAGGTGCCTCCGGAGTTTGGTGGCCTCTACGCCCGTTGCGGCGTCATCCTCGTGTGGACGCGGCGTCCGGTCCTTAAAAACTGAGACCCGGGTGGTGAACGCCCGGGTCCCATGATGGAGGCGCGGGGAATCGAACCCCGGTCCGAACCTCGATCCAAAACCGCGTCTACGTGCGTAGGCTTCGCATTGATGTCTCCAGCAGCAGGGGCGAAGCCGCCCAACTGATGGATGAGCTTCCTGACAGCTCACGTTCGGCGCGGAAGCGACACCGTCCGTTAGCCCGACTTATCGATGTCCGCGGCCCGCTTCGGGCGAGCAGTCACGCGAACAGGTGCGCAGCGCGAAGCTTACGCAGCCAGAGCCAATTCAGTGTTGGCAGTTGTGTGTTTTTCCCAGTGGTTTCACCAGGGAACCGGGAACCTGGGCACGCTGCGGGATCCTCACAAGACCCGTCGAAGCCAATCGCCCCCTATCCAATATGGCACTCCGAAAGATAGAGACCACCCCGTTCGGCGGTCAACTGGCACCACCGCGACGGAGCGACGCCTGGACCCGGTTTCGTCCCCCTCGCTTCGCCTGATAGAGGGCTGCGTCCGCCGCGCCGTAGAGGTTCTCGAGTCGGGCCACGCTGTCCGGCATCGCCGCCACACCCACCGAACACGTGATTTTGAGGTCCGTGCCGTTCCAGTGCAGCGCCGCGGATGCCACGTGTTGACGCACGCGTTCGGCCACCTCCAGGGCCCGGTGGAGCGGAGTGTCGGGCAACCAAAGCGCGAACTCTTCGCCCCCGACGCGGGCCGCAAGATCGTGCTCCCGCAGGGTGCGCCGGAACACCTGGGCCACATGTTTCAGGGCTGCGTCCCCGGCGACGTGCCCGTATCCATCGTTGAACTGCTTGAAATGATCGATGTCGACGCACAGTAAGGCGCCGGAGCCACCGGCCCATTTGGCCATGGCGTGGTCCAACGCTCGCCGATTGGGCAAGCCCGTGAGCGCGTCCGTCAACGCCTTGGTCTCCGCGGCCCGGACGGCCAGCGCGCTGGCGAGCCGAGGGCCGGCATCGACGGTGAGCCACATGAGCCGCTCCATCACGGCCGCATCGAGACCCTCAGCCCCAATCCCGAAGACCACGAGTGCCCCCACCGCCTCGCGACCGTCACGCAACGGGAATGCCGTGCCGCCCATTTGACGCATTCGGCGATCGGTCCGGCGCTGACCGAACAGGTCCTGTAACGTCGGGCCGACCACCGGGATATCCCCGGCACAGGCGCGCCCCGCCGCCGAGTCGGCGGTGGCGGCGAGCCCAAAGAGCATCCGATCGCCCCCGTGCGACACGGCTGTGACCATCGTGGTTTGCGTGAGTTGATCTCGCAACGCCACGGCCGCCGTGCGCCCGGTGGTGGCCTGCACCGCTTCGCACAGCGCGTGCGCCACGCCGGCCACGGTGTGGGGGGCCACCGCCAACCAATCCGAGACTTGGCGATTCGCGCTTCGCAGGCCCCCGGGTTCCGCCCTACCGACTCGGAGCTCGCCAAGCAGTTGTCGCAGTTCGCGTCCCACGGCCCGCAGGCGGTCCGCATGCACGTCCGCGCTCGGGAAACCGAGCGCGCCCCCCAAATCCCCGTCGCCCACCGCCACGACCACGTCCCCATTGCGAAGCACGTGCTCACGTCCATCGCCAAGCGCCAGCTTCGCCGCCGCCACGACCCGCTCGACGACCGCTGGCTCCGCGCGTTCCTCTCGTCTTGCCACCAACGGGTCGGCTTCGGCGCGCACAATGCAGGCGACGGCCCCGTCGTGCGCGCGGCGCAGCAGGTCGATCACATGAGGTGCATGGGCAGGAAACTCACGGGGCGGCGTGATCCGCCCACTACGTGACTTCCAACGTCGCACGGCGAGCGTCGTCCCGGTGCCACCGAGGAATCCCGCGAGGAGCCAGAGGAGTCCAGTCACCCCATGTGGTTGATTCGCGACGCCGCCGCCGCTGCGCCGAATCCGTTGTCGATGTTCACGACAGTGATCCCCGAGGCACAAGAATTGAGCATCGCCAACAATGCGGATACGCCCCCGAACGCCGCGCCGTAGCCCACACTCGTGGGCACCGCGATCACTGGTACCCGCACCATCCCTCCCACAACACTCGCCAATGCGCCGTCCATGCCGGCTACTACGATGATCACCGATGCTCGATCCAGCATCGCCGTCTGCCGCAACAGGCGGTGAATGCCTGCGACACCCACATCGTAGAGCGTACACACCTCGTTGCGCATGACGCGAGCAACGACGACCGCTTCTTCTGCCACGGGCAGGTCACTGGTCCCGGCACTCACCACCAAGATGGTTCCGCGACCGGTAGGCGCAGGAGCGGGGGCGGGCTCCAGATGGACCGTCCGCGCCAGCCCGTTGACCGTTGCGGCTGGAAATGCTGTCTGCAGCGCGTCCTGGATGGGTGGACCCGCTCGCGTGGCGAGAAACGACCCTCCGGAGCGCTCCAGCACCTGGCAGATTCCCACCACCTGATCGACGGTCTTCCCATCGCAAAGCACCACCTCCGGAAAGCCTTGAATGAGCGACCGCGCGTGGTCAATCTGGGCGTACGAGAGGTCTTCCACGGGAAAACGACGTAGTTGATCGAGGGCTGCACGGGCGGGCACGGCGCCGCTCGCGACCTGCTGGAGGAGTTCGGCGAGGCGCTCTTCGGTCACCCGACCGCAGCGGCGGGCTCGAGGTGATCGCGAAAGATCCGCTCAACCTCGGCCATCGATTCTACCTGGTGCAGGCGACGCCGCAGGTCCGCCGCCCTGGGAAGGCCCCGCACGTACCACCCCAAATGCTTCCGAAATTCCACGGCGGTCCGCCGCGTGTCCCCTTGGATCGCCGCCTGCAGTCTGGCGTGGTGCAGCGCAACCGCAAAGCGCTCCGCTGGACCCGGCTCCCCTCGCGGGATCGCACCGTCCAACACGGCTCTCGCCTGCTGGAAGATCCAGGGGTTCCCAAACGAACCCCGGGCCACCATGATGCCGTCGCAGCCCGTTTCTCGCTGCAGCCGTACCGCGTCGTCCGCCGTCTTCACATCACCATTGCCGACCACCGGAATGTCCAGTGCATCCTTGACGGCGGCAATCTCGTCCCACTGCGCCCGCCCCGCATACATCTGTGCGCGCGTGCGTGGATGGAGCGTCAATACCGCTGCCCCTGCGTCCTGGCACCGCAGCCCGATCTGGACGGGATCACGCAACGATTCATCCCAGCCGCTCCTGATCTTCGCGGTGACCGGGAGATGCGTGGCGCCCCGAACGGCGCGGATGATCCGCGCGACCAGATCCAGGTCCCTGAGACATCCGGACCCGCCGTTGCGCTTGACGACCTTCTTCACAGGACACCCAAAGTTGATGTCCACGAAATCGGGGGCGTAATGCTCCGTCACCAGTGCCGCGGCTTCGGCCATGCCTACGGGATCCGCTCCATAGAGTTGGATCCCGATGGGCCGTTCTTCCGGCGTGAAGTACGCCCCGTCGTGCACGCTCTTGATCCCGCGGCGGAGCCCCTCGCATGACAGGAACTCCGACACGACCACGTCCGCACCGAACGCGCGACAAAGCCGCCGGAACGGTGGCTCTGACACGCCAGCCATGGGCGCGAGGAACAGGGGGACCCGGTGGGAGACGGGATACGGGAATCGCATGGTGGCGAACATATAACCGGTCCCCCAGTGGGGGGCAACCGGCGTTTGACAGTGGGGAGGGAGCTCTTTACGTTACGCGCGGCTCACACCGACTCGACTTCCCATATGCACCTCAAAGATTTCTTTTCGCCGGACGCCATTAGCGTCGCACTCGAGGGCGAGACCAAGGACGAGATTCTGCGAGAGCTCATCGCGTTGCTCGCACTCAGTCCCGACGCCGAGCAGACCCTCTTCAAGATCGTGAAACGGCGCGAGAACCTCGGGTCCACCGGCATTGGACGGGGCATCGCCATCCCCCACTGCCGATCCCTGGTGGTGAACCGGCTCCGGGTCGCGTTCGGTCGGAAACGCGAAGGGCTCGATTTTCGAGCCATCGACAACAAGCCGGTGCATCATTTCTTCCTGATTGTCGCGCCGCCCCTGGAGGTCTCCAATCAGTACCTTCCGGTGCTCGGCAAGATCGCCCAGTTCGCCAAGGAGCCGGACGTACCGGAGCGCCTCACCAAGCTGGAACGACCGGAGGAGTTTCTCGAGCTTCTAGAAGAGAAGAACCTCTAGCCTCTGCGCCATTACTCCCATTCGATCGTCGCGGGAGGCTTGGAGCTGACGTCGTACACGACGCGGTTGACCCCGGCGACCTCGTTGATGATGCGATTCGCCATACGCCCCAACACGTCGTGCGGGAAGGAGAACCAATCCGCCGTCATCCCGTCCACGCTCGTGACGGCCCGCAACGCCACGACGTTCTCGTACGTGCGAGCATCCCCCATGACGCCCACGGCCCGGACCGGTAGCAGCAGCGCAAACGCCTGCCAGATATCATCGTACAACCCAGCCTCTTGAATCTCCTCGATGTAGATCGCGTCAGCCTGGCGCAACATCTCGAGGCCGTCTCGGGTCACGGGCCCGAGGATGCGGATGGCTAGCCCTGGTCCTGGAAATGGATGTCGGCCCACGATGCTCTCCGGTAGCCCGAGTTCGCGCCCCACCTGCCGAACCTCGTCCTTGAACAACTCCCGCAGTGGCTCAATGAGCTCGAAGGGGAGATCGGGCCTAAGGCCACCGACGTTGTGGTGCGTCTTGATCGTGGCGGAGGGTCCGCCCTGTGGCGAGACGGACTCGATGACGTCCGGATAGAGCGTGCCTTGCACCAGGTATTTGACGTCCCTGCCCACATCCGCCGCGGCTTCCTCGAACACGTCGATGAAGGTGTGCCCAATGATACGGCGCTTCTCCTCGGGATCCCCGATCCCGCCGAGGCGACTGATAAACCGGTCTGCGGCATCCACGACTCGCAGGTCCATCTTGAGATGCGCGCGAAACACACGCTCCACCTGTTGGCGCTCGTGCAATCGGAGCAGACCATGGTCCACGAAGATGCAGCTCAAGCGATCGCCCAGCGCACGGTGTACGAGCACCGCGGCAACCGCAGAGTCGACGCCGCCCGAGAGGCCACAAATGGCGCGGCCGTCACCCACTTGCTCCGCGATGCCGCGGACGTGTTCCTCGATGAAGTGTCCCGCCGTCCAATCAGCGACGCAGCGGCAAACACCAAACAAGAAGTTGGCGAGGATCTCGGTGCCCCGTGGCGTGTGCACCACCTCGGGATGAAACTGCACGCCCACCAGCTGCCGGTCCGGCTGCGCGAAAGCCGCGACGGGGCTGCTCTCGCTCGCGGCAATGATCTCGAATCCTGGACCAAGTTCCCGCACGCTGTCGCCGTGGCTCATCCAGACAGCCACCCGTTCGCCGGGGTCGAAGCCCGCGAAGAGCCCATCGGTGGCCGCCACGCAAACCTCCGCCCGGCCATACTCGCGGAGGCCGGTGCGCGCGACCTGACCACCGGTGTGCTGGGCAATAAGCTGCATACCGTAACAGACGCCGAGGACCGGAATACCCAGCGCGAGGATTGCCGGATCGAGCTTGGGGGCATCCGTGTCGTACACCGAGCCGGGTCCGCCCGACAAGACGATTCCCTTCGGCCGCTGCGCGGCGATCCACGCGGACCTGCACGTCGGTGGGTGGATCTCGCTGTACACGTGTGCTTCGCGAATCCGGCGCGCGATGAGCTGGGTGTACTGACTGCCGTAGTCGAGAATCAAAATCCCACTGCGGAGATCGCTCATGGCTTATGTGGTCCACTCGAGCTGGTCCTGCTCGCCGCGCCACAGATCCTCGACGGATTCCCGGGACCGGACCACTGCCCACCGCCCACCATCCACGAGCACCTCTGCCGGTCGAGGGCGCGAATTGTACGTGGAGCTCATGGTGAAACCGTATGCCCCCGCCCCATGGACTGCCAAGAGCGCCCCAGGTTCGAGCCCTGGGAGGTAGCGGTCTCGCCCCAAGAAATCACCCGACTCGCACAGCGGACCCACGACGTCCACGGGGCCGTCCGAATGCACCTCTGCGGCAGTGCCGGGCACCACGACACGGATCTCGTGCCGCGCCTGGTAGAGACTCGGGCGCAGTAAGTCGTTCATACCGGCGTCAACAACGGCGAGGTCCTTCCCTCCCGAGTGCTTTCGATAGAGGCACCGCATGAGAAGAACTCCGGCCGCGCCAACCAAGAATCGTCCGGGTTCCAGCACGAGCGGCAACGCAGTCCGTTCGACGAGCGGCCGGACGGCGTCGGCGAACGCCGTGGCCGTCAGCGCCGGTCCATCTTCGTACTGAATCGCCAGCCCACCACCCACATCCACCGACTCCAGACCGTCGATGCCCGCGCTTTGCATCGTCTCCACCAGTTCGGCCATCGTCTCGGCACCCCGGCGGAAGTGTTCTGGATCCGAAATCTGGGACCCGATATGCATGCCGATGCTGGTCAATCGGAGCTTTTGGCTGTTGCGACTGCATACAGCGAGCGGCACCACCTGATCCAAGGGAACGCCGAACTTGATCCCCCTACCAGCGGTCTGCGTGTAGGGATGCGTCTCGGCCGTGACGTCTGGGTTCACCCGGATGCCAAACCGAGCCACTTGCCCGGATCGCTCTGCCAAATCTTGCAGCGTGTCGAGCTCTCCCGCCGATTCGATGTTGATCAAGCCAACCCCGGCATGCAGCGCTGCACGGAGCTCCCGGGGGCGCTTGCCGACACCACTGAAGACAATGCTCTCGGGAGCAAACCCTGCTCGGAGCGCGCGGGCCAGCTCCCCGCCGGAAACGATGTCAGCTCCCGCGCCCAGTTCCTTGAGCAGTGCGAGAACCGCACCGTTGCTGTTAGCCTTGATGGAGTAGCAGATGCGGTGCGGCAACGCCGCAAAGGCAACTTCCAACTCGCGGTAGCGACGACGAATCACATCCGCGTCGTACACGTACACCGGCGTGTCGACGACGTCCGCAATACGCTGGAGCAGGTCCACCCGCGTCAGTACGCCTTGGCCCATACCGCCTCGGCACTCGGCGGTGCCCCGCACCACGCGCACGCCGACGGCGAGCTTTCGGAGCGGAACTCCTCGTCAGGAAGCACGCGAATCGTTGCCTTGGTCTCGTCCTTGACCGCGTTCTCACACGACGTGCTGCCACAAAACCCGCCGTAGGCGAAACCTCCGGGTCCATTCAGAAATGCTGTCAGGGCGTCCCGATCCACCCCACGGATCGAGTTGGCATCTCGTCGGGCTCGGGCAGCCTCGAAGAGAGTCGACTGAATCTCCTCCAACGCGCCCGTCACCGCTTCCACCACTCCACGTCGGGGCGTGGCAGCCTTGCCACCCGTCCGCCGGGCCAGCATGACCTGCTCATTCTCCACGTCGCGGGGACCGATCTCGATCCTCACCGGCACCCCGCGTGCCTCCCAATGGTAGTACTTGGCGCCGGGCTTCATGCCGTCCCGATCGTCCAACTCGACCCGCAAGGCCCCCTTCCGGAGTTCATCTTGGAGACGCGTCGACTCTCGCAAAACGACGGCACGCTGGTCATCGGACTTCCAGATGGGGACGATCACGACGTGTGTGGGCGCGAGTCGCGGCGGACAGACGAGACCTCGATCGTCGCTGTGCGTCAGAATCAGTCCTCCCACGAGGCGCGTGGAGACTCCCCACGACGTGCTCCATACGTACTCGAGATCTCCCTGCTCGGTTTGATAGCGCACGTCGAATGCCTTGGCGAAATTCTGACCCAGGAAGTGCGAGGTGCCCGCCTGCAACGCCTTATTGTCCTGCATCAGTCCCTCGAGCGCGTGGGTGCGGATGGCGCCTGCGAACTTTTCTGATTCGGTCTTGATGCCGGTGATGACGGGCAGCGCCATCCACTCTTCCATGAATCGTCGATAGATCGCCAACATTTGCCGCGCTTCAGCCTCCGCCTCGGCGGAGGTGGCGTGGGCCGTGTGCCCCTCCTGCCAGAGAAACTCCGTGGTTCGCAAGAACAGTCGCGTGCGGAGCTCCCAGCGCACGACGTTGTTCCACTGATTCAGCAACACTGGAAGATCTCGGTGACTCTGCACCCACTTCGATAACATCGCGTAAATGATGGTCTCGGACGTTGGTCGAATGACCAGTGGCTCCTCGAGCTCCTTGCCCCCCCCGTGGGTCACCACGGCGGTCTGGGGAGAAAACCCCTCGACGTGCTCCGCCTCCTTGGCGAGAAAACTCTGCGGGATGAACAGAGGGAAGTAGGCGTTCTGATGGCCAGTGGCGGCGAACATATCGTCGAGCGCCCGCTGCATCAGCTCCCAGATCTTGTACCCGCGTGGCCGAATCACCATGCAGCCACGAACGGGCGAATAGTCCGCCAGCTCCGCGCGCATGATCACGTCATTGTACCAAGCACTGAAATCGTCGGCGCGCGACGTTATCCCCTGCTCCTTACGCATTCCTCTCCTTGTATCGCGGCGCGCCCCGCCATACGCAGCGGCGGCCTGCTAGGTCCAGACGTACGCATCCACGAGCTGGTCGAAGCCGACCTTCTCTTCGTGACCCGTTTCCAGGTCCCTCACAATCGCGCGGCCGGCTTTTCGCTCGTCGGGGCCCACCATCACGGCCCGCTGCGCCGGGCGGGCCGCGGCGAGTTTCAGCTGCTTGCTGATGGACTGCTGCTTCAACGCGAACTCGACCCGCACGCCGCGGTCTCTGAGACGATGCGCCAAGGAGAGCACCTCGGGCAGATCGTCACTCGTGATCGCGACCAAGAAGGCATCCACGGGTGCGGCGGGCACCGGAAGGCGTTCGGCCTCTCGAAGGAGCTCACCGAGGACGACATCGCCCATTCCAAAGCCGACGGCGGGCAGATCCTTGCCGCCGAGCGCCGCCAGGAGACCATCATACCGCCCACCGCCGCAGATGGCGCGCAGGCTGCCCCGAGCATCGAACAATTCGAAGACGATCCCGGTGTAATACGCCAGTCCACGTACCACTGACAGATCCACATCCACGAACGCACCGAGGGTCATGCGCTGTAGGGCCTCAACGCACTCGACGAGGGGCTCCACCTCTGCGGCGCGATTACCGCCATCGGCCAACCGCCGCGTGACGTTATCGAGGCCCCGGATTTCTGCGATCGAAAGCACGCGCTCCGGAATCTCGGAGCCGGTACTCACGCCCAGCACATCGACGAGGCCGGCCACCAATTTTTCGCGCGGTGCGCGCCCAATCTTGTCCATTGCCGCGTAGGCATGTGGCAAACCTTCTTCCGCCACCCCGCTGGCGCAGAGCAACGCGCGGACAACCCGTCGGTCGGAAACGCGCACTCGCACGTCTTCAGGGCCCAGTCCGAGCGCGCGCATCACGTCCAGCGCGGCCGCAATGATCTCCGCATCTGCGAGGGGCCCGGGCTCACCGAGCAGATCCATGTTGAACTGCAAGTGCTCCCGCAATCGGCCACGTTGCTGTCGCTCGTACCGAAAGAGCTGCGGGATCGAGAACCAACGGATCGGTTTCTTGAGGGCGTCGGCCCGAGCCGCCACCATTCGGGCCAGGGTGGGAGTCATCTCCGGGCGCAGCGCCACCTCCCGCCCCCCCTTGTCCCGGAATTCATACAACTGGCCCACGATCTCCTCGCCGCTCTTCTGTACGTAGAGCTCGAGGGGCTCCAGCGGTGGGCCGTCGTACTCCTGAAAGCCGTACCGGGTCGCAACGGCTCGCCACACGCCTTCGATGTGCTCTCGGAGAGCCAAGTCTTCGGGGTAAAAATCGCGAAAACCGGGCAAACCCTGGATTGGCATGGAGCAATCTAGCCGAGCGGCGCAAACCCGGGCAACCGGGCCATTGCGTCTCCCACGGTATGAAACGAGCCCGTGACGAGGACGGTCGCCGCATCGGCCTGTACCCCTGCCAGCGCCTTGTCGAAGTCGGGCTCCACCACGGCACGGGGCCCGCAATACTCCGCCACCTGCCCCAGGTGCCAGCGGCGTCCTTCCGGTGCACTGGGCGGCTGCGTCGCCCATAATGCGTCTACGTGCGGCGCGAGGCGGTCGAGCATGCCCTTCCATTCCTTGTCCGCCAGGATCCCCACCAAGACGTTGAGCGGACGCTCAGGCTTTTCCTCAGCGAGCCCCCGGGCCAATGCATCGATCCCCGAGGCGTTGTGCGCCACGTCGAAGATCCATCTACCACGCCTGTCGAACCGGCCGGGAAGTCGGGCACGGGCAAACCCACGGGCGCGGGCTTCCGGGTTGGGGCGCCAGCGGGGCGGAAGCTGCTCCAGCATGGCTTCGGCCACCGCCGCATTGCGCCGCTGGTGGGACCCACGGAGCCCGAGGGCACCGTGAAAGCGGCGCTCCGGCGCCACCGGCACCAGGAGCGCGCCGGCTCGCGTGGCGACCGCGGTCATGACAGCCACGAGTTCCGGATTCTCCTCCCCCACCACGAACGGGCGCCCGGGCTTGGCGATGCCCGCCTTCTCGGAGGCAATCTGGGCCAGCGCGTGACCCAGATATTCGGTGTGCTCCCGCCGGATCTGTGTCACGCCACTCACCAGCGGGTCCAGGACGTTGGTACTATCGAGCCGCCCCCCGAGCCCAACCTCGACTACCGCCACCTCGGCCCCACGCGCCGCAAAGTCGGCGAACGCGATCACGGTGGTGGCCTCGAAGAAACTCGCGCCCACCCGTTCGATGTCGTCGCGCAGCCTCATGGTCCACGCGGCGAACGCGTCCTGAGAGATCGGGCACCCGTCCACCAGCATACGCTCTCGGACGTCGACGAGATGGGGAGACGTATACAGGGCCACCCGGCGGCCCGATTGTCGCAGCGCCGAGTAGATGAGTGTGGCGACCGATCCCTTCCCATTCGTCCCGCCAACATGCAGCGCGTGGAAGTCCCGTTCAGGGTGTCCGATCAGATCGAGGAGCTTGCGGGTCGGCTCGAGAGAGTACTTGGTGCCGCGGCCCAGGCGGGGGGTGAGATAGGCGACGGCCTGGGCGAAATCGACGTTCAGGTCGAGGCCTCCAGCGCCTCTGTGCCGGTCATCATGCGCAGCAGACGCGCGGTCGTCTCGGCCAGCTCTCCCCGGGGAACGACGGCATCGACCATGCCATGCTCCAGCAGGAATTCGGCCGTCTGGAACCCTGCCGGCAGATCCTGCCCGATCGTCTGCTTGATGACGCGTGGGCCGGCGAACCCGATGACCGCTCCGGGCTCGGCGATGTTCGCGTCGCCCTGCATGGCAAACGACGCGGAGACACCACCAGTGGTGGGGTTGGTGAGAATCGAGATGTAGGGGATGCCGGCGTCGCGGAGCCGCGCCATCAGTGCCGAGGTCTTGGCCATTTGCATGAGGCTCAGCACACCCTCTTGCATCCGAGCGCCGCCGGAGGCCGAAACGAGAATCATGGGCACCTTGCGGTCGATCGAGCGGTCGGTAAGCCGTGCGATCTTTTCCCCCACCACCGACCCCATGGAGCCACCCATGAAGGGGAACTGCATGGCGCCGAGGTTGATTTCGAGTCCCGTGAGGGTTCCATACCCCGTGATGATGGCTTCGCCGGTGCCAGCTTTTTCGCGTGCCGCCAGCAAGCGATCCGCATAGCCTTCGAACTCGAGCGCGTCCACGGAGCGGAGCTCCGCATCCAGCTCGACGAAGCTGCCGGGATCCGTCAGCAGTTCCACATAGCGCCGTCCGTCGATGCGGCGGTGAAACCCGCACGACGGACAGACGTGCAGCGCCCGCTCGAACTTTTCCGTGATGTCGACGTGCCCGCACTCGTCACACTTGTCCCACGCGTCGGCGGGAATCTCCAACCGCTCGCGCTGGGTCCGCTGCCGCCGTCGATCCTTGCGGAACCATGCCATCGCGCTACCCGATCCTCCAGATCAAGGGGGCCAATCTGGCAGGCCGCCGCGCAGCGCGCCACCCCCACTCACGCCTCAGCATACCCGGAAAGCCTGGAATCCCAGGCGACCCGCAGGGCCAGCCCGATGCAGACGCAGGAGGTGACGAGAAAGGATCCCCCGTACGAAAAGAACGGTAGCGGAATGCCCGTGATGGGCATGAGTCCGACCGTCATGCCGACGTTCACCACAATGTGGGTGAGGAAAAGCCCCACGATACCAAAGACGACCATCGAAGAGAACGGGTCTGTGGCGCGGCGCGCGATCCGCACCAACACCAACAGAAACATCGCGAACAGACTCAGACTCACCAGCACGCCCAGGAACCCGAGTTCCTCCCCCAGGACCGAGTAGATGAAATCGGTGTGCTGGGCCGGGAGGAACGCCAACCGCTTTTGCGTCCCTTCGATGAATCCTTTCCCCGCCAACCCTCCCGACCCGATGGCGATCTTGGACTGAAGGATGTGCCACCCGGTAGCGCGGGGATCGATTTCGGGATTCAAAAAGGAGAGCAGCCGGTTCTGCTGATACGGTGCGAGGTTACGCCAGAGCTCCAGGGCAATCACGCCCATGGTGACGTTCGTGAGCCACACCACCAATCCTTCCACCACATACGGTCGCATCCATAAGAGCAAGATGGTCAACGCGACGATCCAGACACCCCACGCTGCGGTGGAAAACGCCAGCAGCAGGCTGATAACGGGCGAGGCGAGCAGCAGCAACAACCACGCCGGCACGCCAACCCAGAACAGCATGGCGAAGAGCACGCCGAGGAAGACCATGGCGCTGCCCAAATCGGGCTGCAGACCCACCAGGACAAAAGGCACGCCCACGATGACACAGGCGGGCATCAGCTCCCACAACGTGTTGGGCGCGGTGCGCCGCGCCCCAAGATGCCGGGCGAGGAACAGGATGGTGGCCACCTTGGCGAGCTCGACGGGCTGTCCAATGCGGACCCCGCCAATGGCGAGCCACGATTTGGCGCCTGCCGCCGTGCCGGCTCCGGTGCCGACGATCAACGTGAGCACCAACAACAGGAGCGCGAATCCGTAAACGAAGGGTGTGACCCATTCCAAGATTCTCGGGGATACCCGGAACGCCAGGATCGCGGCACCCGTGCCCAGCAACAGCCACACGACCTGGCTCCGCCAGATTTCCGCGGCGGCAGAGGGAGCGTCGGTCTGGCCGGCGGAGTAGAGGGTGGCTAGGCCGATCACCAACAGCCCCGCCGTTGCGGCCAGCAGCGGTTTATCGAGGCCGCGTCGGGTCACGGCGCGTCGTGGGATCGGGAAGGATGGGGAGGGGTTGGGGAGCCGAATCCGCGGGTACGTCGAGATCCACATCGAGCGCACGCGGGCTCGCCCCACGTGCGCCGTAGAGGTGGCGGGTGATGATCTGGGTGACCAGAGGAGCCACGGCCGAGCCGTGCTCCGCAAACTCGACTATCGCCCCAACGACCACCTGCGGATCCTCCGCGGGTGCGAATCCGATGAACCATCCGTGGTCGGGACCGTGTGGATTCTGCGCCGTGCCCGTCTTTCCCGCGATCCGCAGGTTTTCCACTCGGGCCCCGGCTGCGGTTCCCCGCGCAACCACCGCCACCAGCGCCTCCCTCAGGCCGCCGAGCGCGTCGGGATCAAGACCGACCCGCCGCCGATTCCGAACGTCCGCTGGTTCCACGAACCACGGTTCGGGTGCGGTCCCGTCCGGATTCGCCATCATGGCGTAGAAGCGCGTCATGCCGATCAGCGTCTGCGCGTTCTCGCCTTGTCCGATGGCCAGGTTCAGCGTGACCGCATTCGTCCAACCTCGTGGTCCATAGCGCCGATTGTAGTACTCGGTGGACGGCGGGAAGATGGGCTGAATCTCATTGGGCAGATCGATGCCACTGACATCACGGAAACCGAGTTCTCCAACGTCATGCAGCATATTGGCCAGTTGGAGCCGGAGGCCAAGTTGGTAGAAGTAGACGTCGCACGAGTGCTGGATGGCTTCGGCGAGATTGAGCACCCCGTGTCCCTGTACCCTCCAGCATCGGAAATACCGGTTGTAGTACCGCATGCCGCCGGTGCACGGGATCGGCATCTGGCTTCCCAATCCCACGAGTCCCCGCTTCATCGCCATCGACGCGACAACCAGCTTCCAGGGCGACGCCGGCGGATAGCGTGCTTGCACGACGCGGTTCAACAGCGGCGAATCTTCGGCCTGCGACAACACCTGCCAAATGGCAGGATCCAGCCCTCCCACGAACCCATTGGGATCGTACGTGGGTGAAGAATACAGGGCCAGCATCTCGCCCGTGCGTGGATCCATCACGGCCACGCCTCCGCGACGGCCCAACGGGAACGCCTCGGCCACATGCTGCTGGAGCCCGATATCGATCGTCGTGCGCACTGTGTTGCCCGGCTGCGCCTCCAACCGCGTCTCATCACCGGCTTCTCGGACGGTTCGCCCCAACGCGTCCACTTCGACGAACCGGACCCCCTCCTCGCCTCGGATCAGGCTGTCGTAGGCTCGCTCGAGCCCGTCCTGTCCCACGATCATTCCGGCGCGCGCACCGCGGAACGCGTCGCTGTTCAGCTCGCTCTCACTGATCTCCCCCACGTAGCCCACCACATGCGCCGCGATCTCCCCGAACGGGTACCGACGCTTCGGCTCACTTTGGATCACGAGGCCGGGAATCCACGCGCGTCGCTCTTCGAGCGTGGAGACGATCTCGAACTCGGCATCCGACAACACCGTCACCGGATCGAAGGGGCGGCGCTGGTACCGCGCGAGCGTCCGGGCGATTTGGGCGGAATCGAGTCGTGCAATCCCGGCGATCCGGCCGAGCGTAGCGCGCAGGGAGTCCCCGGACGAGGCGATGAGCGCCACGGTGTACCCGGGGACGTTTTCCGCGAGCACCGTGCCGTGCCGATCCGTGATCTGACCGCGAGGCGCGGGGATCCGGACCGGCCGAAGCCGATTCTCCTCCGATTGCAGCCGATATCGGGAAGAGCTCAGCACCTGGACGCGGAAGAATGCCAAGATCAGGAATCCGAAGACGACGACCACGAGGAGGCGGCCAAGTTCGCCTCGACGAGTCACGGCGTGGGGATGGTGCCAGTTCATTCGACGACTCGGACGGCCAACCACCGGCGGAAGGTGGCCAACACCGCCACGCCAAGGGCCGCCGTGGTGATCGCCTTGAGCACGGACCAGACCGCGAGCTGCCAGAAGACGGCACTCCCATCCACGTGCTGCCCCGCCACGACGACGAGCAGATCGCGCACCCAGGTCCCCACGAAGAAGAACCCGGCATTGACCGCGAGGTTTTCTGCGAAGAACACCGCTTTGCCCCACGCCGCGAGGTAGCCGACTGCCAGATGCGCGAAGGCGTTCGCTCCGAATGCCACCGGGGTGAGCGAGTCCACCAAGAGCCCGGTGACGAAGCCGGCAATGGCGGCCGCGCCCGGGCGTGCCCCGATGGCGTACACGAGCAGCGCCAGCAGCAACATGTCGGGCGCCAGGCGTGCGTCGCCCAGGAAGGGTCGCAAGACGAAATGCAGCAGCACCAACAGGCTGATCACCACCGCTGTCCGGTACGGCTCCCGCCGACCCGTCATGGGGTCCCTCTCTCGAATGCGGATCCCAACTCCATGCCCCGCTCGATCAGCACCACCACGTGAGAGACCGCGGCAGGATGCACCCCCGGCCGCACGAAATACGTCCGCGACCAGCCCTCACGCTCCTCCGCCACCCCGAGCACGACGCCGATGGGAATGCCACGGGGATACAGTGCGCCGCTGCCTCCTAGCCCCGACGTGAAGATCGGTGTCCCGGGTCCCACCTCGTCACCATAGGGTACACCCCGGAGTTCCAACAGCATTTGGTCCGGACCATCGCTGCCCCTCGGGGCAACGATGCCGAATACCGAAGCGTCCAGCGTCATCGCGCTCACCCTGAATTCAGGATGTGTCCAGACGGCGGCCACCGCTGTGTTCCGCTCCACACTTCGCACGATTCCCACCAGCCCCCCCGGGGCGATGACCGGCGCCATCGCCGTCACGCCATCCGTTTCCCCGGCACTCAACACGAAGGTATAGCCATCGGTGGGCGTCGCCTGATGCAGGACCTCCGCCGCCACGTGCTCGATGGTCAGCCGTCTGCTGAGCGTGAGGACCTCGCGGAGGCGTTGGTTCTCCTCCTGGAGGGTGAGGACCGACTGCGCCGCGACGAGGGCCGAGTCGCGTTGCGCGGCGAGTGCCCCGTAGCGTACCCTCGCGTTGCGAAACAGCTCCGCCTGCTGTTGGAGGGCGAGGAGCGGCGCCAGAACGGTTCCGCGGATGAGCGACGCCAGCGGCTGCTGCACGTTGGGCGGGGCGGTCCGCGCCGCCACGGCGAGCAGGAGACAGACTGCAAACGCGACCGTATCGCGTCGAGAAGTGAAACGGTTCGAGGTACTGCCCACGAGACCTCAGGTAGCGAGGACCGAGCGATACTTCTCGGGATCCTCCAGGATGCGTCCCGTACCGCGGACGACGCAGGTGAGGGGATCTTCGTCCACGCGGATCGGCAGGGACGTCTCTTGTGACAGCGCGACGTCGAGGCCACGAATCAACGACCCCCCACCGGCCATGACGATGCCTCGGTCGACGATGTCGCTTGCCAGCTCGGGCGGCGTGATCTCGAGGGCGCGACGGACCGCATCGACGATTTGCTGAATCGGCTCCTGGATGGCCTCGCGGATCTCGCTGGCGTGCACGCTCACCACCTTGGGAATCCCCGATACGAGGTCGCGTCCTTTGGCCTCCATTTCGCCCTCATCCCCGATAGGGACGGCGCTGCCGACCTGAATCTTGATGGCCTCGGCCGTCGGCTCGCCAATCAGCAGGTTGTAGTTCTTCCGCATGAACTGCACGATGGCCTGGTCCAGCTCGTCGCCACCGGTCCGGATGGAGGTGTTGCTCACGATTCCGGACAAGGCGATCACGGCAATCTCCGTGGTCCCGCCGCCGATGTCGATTACCATGTTGCCTGTGGGCGTTTCCACGGGGAGCCCGACCCCGATGGCGGCGGCCATCGGCTCGTCCACCATATATACCTCTTTGGCGCCGGCCGAATGCGCGCTGTCACGGACCGCGCGACGTTCGACTTCTGTGATCCCGCTCGGAACGCACACGATCACGCGGGGTTTCACGCGCAGCACGTGCTTTTGAATGATGGACGAGAGAAAATACCGAAGCATCTTCTCGGTGACATCGAAATCGGCGATCACCCCGTCTTTGAGGGGGCGGACCGCCACCACGCCGTCCGGGGTCCGTCCGAGCATCCGCTTGGCCTCGAGACCGATACCCTTGATCTTGCCGCTCGACTTCTCCACGGCCACCACCGAGGGCTCGTTCAGGACGATTCCCTCGCCGCGGACGTAGATGAGGGTATTCGACGTCCCCAGATCGACGGCGATCTCGTTCGCAGGCAGAAAACTGCCGAGGCTAAATTTGGGCCACCGCATCCGGTCAGCTATCGTGGTAGACGATGGGTGGGCTCGGGCGCTCGGAGCCCGGGACGGCCAAGAGCACGCAACATAACAGATGGGCCGAAATTACCACAAGGTATCGGGTTAGACACTTCGGTAACCCCCGTCACACGAGCACGCCCGCGTCGGCCAGCTCGAGATCGAACGCCTCTGCCACCCCGGGGTACACTACGCTCCCTTCGATAACGTTGAGGCCCAGGTAGAGGGCCCGGTCCCGCGCGCAGGCCGCGCGCCAGCCATCTCGCGCCAGCCGCCTGGCGTATGGCAACGTGGCATTGGTGAGCGCGAGCGTGGAGGTTCGCGGAACGCCACCCGGCATATTGGCCACGGCATAATGCACCACGCCATCGACCAGATACGTCGGCTGGTCGTGGGTCGTGGGACGGATCGTCTCGATGCACCCGCCCTGATCCACGGAGACGTCCACGATGACCGATCCGGGCTTCATCATGGTGAGGTCCTCGCGGAGCACGAGTTTCGGGGCCTTGGCGCCCGGTAGCAACACCCCCCCGATCAGGAGATCGGCCCGCTGAATCTGCTCGACGATGTAGCGGCGGCTGGAGTAGAGGAGATCCACGTTCGCGGGCATCACGTCGGCGAGGTAGCGCAGCCGATCGAGGTTGACGTCCAAGACCGTGACGTGGGCACCGAGGCCCGCCGCCATCTTCGCGGCATTCGTCCCCACCACACCGCCACCTAGAATCACGACCTCGGCGGGCAGCACTCCCGGAACCCCACCCAAGAGGACCCCGCGTCCACCGTGAAACTTCTCCAAATACTTGGCTCCTTCTTGCACCGCCATCCGGCCGGCCACCTCGCTCATGGGCGTGAGGAGCGGCAGCTCACCGGATTCCAATTGCACGGTCTCGTACGCGATGGCGACACAGTGCGACTCCATCACGGCCCGCGTCAGCGCCTCGCTGGCGGCAAAATGGAAGTACGTGAACACCACCTGCCCCGGACGCATGCAGGACCATTCGGGCTCGATGGGCTCCTTGACCTTGAGAATCATCTCGGCCTCGGCCCACACCTGCTCCGCCGCGGGGACGATCTCCGCTCCCACCGCGGCGTAGTCGGCGTCGGAAAAGCCGCTCCCGTCTCCGGCACCTTCCTGCACCAGAACGGCATGTCCGTCGGCTACGAGCGCTTCCGCCCCGCCGGGGACTAATGCCACCCGGTTTTCGGCAGTCTTGATCTCCTGCGGGACACCAATCTTCATGTGGCGTTCTTGGTTGAGATCAAAAACTCAGTTGGGACCGAGCCAGACAACCGTCTGACGGTCGGGATCCAAAAACTCCTCGGCCACCCCGGCAACATCGTCGCGCTGTATCTTGTCCACGTCCTCCAGCAGCCGGTCGATGGTCCGGTAGGGTATCTCGTACAAGGGTACGGCCGCCAGACGATACATGCGCGCAGCCGGACTCTCCAGGGACAACGTGATCTGGCCCTTGAGCTGTTGTTTGGCCTCCGCCAGTTCCTCTTCGGTAAGCCCTGTGGCTGCCAGGCGACGCAGCTCCTCGAGAATGGCCTCCACCGCCTGCGCCGCTGTGGTCGGGTGGGAGCCCACGTAGACCCCCGTCACGCCCGCGGCGCGATAGAACGAATGGAAGCTATAGACCGCATACGCCAAACCCAGCTCTTCTCGAATACGCTGGAACAGCCGACTCGACATCCCTCCACCCAAAACATTGTTGAGCAGCATCAGCGTTTCTCGGCGAGCGTCGGGAAACGCGAAGGTGTCGGTCCCGAGCACCACATGCGTTTGTGCCGTCTCCCGGCATACGCGGTGCTCGGTTCGCGTGGCGGCTGGCACCTTCCGGATGGGACGCGGTGACGGTCCGGGCTCGAACGTGAGCCAACCACACTTCGCGACGAGCTTCAACAAGAGATCATGGCTCAGGTTCCCGGCAGCCGCGATGATCACATGGCGCGGGTGATACGCCCCTGCGTGCAGGGCGCGGAGGTCCGCGGTCTCCAGGCGACTCACGGTTTCCCGGGTGCCGAGTATCGGAAAGCCGTACGGGTGATCCGGCCAGAGCGTTTGCGTATGGATGTCGAAGACGAGATCGTCCGGCGTATCGTCGACCGTGCTGATTTCCTCCAGCACGACTTTCCGCTCCAGCGCGAGGTCGGGCTCGCGCAGGGCGGGGTTGCGCACGAGATCGGTGAGCACGTCGAGCGCGCGGGGGAGGTCGTCGTCCAGGACGCGGGCCTGGTAGGAGGTGTGATCGCGGGACGTGAAGGCGTCGAGCGAGCCACCCCGCACCTCCAACTCGACGGCGATGTCACGTGCGCTCCGACGCTCGGTTCCCTTGAACACCATATGTTCCAGGAGATGCGACACGCCCATCCGGGCGGCGTCCTCGTGGACCGAGGCCGTCTTGACCCAAATGCCGACGGCGACGGACCGAACGCTGGGGAGAGCTTCGGAGAGCACCACCACGCCGTTGGGCGCGTCGGTGCGATGGAGTCGCTCGTCGAGTTCGACGGTGCGCACGCGCCTAGCGCTTCTTGGAGCTAGACCGGTTATCGCTTCCTTCGCGTGCGTCGTCGTTCTTTTCGATCAGCGCTTTGCGCGAGAGCCGCATCTTCCCCCGGTCGTCCACCTCCAGGAGCTTGACCCGAACGCGGTCACCCTTCTTCACGACGTCCTCGGTCCGCTCTGTGCGGCTGTGCTGCAGCTCGGAGATGTGCAAGAGTCCTTCCCGCCCGGGGAGGATTTCGACGAACGCGCCGAAATTAGTGGTGCTCTTGACGACTCCCTCGTAGATCGTTCCCACCTCGGGCTCGCGCACGAGATCTTCGATCATGGCCCGGGCCCGCTCGCCGGCTGCGCCATCCACCGCCGAGATGGTGATGAGTCCGGAGTCGTCGACGTTGATGTCGGCGCCGGTCTCCTCCTGGATGCCTCGAATCGTCTTTCCCTTGGGCCCGATGACCTCACCGATCCGTTCGGGATTGATGGCAACCGTAATGATCCGCGGGGCGTACTGGGACAAGGTGGGGCGTGGACTGCCCAGCGTCTCCGCCATCCGTTCGAGAATGTACAGTCGTCCCGCCTTGGCCTTGTTGAGCGCTGTCCGCAGGACGTCGAGACTGAGCCCCCCGATCTTGTTGTCCATCTGAATGGACGTCACGCCATCGCGCGTGCCAGCGACCTTGAAATCCATGTCGCCAAGGTGATCTTCGGTGCCCAGGATGTCCGTGAGGATGGCGATCTGCTCGCCTTCTTTGATCAGTCCCATGGCGACACCGGCGCACGGGGCCTTGATCGGTACCCCCGCGTCCATCAGTGCCAGCGACCCGCCACAGACCGTTGCCATGGACGACGATCCGTTGGACTCGAGGATGTCGGAAACGAGGCGAATCGTGTAGGGGAACTCGTCATACGGCGGCAAGAGCGCCTGCAGCGCGCGTTCGGCCAGATTGCCATGTCCGATTTCGCGGCGTGAGACGCCACGAATCGGACGAACTTCGCCGGTGGAGAACGGCGGGAAGTTGTAATGCAGCATGAAACTCTTGGTGGTGTCTCCCGGCATGTCGATGTTGTCGATCCGCTGCTCATCCGACACCGAGCCCAATGTCGTGCTCACGAGCGCCTGGGTCTGACCACGGGTAAAGAGCGCGGATCCGTGGGTCCGCGGTAACACGCCGACCTCGCAGGTCACGGCCCGCACGGTGTCGAGATCACGGCCGTCGATGCGCTCACCCCGTTCCAGCACTTGCTGGCGCATGGTCGTGTACTCGATATCGCCCAGGACGGCCTTGATGTCGCCGCTGTCCTCGGGGTAGTCTTCGAGCAGTTGGTCCAGCACTTCGTCTTGGACCGTTTCCAATGCGTGTCCACGCGCTGCCTTCTCTGCCAAGTTGAGCGCCTGCTCGATGCGGCTCTGCGCGACGGACCGCACGCGGTCGGCAATCTCCGGAGACGGCTCGGGCTTCACGAACTCCATCTTCGGTACCGCGGCGGCCCCGACAATCTCTTGTTCGAGCGCCACCAACTCCCCCAGCCCCCGCTGGGCAAACGCGAGTGCGTCGGCGATATCCTCATCTCGCACTTCGAGCGCTCCACCTTCCACCATGATGATCGAGTCAGCATTGCCGGAAACTACGAGATCGACGTCGCTGAACTCGAGTTGATGGAACGTGGGGTTGAGGACCCATTCTCCCTCGACCCGCGCCACGCGGACGCCGGCCACAGGGCCGTTCCAGGGAACCCGAGACAGAGAAAGCGCGAGCGACGCCCCCGTGACCCCCAGGACGTCCGCATCATTCTCTTGGTCGGCCGAGAGCACGTACACGAAGACCTGCACTTCGTTACGGAATCCCTTGGGAAAGAGCGGTCGGATGGAGCGGTCGATCAGCCGGGCCGCCAGAATCTCATGCTCGCCGGGTCTGCCTTCCCGCTTGAAAAACCCGCCAGGAATGCGTCCCGCGGCATAGCTTTTTTCCCGGTACTCGACGGTGAGTGGAAAAAACGGTAGCGTACTCTCCGAATCCGAGACCGTGACGGCGGTGAGCAGGAGGGTATCGCCATACTGAACGAGCGCGCTGCCTGCTGCTTGCTTTGCCAAACGCCCGGTCTCCAACCGGAAGGGCGTTCCGGCGAACGACCGCTCGACTCGATGCACCATGTGATGTCCTAAACGAGCACGTGGGGAACGCTCAGAGGCGCCTGGGGTGCTCCTCCCAGGCGCCTCCTCCCTGCACCAGTAAGCTTAATGGCGGAGGCCGAGCTCGGCGACGAGGCGACGGTAGGTGTCGAGATCGGTCCGTTTGAGATAGTCCAACAGGCGGCGCCGCCGACTCACCATCTGGAGCAAGCCCCGCCGCCCGTGGTAATCTTTCTTGTGCGTGCGGAAATGCTCCGTGAGCATGTTGATCCGCTCCGTGAGCAACGCAATTTGCACATGGGCCGAGCCCGTGTCACGCTCGTGCATGCCGTACTTTTGGGATACGGCCTGCGTATCGATACTCATGAACCCCTCGATCCTCCGCGGCGCAGGTACGCCGCTAGAAATGCGCTATTTTATCTTAACACAGCAATTTAGCTGGCCTCTCAAACGCTGTAAAGCCCGCTCATGACCCTCGATCCGGACCGCTTGCTCGGCCGTGTCGTGGGCCCCTACACCCTCGAGCGCCTCATTGGAGAGGGGGCCTTCGCCTGGGTGTACGCCGCCCGATTCGGCCCCCGCCGTCCGGTAGCGCTGAAGGTGCTCAAACCCCGCTTCGCAGGCGATCCCAGCCTTCAACGCCGTTTCCGTACCGAGGCCGAGACGGCCGGCCGGCTCAAGCATCCGAACATCGTCCGGATCCTCGAGGTGGACGTGGTGGCGGGACTCACCTTCTTCTCCATGGACCTCTTTCCCCACTCGCTTGCCGAACTCCTCGATCGCCAAGGCCCTCTCGACGAAGATGCCCTCATTCGGATGGGGGCGGACGTGGCGGGGGGATTGGCGTTCGCTCACGCGCAGAACGTCGTGCACCGGGACATCAACGTCCGCAACGTCCTGCTTCGGGAGGACGGGTCCGCGGTCATCGCCGATTTCGGCATCGCCCATGGCATCGCCGCCGCGGGGATGACCAGTCAGGCCAAGGTGACGGTTGGGACGCCCCAGTACATGTCGCCCGAGCAGGTCCAAGGACATCCGGTCGACGGCCGGACGGACATCTACTCGCTTGGGGTCGTCCTGTATCGGGCCGCGACCGGCGAGACACCGTTTCGGTCCACGGACTGGTTCGAGTTGGCTCGAATGCACCTCGAGGAACGCCCGCGCAAACCCAGCACGCTGCGTGAGAGCCTCTCGCCCCGACTGGAAAGGGTCATGCTCCGCTGCCTGGCGAAAGATCCGGTCGATCGCTACCTCACGGCCCAAGCGCTGCGGGATGAGTTGATCGAGATCCGCGATCGCGATCGGGCCACTCGCACCTTTGGGCGGTCTTCCGTCCGCGCCATGCTGGCGGGTGAGGCACCACGATCCCCCGTCACCCTGCTCCTCCTCCCAGCGGTGGCCCTCTTGGTGATCGCGGCCGTGGCTGCCCTGATCGTGCTCCTGGGACGCTAACCGCCGATCAGTCGGAAGAAATCGTTGGTGAGCACCAGGGCCATGATCCCAATCAGCACGAGCAGCCCCACCTGCGTGAGGCGGAGCCGCAGCGCAAGGGAGAGGGGCTTGCCGCGGATGCCTTCAGCAAAGAGGAACACCAGATGCCCACCGTCCAAGACCGGGATGGGCAGCAGGTTCAGGATGGCGAGATTGAGGGACAGGAACGCCATGAAGGAAACCAACGAGGTGACACCCAGTCGGGCCACCTGGCCCGACATTTGGCCGATGAGAATGGGCCCGCCGAGCTCTCGAGGCGAGATCTGTCCCAGCACCATGCCCTTGAGCGTCAACAAGACGAGCCGGGTGCGCGCCCAGGTCTCGCGCGTTCCCTGCACTACCGCACCGCCGAGCCCGTAGTCGACACGTCGGAGGGCCTGGCCGATTCCGATGCGGCCTACCCGGCGGACTTCCCCTGTCACCGGATCCACCTCGGTTTGCTCCACCGGCACCACCGCGAGCTGGATCACTGCGTCACCGCGAAGCACGCTGAGCAACACCGTGTCGCCGACACTCGCCTCGACCGTCCGCACCAAATCGTCCCAACTTCGCACGGTGTCGCCGGCCGCGCCCACGATCAGGTCCCCCGACGCGAGCCCGGCCCGGGCCGCCGGCTGGCCGTCGAGCACCGAGCCCACCCGCGGTTCTACCAGGAACTCCAGAGCGTCCAAGATAGCCGCCCGCGCGCTCGCGTTGGTGCCGGGAATCGGCAGGATGATCGGATCGCGTCGATCTCGGAAATCGAACCGCAGACGGTCCGACCCCGGATCCGCGATCGCCATTACGATCGCCTGCAACGAATGCACAGAGTCGCCGTTCACGAGTGTGATCTCGCTGCCGTACGGGAGACTGGCGAGTGCCTCCGCGCCGGGCGGTAGCGCCGTCGAGTCCACGCGCGCGACGCTCGTGGTCGGGGTCTCGATCCTCCCGCCAGTGGCGAGGAGCACATACGCGATCCACGCGAAGAGCACGTTCATGGCGACGCCGGCGGAGATCACATAGACTCGCGCAGGCAGGGACTTGTTCTCGAACAAGCGCTCCGGCGGAAAGCGATCGGCCTCGGATGCCCCACCCTCCAACGCCCCCATGGCCTCTTGTTCCTCTTTGCTGGCCATCTTCACATAGCCGCCAAAGGGAAACCACGCCACGATGTATTCGGTCTCGCCCCGGCGGAACTTGAACGGGGTGGCCGGTCCAAAACCGATCGAGAACCGCGGCACTGCGATATCCACCGATTTCGCCGCGAGAAAGTGCCCTAGCTCGTGCACGAAGATGAGCACACCGAGGACGATGACTGTCGCGATTATCGTGAGCAGCACGCTGCCTCCGCTTGTTCTCTGGCCCACCGATCCACCGCGAGCACGACACCGATGTCGGCGGCGGGCGCACCCGCGTGGGTCTGCAGGACGGCATCGATCACGTCGGCGATTGCCGCAAAGCCGATCCGGCCATCCAGGAAAGCCTGAACGGCCACTTCGTTGGCCGCGTTGAACACCGCGGGTGCGGTACCGCCGGATCGGCCGGCCGCCACCCCGAGTCGAAAGGCCGGGAAGGCCTCGCGGCGAAGGGGCTCGAAGGTCAGCGGACCCGCCTCCACCGGATCGAACGGTCGCACGCCTCCGTCAGCCGTCCGCTCCGGATACGTGAGGGCATAGAGAATGGGCAGTTCCATGGTGGGGAACCCCACCTGCGCCAACACGGACCCATCCACGAATTCGGTGAAGGCATGGACAATCGACTGCGGATGGATGACCACATCGATGGCGTCGTACCCCAGAGCGAAAAGATGGTGCGCCTCGATCACCTCGAGCGCCTTGTTGGCGAGGGTGGCGCTGTCCACCGTGATCTTCGGCCCCATGGTCCAGGTGGGATGATTGAGCGCATCCTCCACCCGGACATCCCGCAGACGCTCCGCGGGCCACTCGCGGAACGGTCCGCCGGAGCCCGTCAGGATCAGCCGTCGGAGCTCCACGGTCCCGCGGTCCGTGAGGCACTGCAGCACGGCGCTGTGTTCGGAATCCACCGGCACGATCTCCCCACCACCGTCGGCAGCGGCGGCTCGCACCAGGTCACCAGCCATGACGAGGGTCTCTTTGTTCGCGAGCGCCACGCGTTTTCCGGCCCTAAGCGCTGCCAGCGTCGCTTCCAGGCCCGCCGCCCCTACCACCGCGTTCACGACGATGCGCACATCGGGATGCGTCGCCGCCTCGATCAGACAGTCTGGACCGGTCCCACTCATCGACCGCCGCTCCTGCTCCGTCATCTGCCCCCCTTGCACCAACCCCGCAAACCCGGCGCCCACGGCGGCGACCTGCGCCTGGAGCTGCCGCGCCGAGCCGTAGGCCGTGAGCGCGACGACGTGGAATCGGTCCCGTTGTCGCTCGAGCACTCGCAGCGTGCTCACGCCGATCGAGCCGGTCGAGCCGAGGATCGCGACGCCCGTCGTCACAGCGCCCCGAATCCCAGCAGCATCAGCGCCGCACTCGGAATGACCCAGTAGAGAGAATCCAATCGGTCCAAGACGCCGCCGTGACCGGGGAAAAAGGACCCCGAGTCCTTGACACCCGCTTCCCGTTTGAACAAGGACTCCGCCACGTCTCCCATCTGACCGACGACCGACACGAGCCCACCGAAGACGACGAGTTGCCACAAGGGCATTGCCACACCCAGGGGCCCCAGAATCAGGGCCCCGTACAGGGGCGCCACGATGAGGGACCCTGCACCACCGGAGACCGCGCCCGCCCACGTCTTATTGGGACTCAGCACAGGTGCCAGCTTGGGCCCCCCGATCATGGACCCCCCTGCCATGGCCAGGGAATCCGAGATCCACGTGACGACGAGGGGAAGAAAGACCAGCCAGGTCGCCGCCCATGCAGACGGCGAAGGCTCGCCGTGGCGTAGGAGTAGCAGAAAAGCGGGCAAGCCTCCCGTATAGAGGGGACCAAAGACCGTCACGGCCACAGCGGCCAACGGTTGCTGCGTCGGCGCGCGCCCGAGCATGGCCACGGCCATGATCGCCATCAACCATACGGCGCCACTGCCCACCGCGATCATGCCGGAAAGGGCAAGCCCTTCCGGCAGGGTCGCAAAGCCAAGCAGTGGTATGATCGCGGCGCCGGCGTACCCGGGCACCGCCAGCGGACGGACTCCCGCACGACGGGCAAGCCCGAACAGCTCGTGGGTACCCACCACCGCGAGCACCGCCACGGTGAGCGCGAGGACCCAGCCACCCAGGTACACGATCCCGAGCGCCGCGGGAATGGCAACCGCAGCGACGGTGATACGGCGGGCGAGATTGGACGACATGGATGAGGTCCCGGGGGAACGCCCCGTCAGATCTCCATAATCTCGGCCTCTTTGGCCGTGACGAGGGACTCGATCTGTGCGATGAACTCATCATGCAGTTTTTGCACTTCTCCCTCGCGACGATGCTTGTCGTCATCCGACACGTGTTCGACCTTCTTGATGCTGTCGATGGCTTCATGACGCGCGTGTCGGATCGCGATCCGGCCTTCCTCGGCGAGTTTTCGCACGATGCGCACGAGCTCTTTGCGGCGCTCCTCGGTGAGGGGCGGTAGGGGAATCCGAATCAAGGTGCCGTCGTTGGACGGGTTGAGACCGAGATCTGCCGTGAGGATGCCTTTCTCGATCGCTCCCACCAGCGATTTGTCCCACGGTTGCACCGTGAGGAGGCGTGGCTCGGGAGCGCTCACGGAGGCCACCTGGTTCAGCGGCAGCTGTTGGCCGTAGGCCTCCACCCGCACCGTGTCCAGCAAACTCGTGGTCGCCTTGCCACTGCGGATCGTGGAGAGCTCGCGTTGCGAATTGTCCACGGCCCGCTGCATGTGCTCTTTGGCCTGTTTGGGGATCTCGGATAGCGTGCTCATCGGACAATGGTGCCCAGGCGCTCACCGCGGACCACCCGCGCGATGGCCCCGGGCTGGTTGACGTTCATGACGATGATCGGCAGATGGTGCTCCTGGCACAACCCAAACGCGTTGGCATCCATGACGCGGAGCCCGCGCACCATGGCGTCGTGAAATGACAGCTCGGGAATGAACTCCGCGGCCGGGTCTTTCTTGGGATCGGCGGAGTACACACCGTCGACGCCAGTCGCCTTGATGAGGACGTGGGCCTCGATCTCCAGCGCACGGAGCACGGCAGCGCTGTCGGTCGAAAAGTAAGGGTTGCCCGTTCCGCCCGCGAAGAGGAGCACCCGCCCCTTTTCCATGTGGCGCTGCGCGCGCCGCCGGATGTATGGCTCGGCCAGTTCCTCCATGCGGATCGCGGTCATGACGCGCGTCTGGACGTCCTTCTGCTCCAGCATTTCCTGCAGGGCCAGGGCGTTGATCACGGTTCCCAGCATGCCCATGTAGTCCGCCGATACGCGATCCATACCTTGCCGGCTGGCATCAGCACCTCGGACGATGTTGCCACCGCCCACGACGACCCCGAGGTCCACACCTAGCCCGTGCACGGCCTTGATCTCGTCAGCCAGCCGTTTGATGACGCCGAAATCGAGGCCGAAGCCTCGCTCCCCGGCGAGCGCCTCGCCGGAGAGTTTCAAAAGTGCCCGCCGATAGGCGAGCTCCGTCACTCCTCGCCGCCGAGCTCGTACCGCACGAAACGGCGGACGACGATCTTCTCGCCCACTTTCCCCGAGACGCTCTTCACGAGGTCCGCGACGGTCATCGCATCGTCCTTGACGAATGCCTGCTCCAACAACACCCGCTCGGCGAAAAACTTCTTGAGCTTGCCCTCCACGATCTTGGCCCGAACTTGCTCCGGCTTCCCAGATTCCGCCACCTGGCCCTCGAACACCGCCCGCTCGGCCTCGACCAGCTGCTCGGGGACTCCCTCGATGGAGACCGCGATGGGATTCGCCGACGCCACATGCATCGCGAGATCGCGTGCCAAATTCTGGAAATCGTCCGTCCGGGCAACAAAATCGGTCTCGCAATTGACTTCCACCAGCACGCCGTAGCGGCCGTTGTGGTGGATGTAACTCCCAATCACGCCTTCGCTGGTGTTCTTGCCGGCTCGTTTCTCGGCCTTCGCGATCCCCTTCTTGCGGAGAAACTCGACGGCCTTGTCCATGTCGCCACCCGTCTCCTCGAGGGCGCGTTTGCAGTCCATCATACCCGCGCCCGTGCGATTCCGCAGGGCGCTCACGTCCTTCGCAGCAATGGTCATCGTCATCGGTTCTCTTCCACTTATTGCGTTTGGGCTGCCTAAACAAACCGCCGCCTCGTGACCCTTGAAAGCCCGAGCAGCGGCGGTCCGTCGCACCAACCTCGAGCGAGTCTCCTTAGCCCTGGCTCTCTCCCCCGGGGGCCGGCGAGTCACCGCTACCGGCCTTGGCCGTATCGGCCTCGGGCTCCGCCGCGGCTTCACCCTCGTCCGGTTGTGCCTCACCCTCCGCGCCCTCGGACTTGAGTCGGGCTGCAATCGCCTCAGGCCTTGGGCGACGTTTCCGACGGGGCCGCTTACGCCGGCGGAGGTCTTCCTCCTCGCCCTCTGCCCCCGGTTGGTACGAGCTGTACGCCTCGCTCTCTGCCGCCGCTTCGCGCACCGGTGCCTCCTTGCGGGCTTCCGCCACGACGTCGACCAACGCCTGGGTGATCAAGGACACCGACCGAATGGCGTCGTCGTTCCCGGGGATCGGCACCGTGATCAGGTCCGGATCGGCATTCGTGTCCACGATGGCAATGACGGGAATCTCCAGCTTGGTCGCCTCGGCCACCGCGATGCGCTCTTTCTTGGCATCCACGACGAACATGGCCTTGGGCAACCGGCCAAGGTTCTTGATTCCCTCGAGGTTGCGATTGAGCTTCTGGCGCTCGCGTTCGAACTGCAGCTGCTCCTTCTTCGTGAAGAACTCGAACGCGCCGTCGGCGAGACCCTGTTCGATCTCCTTCAACCGCCGGATCTGCTTCTTCATGGTCTGAAAGTTGGTCAGCGTCCCACCCAACCACCGCTCGGTGACGTAGTGCGCGCCACACCGCTCCGCTTCCGCCTTCACGATCATGTTCAGCTGCCGCTTGGTGCAGACGAACAACACGTTCTCACCTTGCATCACGACCTCCCGCAGCAGCTGCTGTGCTTTCTGCAGCTGCCGCAGCGTCTTTTGCAGATCGATGAGATAGATGCCGGAGCGTTCGGCGAAGATGAACCGGCGCATCTTTGGGTTCCACCGTCTCGTTTGGTGGCCAAAATGCACACCGGCTTCCAACAGGTCTTGCAGCTGCAGATCGGTCATGTCACGTCCATGGGTTAGACTGCCACCGCCTTCCCCTCCCGGCCCGATCCACCGCGCAGGGTGAACACCCAGGTCGGGATCCGACGGTGTGATTGATTGAAATGCCTTCCCGCGTCCCTACCGCTTGGAGAATTGGAATCGCTTTCGGGCTCCCGGCTGCCCGGGCTTCTTCCGTTCGACGGCCCGCGGATCTCGTGTCAGCAACCCGTGGTCGCGGAGCTTACGGCGATGGGTCTCGTCGGCGCCCACGAGCGCGCGGGCGATCCCCAGCCGTAATGCACCGGCCTGGCCCGTCTGTCCCCCGCCGGCCACCCGAGCCTTCACGTCGAACGCGCCCAGCGTATCCGTCACTTGAAAGGGCTGCTGAATATGCTGGATGAGCGACTGCCGTGGGAAAAAGTCGCCCAGCGTGCGTCCGTTGACGTCCCACTTACCCGAGCCGGGGGTGAGATAGACGCGGGCGACACTGGTCTTGCGACGCCCGACGGCGTGCCATCGAAGTACCGGTTCAGCGGCGTGGGTCATATCAGTGCGTACCTATTTCAGTGCGATGGGGGTCGGCTGCTGTCCCGCATGGGGATGTTCCGGCCCGGCATAGACTTTCAAGCGTTTCCGCAGCACCTGCTTACCCAAAGTGCTCTTGGGCAACATGCCGAACACGGCACTCTCGATCACACGCTCCGGATGTGTCTCCAACATCTTGGCTGCCGCGGTGAAGCGCTCGTGCCCCATGTAGCCCGTGTGCCGGAAGTAGCGCTTCTGCTGCAGCTTGCGCCCGGTTAGCCGCACCTTGTCCGCATTGATCACGACAACGAAATCCCCAGCGTCGGCGTGCGGCGCGAAGGTCGGCTTGTGCTTTCCCCGAATCAGCTGCGCAACGTTGCTCGCCAGGCGACCTAGCACCACGCCATCGGCGTCGACCAGGTGCCAGCGATGCTCGAGTTCGTCTTGCTTGGGCGAATACGTCTTCATCGAAGTCCGAGAGAGCTGAGCAAAGGTCCGTAACTCCAAATCAAAACAGCCTTTAATGCTAGTCGTGCACCTCAGGCGGGTCAAGCCTCCGGGGCTGCGATCTCCACCAGACTCGTCCCCTTCTCGACCGCCTGTCCCGGCTCGACGTGGAGTGCCCGCACGATGCCCGCGACGGGAGCGGTGATCTCGTTCTCCATCTTCATGGCCTCGAGCACCAGCAGCCCCGTCCCGGCTTCCACCGCCTGCCCCACCACAATCTCCAGCCGGAGCACCAGACCGGGCATCGGCGCCCTCACGACCGCGCTGGTCCTCGCAGGGCCCTTGCTCGCCGTCATCGCCCGCAACCGCTGCGTTCGCTCGTCCACGACCTGGACCACGTGGCGCTCCCCTCCCCACTCGACGACCCATCCCTCACCGTTGCGCGTTACAGCCAATGTGCGCGAGCGAAGCCCCAGGATCAGCTGCCGAAGCGGCGTCGCCGGCACGGCGCTCAGCGTGGCCGCGTGCTCCTCGCCGCCAACCGACACTGTGTCGCCCCGCACCTCGACCTCGAAGGTCGTGCCCGCAACGGTCACCGTATAGCGCACTGCGACTCCAGAACGGCAAGCGTCTCGACGTGCGAGGTGTGAGGAAAGAGATCGTACGCGACAGCTCGCTGCAACCTGAGCGAGGGCAGTCGGGAAAGATCCCGCGCGAGCGTGGCAGGATCGCAGGAAATGTAGGCCAAGCGTGCCCCGCGATCGTCGGCACTCCAACGATCCAGTCGGGCCGCCACGCGCCGGTCCAACCCAGCCCGAGGGGGATTCACCACCACCTTGTCCGGCCGAGGGAGACGGTGGAGCGCCTCCTCCGCCGCGGCCGCGACGAATGTCACGCGGTCCCGAAGACCCTCCGGGAGGTTGGCCTGTGCCCACCTGACGGCGCTCCGATCCCGGTCCACGGACCACACGGACGCGCCGGCGCGAGCCAAGAGTTGCGCCGTGTCCCCCGCCCCTCCGTACAGGTCCCACGTGACGGTCCCGTCGAGCGGTGCGAGGGCGTCCGCGGCGTCTTGCCGAATCCGCGCGGCCAGCGGTGGATTGACCTGCTGGAACGCCAGCACCGGAAACCCTCGGGTGGATCCCGCCACGACCCGGGCCGCACCTCCATGCGGTCGCCACCAGAACGACACGTCCTCGCGGTCCACGGATCGGGCAAGGGCCCGGGCGTCCCACGCCTCGCCCGCCGGACTCGCCACGACCACGTGCCATCCACCATCGCGGTCTGCCCGGAGCATCAGCTCCGTCAGATCGGCGGGTAGCAGGTGTCGGTGGGTTCTGACCACCTGCCACAACTCCATGAGTCCCGCGTCGGCGATGGGACAATCGTCGAGCTCGAAGACGCTTTGCGGATCATCGAAGGGATGGAGACCGATCCGCCCATCGCGGACAGCCAGCGTGATCTTCCGCCGGTAGCGCCACGCGTCCGGGGAGCGCACGATCTCCGGATCTGGCACGTCGCGGCGTCCGATGCGCCGCACGGCCTCGCCCACCAACCCGCGCTTGATCTCGAGTTGCGTCTCGAGACCGATGTGTTGCAGTTGGCAGCCGCCGCATCGATCGTGCGTGTAATGCCGACACGTGGGGTCCACGCGGTCGGGCCCCGGCGTCAGCAACTGCTCCGGACGCGCACGCGCCCAACGCCGCTTGCGCTCCATGACGTGAATTGCCACGCGATCGCCTGGCGCCGTCCGCGGTACGAACACCGCCATGCCGTCGGGGAGACGCGCCACGCCCGATCCACCTGAGGCAATTCGGAGAATGTCGACCACCGTCATCGCAGCGCCGCCAACCGGGCGGCGCGGAGCCATGCGCTCTCGTGATGAGGCGTGGGACCGTTCGCGTGTGGTGCTGCTACTCGACGGGCTTCTTCCTCGGCGAGGACCGCCGCGATGGCGGCGAGATGCAGCTCTTCGTCCGTCGGTTCCACGCGCAAAACGGTCGAACCGACGCGCTCCAGGTAGTCGATGTCGTAGTCTCCCGCGCGGAAGCTGGCATCCGCCATGACGCGGCGATGGAACGGTTGCGACGTGAGCACGCCAACGATCACGAGTTCCGACAGGGCTCGCTCCATGCGCCGGATGGCACGGTCGCGGGTTTCGCCCCACGCGATCAGCTTGCCAAGGAGTGAATCGTAGTGCAGCCCAACCTCACTCCCCACGTCGATCCCCCCGTCCCACCGGACACCTGCGCCCGTCGGAACGCGAAGGTATTGGATGCGCCCCGTAGCCGGGAGAAACCCGTTGAAGGGGTCCTCGGCCGTGATGCGACACTCAATGGCATGTCCGCGGGGCCGCATGGGACGACCGGGAAGTGTCGTTGGCTCGCCCGCCGCTACGCGCAATTGCTCTCGGACGAGATCGACGCCGTACACCAACTCGGTCACCGGATGCTCGACCTGAAGCCGCGTGTTCATTTCGAGAAAGTAGAAACGCCCTGTCCGATCCAGGAGAAATTCCACGGTGCCGGCGTTCACGTAGTTCACCGCTTGTGCGGCCTGGACGGCGCCGTGCCCCATCTTGAGCCGTAGGTCGAGGTCAACCGCGGCTGACGGCGATTCCTCGATCAGCTTCTGGTGGCGTCGCTGCACCGAGCATTCTCGCTCGCCCAGATGAAGGGTGTTGCCGAATCGGTCCGCGAGAACCTGGATTTCCACGTGCCTCGGGCGCTCGAGCTTGCGCTCGACGTACACGGCGCCATCGCCAAACGCCTTGTACGCCTCTGAGGCAGCTTGCCGAAACCTCGCCCGCACCTCCGCTGCCGAGCGTGCCACCCGCATGCCTTTACCTCCACCACCGGCAGCCGCCTTGAGCAGCACGGGGTAGCCAACCTGTTCGGCTGCCGACGCGGCCGCGTCCGCGTCGACCACCGGTTCCGTGGTCCCAGGGACAATCGGCACGCCGGCTGCCGCCATCCGACGCCTGGCCTCCGTCTTCTCACCCATGGCCCGTATCGCAGCGGCGGAAGGTCCGACGAACACGAGTCCCGCCGCTTCCACGGCCTCCGCAAACACGGCGCGCTCCGCAAGAAACCCGTACCCGGGGTGCACCGCATCAGCGCCCGTGCGGGCGGCGGCCTCCAGGAGGCGCTCGATGCTCAGATAGGATTCCGAGGCGGGTGCCTCACCGATGTAGACTGCCGCATCGGCTGCGCGGACGTGAGGACTGCCCCCATCAACCGCCGAGTAGACGGCCACAGCTTCCAGACCCTCTTCGTGACAGGCCCGGATGATCCGAAGCGCAATCTCGCCCCGGTTCGCGACAAGGACGCGGTTCATCCGTCGCAATCCCCACTCCCAACGCCGAGGCGACAGGAGCGGCAGTCCTGGGGCTGCCGCCTCAGACGCCCGTGCCGTTGCTGCCGCCGCGGTCTACAGTGGGATGTTCCCATGCTTCTTCGGGGGATTGGTGTCCCGCTTGGTGAGCAGCGTCTGCAGAGCCGAGATCAAGAGCGGCCGCGTCTCTCGAGGATCGATGACGTCGTCGAGGTAGCCGCGCGCAGCGGCATGGTAGGGATGTGCGAACTTCTCTCGGTAATCGCTGACCAATGCGTCGAGCCGCGCCTGAGGGTCCGGCGCGGCGGCGATTTCCCGACGGAACAGAATCTCGGCAGCACCTTTGGGACCCATCACCGCAATCTCTGCGGTGGGCCAACCGACGTTGAAATCGCCCCGTACGTGCTTGGAGCTCATGACGTCGTACGCGCCACCATACGCCTTGCGAGTGATCACGGTGAGCTTGGGGACCGTCGCTTCTGCAAAGGCATACAGCAGCTTGGCGCCGTGCTTGATGATACCTCCATGCTCTTGATCCACTCCCGGAAGAAACCCGGGCACATCTTCGAAGGTGAGCAGCGGGACGTTGAAGGCATCACAGAACCGGACGAATCGGGCACCCTTGATCGACGCCTTGATATCCAAGACACCGGCCAGCATTGCGGGCTGGTTCGCAATCACCCCTACCGGGTGTCCGGCCAGTCTGGAGAATCCCACGATCAGGTTCGCGGCGTGATCGCGGTGCACCTCGAGCAGCTCACCGTCGTCCACTACGCGCCGGATGACCTCGTGCATGTCGTAGGGTTTGTTGGGATTGTCCGGAACCAGATGCAGAAGCTCTTCGTCCCGCCGGTCCGGTGGGTCGGTCGATTCACGAACGGGCGGACTGTCCACGTTGTTACCCGGCAGGTAACCCAGGAGCTGCCGAATGGCAGCGAGGCACTCGACCTCGGAATCGTGGACGAACTGCGCCACCCCCGTGACCGACCCGTGCACGTCTGCGCCTCCGAGCTCGTCAGGACTCACGTCCTCGTGGGTCACCGTCTTCACCACATTCGGGCCCGTGACGAACATGTAGGAGATACCCCGTACCATGAACACGAAGTCGGTGATTGCGGGACTGTACACGGCACCGCCCGCGCAGGGCCCGAGGATCGCGCTGATCTGAGGGACTACGCCGGACGTCAGCGTGTTGCGCAAGAATATGTCGGCATAGCCGCCGAGGGAGACCACGCCTTCCTGGATACGGGCACCGCCGGAGTCGTTGAGACCCACCACCGGCGCTCCGTTGCGGACAGCGAGGTCCATCACCTTGCAGATTTTTTCGGCGTGCGCCTCGGCCAAGGATCCGCCGAACACCGTGAAATCCTGCGAAAACACGTACACCAATCGCCCGTCGATCCGGCCGTAGCCGGTCACCACCCCATCGCCCAGGATCTGCTTGTCGGCGAGGCCGAAGTCCGAGGATCGATGCGTGACGAAGCGATCTAGCTCGACGAACGATCCCGGATCCAGCAAGAAATCGAGGCGCTCGCGAGCGGTGAGCTTGCCCTTCCCGTGCTGTTGCTCGATGCGATCAGGTCCTCCCCCCTGCTCAGACTCGGAGCGCAGGTGGTGGAGGACCTCGAGTTTCTTCTGGATGGTCATGGGGCGGGTGGCCTCGCCGACTTCGAGCCCGGGGTTACGTCATCGGCCGCACTCACTCCGCTGGGGATTCCGGCTTCGCCTGGGCCTCTTCCGTGGTTGCCTCGGCCATCTGCGCCGAATCGTCGGCTTCTGCCACGGGCTCTTCACGCTCCTCGGCGATCGCCGCTTCGTCCGTCGTTTCCGCCAGCGGCGGTTCCGACCCGGGTTCGGGCTCAGGCGGACTCTCGAGGATCTCGGTGGCCGCCAGCACGATCCGATGGTGAATGGGATCCACTTCGAGGAGTTTCAGCGCGAGCTTCTGGCCCGCCCGAATGACCTGCTCGAGTGCCTGCCCCTCCGGGATCGGGAGCTGTGACTGAGGCACGAACCCCTCGAGATCGCCGCCAAGATCCACGACGGCACCGGAATCCTGCAGCCGCACCACGTAGCCCTCCAGCTCCATGCCCACCGGGTGCGTCTCGGCGATCTTCAGCCACGGATCCTCGAGGAGCTGTTTGAGGCCCAGGGAAATCCGCTTGTTGTCCGGATCGATATTGAGGATCACCACCTCGACCGTGTCACCCTTCTTCACGACCTCCGACGGATGCTGTACCCGCTTCGTCCACGACATGTCGGAGATGTGAATCAGGCCGTCGATGCCAGGCTCGAGCTCCACGAAGGCGCCAAACGACGTGAGATTGCGAACCTTGCCCGTGATGCGCGTGTCGACCGGATACTTCATGGGCAACATCACCCACGGATCCTGCTCCGTCTGTTTCATGCCTAGGGAGATCTTCTCTTCCCCAGCATCGACCTTGAGCACCACCGCTTCGATGGTCTCTCCGATGGAGACCACCTTCGAGGGATGACGCACGCTGCGGGTCCAGCTCATCTCGGAAATGTGCACCAATCCTTCGATGCCCGGCTCCAACTCCACGAACGCTCCGTAGTTGGTGATACTCACGACCTTGCCCTGGACGCGAGACCCCACCGGGTATTTCTCGCTCACGTTCTCCCACGGGTACGACTGGAGTTGCTTGAGCCCGAGGGAAATCCGTTCGCGCTCCCAATCGATGTCGAGGACCTTGACCTCGATCTCCTGCCCGAGATCCACCACCTCGGACGGGTGCGACACGCGCCCGTAGCTCATATCGGTGATGTGCAACAGCCCATCCACGCCGCCGAGATCGATGAAGGCGCCGAAATCGGTGATATTCTTGACCACGCCCTTCCGCATCTGACCCACCTCGAGCTCTTTCATGAGGTGCTCGCGCTTGTGGGCTCGTTCCGCCTCCAAGATGACTCGTCGGGAGACGACGATGTTGCGGCGGCGCTTGTTCAGCTTGATGATTTTGAAGTAATAGGTCTGACCCAGTAACTCGTCGATGTTCGGCACACGCCGGAGCGCGATCTGGCTGCCAGGGAGAAAGGCGTCGACCCCCATGAGATCGACGACAACGCCACCTTTGATCTTCTTCTGAAGTGTGCCCTCGACGGGCTGGTCGTTCTCGTAGGCGTGTCGGATCTTCTCCCACACGCGCATGAAATCGGCCTTCTTCTTCGAGAGGACGACGGTGCCCTGCTCGTCCTCGAGGTTCTCCAGGAGAACCTCGACTTCGTCGCCAGGTGCGACGCCGTCCGCGCTCTTGAATTCGTCGATGGGGACTGCGCCCTCGGATTTGAACCCCACGTCCAGAATGACGTGGCTGTCGGTGACGCGCAGAACCTTGGATTTGACAATTTCGCCCTCGGCGATCTTCTGGAGCGTTCCTTCGTAGAGCTCCAGCATCTGCGCATACTCTTCGTCCGAGTACTCCTCCTCGTACAGATCGGATCGAACGGGAGTGATCGAGGTCTTGTCGGTTGGAGTCGGGGTTTTGTCGGAGGCGACAGCCTGGGTGGCTTCGGGCGTGCTCTCCCGAGAAACATCACTCATGTACAGCGATCCAGCCTAGTTGAGGTGAACGGTCGGCCGCCCCCCACTAGTCAGGAGCGGTAAGCCTTGGATGGTAGGCGCTGGGAATGTGTATGTCAAGTTATGAGAAGGCGTTCCGGGCCAGCCGTACGACGGCTTCCACCTGCTCCTCGAACTCGAGATGCGTCGTATCCAGCTCCACCGCATCGGGAGCTTTGACGAGTGGCGCCACCTCACGTGAGGCGTCGGCGTCGTCACGCCGGGCGAGGCCCTCGGCAGCTGTCCGCACGGTCGCATCGTCCGTGTCGCGGCCGCGCTCTCTAAGCCGGCGGCGCGCCCGCTCCTCAGGGTCCGCCACCAGGAAGATCTTGAGCACAGCGTCCGGAAAAACCGCCGTGCCGATATCCCGGCCATCCATCACCGCCCCCCGAGGGTGCATGGCCACCGCACCCCGCAGTTGTTGGGTTACCCATTCCCGCACCGGAGGCATAGCCGCGACCGCGGATACGTGGCGGTCGATGCGCGGCGACCGAATGGCCTGGCTCACGTCCGCTCCCGCCACCTCTGGGCGGAACCCATGGGGGGTCAGCACCAATCGCACCGGTAGCGAGCGGGCGAGCGCGACCAGCCGTTGTCCCCGGGGCTCCTCCGCGGCGTCCAGCCCAGCCAACGTGACCGCTCGGTAGAGCGCGCCGCTGTCCAGATGCGCCAGCCCCAGACGCGCAGCCACGGCGCGCGCCGTCGTCGACTTTCCGGACCCCGCCGGTCCGTCAATCGCGATGACGCGACTACTCGCCACGAATACGCTCGAGATCGGCGAAGAAGCGCGGGTAACTGACGCCGACGGACGCCGTTTCGGACAACGCCACCGCTGCGCCCGGCACGGTGCCCAGCACGGCGAAAGCCATCGCGATGCGGTGATCGCCCCCGGTCTCGATCCGGCCGCGAGGTCGATGATCGGATCCGACGACCACGAGATCGTCTCCCTCGACCGCTGCCTCGATCCCCAGGGTTCGGAGATTGGCCGCCAGGATGTTCAGCCGATCGCTCTCCTTGACCCGCAGCTCGGCCACACTGCAGAAGCGAGTTTCGCCCGCGGCCCTGGCCGCCAAGACGGCCAGAATCGGCACCTCGTCGATCGAACTCGGGATCTCCGAAGCGTCGACGCGCGTGCCGGTGAGCGCGCCAGGCCGCACGAGGAGATCCGCCACGGGTTCGCCGGCACTCTCGCGCTCATTCTCCCGCTGGATCGTTGCTCCCATACGCTCGAGCACGCGGAGGAAACCCGTCCGCGTCGGATTGACTCCCACGCCTTCGATATGGAGCTCCCCACTCTCGGCCAGCAGGGCGACCGCGACCAAGAACGCTGCCGACGACGGGTCGCCCGGAATGTCGATGGATTGTGGTGGTACCTCCGCAGGCTGGAACGACGCGCCATCCAACTGCACCACCGTTCCCTGCGCGTCAATGTCGACCCCAAAGAACCGCAACATCCGCTCGGTGTGATCGCGCGAGCGCGCCGGTTCCGTGATTGTCACCGCCACTCGACCGCCGAGCGCGGCGAGCATGAGGGCACTCTTCACCTGCGCGCTGGCCACCGGCGAGTCATACTGCAGCGGGCTGAGCGCCCCCCCCTGAATCGTGAGTGGCAGGCCGTCACCCCGCTCCTCACGAATCGTCGCGCCCATGGACGTGAGCGGTACGGTGACTCGACGCATCGGGCGGCGCCGGAGCGAGCGGTCACCGGTGAGGCGGGCGGCGAATGGACATCCGGCGAGGGCTCCCAACATGAGTCGGGCGGTGGTGCCGGAGTTCCCGCAGTTGAGGGTGCCCTCCGGTACGTGCCACGGTGCGCCTTGGACTTCGACGCGATGGCCCCCCCGCAGTGGTCCCACCCGGACGCCGAGTTGGCGGAGGACTCGTGCGCTGCTCCGCGCGTCCGCGGACGTGAGGGGATGACCGAGGCTCAGCGGCGCCCGGAGCATGCCGCCGATGATCAGCGCGCGATGCGTGATGCTCTTGTCGCCGGGAGGCGTGACCGTGCCGCGGATCTTCACGGTTCCACGGCCCGGCGCCAATGGGCTCCCTGTTCGAGCCACCGCGATACACCCTCCGCGTCCCCGGCGTTCAGCGCTCGCGTCAGCTCCGAAACGACGTGGTCGAACGATGCGAGTCCCGCGATGACGGCCTCGCGATTCATCAGGAGGACGTCGGTCCACATCGTGACGTCACCCCCGGCCAGGCGGGTAGCCGATTGGGCCCCCGTGCCCAAGCGCATTCCGCGCGCCCCGTGCCGGGCGAGCGTCACCGCCAAGGCGGACGACACCGCCTGCGGGAGGTGGCTGGTCCAAGCGACGAGGGCGTCGTGCTCTTCCGCGGACACCTGCACAGGGTGCGCGCTCACAACCCTCGTCCAGAAGTCGCACACCTCCCGTGCCGCGCGATCCCCGTCCCTCAGCGGACTCACGTAGATGACGGCTCCGGACAGCCGGTCGGGCGCAGCGCCGCCAAATCCCGGCCGATGCGAGCCTGCGAAGGGGTGCGAACCCGCAAACACCTCTTGCAACCCGAGCGTCTCCGCTGCCCGCATGACAGGTCCTTTCACACTCGCGACGTCGGTGCAAAAGACGCCCTTGGTTTTGAGCTGGGAGGCGGTGGCGCGCATCACCTCGATCGTCGCGCCCGGCGGAACGGCAATCACGAGAAACTCGACGCCGCGAAGCGCGCGCGGGAGATCGGTGGCAAGCTCGGTCACGGCCCCGTGGCGCACCGCGGCAACGCCGTCTTTGCGGGATTTGGAGTAGCCGATGATTCGCGGGATCCCGGCACGGGCCGCGGCCCAGGCCACCGAGCCACCGATGGCGCCGAGTCCAACGATGCCGAGCGTATGGGGAATCATTGTGCCGTCGTGCGCGATGAGGCCAATGTCGGGGTCAACGAGCCGGCGTCCGTCTACCGATCATGCCTTCCCTTGATCGCTGCGATGCCGCATACCCGAGCTGAACCCCGTGGTCACCACAGGGGAACCTGGGGGAACCGTTTGGCCAACAGGGCATCGACTCCGGCCACGCGACCCGCCGCTCCAAGATATAAGACCAAGGCAATGACAAAGAATGCCGCGTCGTTGCTCGAGGGAGTCCAAAACCACGCACCTTTCAACAGCATGTAGTTCAGCGTGAGAACCATGGCGAGCACGGCACCAACCCGGGTGGCGACCCCAGCGACGAGGGAAATCGCGACGACGATCTCCCCGACGATCACCAACCCAGCCACCGCTCCTGCGTAGGGGATTGCCACCGCGCCCAGAAATCCCCGATAGAACCCATATGCGCTCTCACCCAGTCGCTCCAAAATGATCGGTAAACCTTCGGCGAAGCTCGTCTCACCCCCCATCTTCGCCGTCGCAGCAGCCAAGAACACGATCCCGAGATACACACGCAGGATGGCGAGGAGGCCGCCCGGGACCCGCCGAGAGAAGCTCTCGCGCCACCAGCTGTCTGATGCGTCGGCCATGGATGGTTGGACTCAGGTCTCTTGTTCGGTGGGCCGAATCAGCACCTCGTTGATGTTGACGTGGGCTGGCTGGGTGACGACCCAGACAATCGCTCGGGCAATATCCTCGGCGTCGAGCTTTCGGCGATTGCCCCACATCCGAGCAAACCCCTCACGCATATCCTGGTCGGTCACGTGTTGTCCCAGCTCCGTGTCGACCACGCCGGGCTGAACGTCCACCACGCGAATTCCCTCTTGAGGGGCGAGCTCGTGGCGCAGACCCTCGGAGATGCCGCGAACGGCGAACTTGGTACCGCTGTAGACGGCACCACCGCGTAATGCTCGCCTCCCAGCCACCGAACCCACATTGACGATGAAGCCCCGTTGGCGCTCGAGCATGAGCGGCAAGGTCTCGGCGATACAGTACATCAGACCCTTCACGTTGACGTCGATCATCCGATCCCACTCGTCGACCTTGCGCTTGTGCACCGGTGCCAGGAGCATCACGCCGGCGTTATTGACGAGGATATCGACGGTCCCGTGAACATTCACTGTCCGGCGGACCATATCGCGCACGGACTGGCGATCGGCCACATCGGTTGGCGCGGCGAGCGCCTGGCCTCCATCCCGCTCGATCGCCTCCGCTAGACGCTCGAGACGATCGGTGCGCCGCGCCGCCACCGTTACCGCGGCTCCCTCGCCTGCCATGGCCCGCGCCGTCGCGGCCCCGATACCGCTCGACGCGCCCGTCACGATCGCCACCTGGCCGGCGAGCAGGCCGTCCACCACTGCACTCATGAGTCCATTCCGGCTTCGGCAAGGAGCATCAGCAGTGCCCGCTTGATCCCCTTGGTGGACTCGGCATCGTACCACCACTCATCGAGGGAATGGGCGCCCCCTCCCCGTCCACCACCGCCAATCGTCACGGCCGGGATACCAAGCGCGATCGGGACATTGGCATCCGTCGAGCTGCGATTGCCTCGTGGTTCCACGCCCACATACCGCGTCGCGGCAAACGCGCGCTGCACCAGCGGCGTCGCTGCATCGATCTCGCCAGACGGGCGACTCCCAATCAGCGCCATGTCGACCGTCAGCGAATCGCCGCGGCGTCGGACGGCGTTCTCTTCGTCGAGACCGCGCCGCACGGCACGGTGGAACAGGGTATCGATACCGTCGAGACGGGCAGGACTCTCAGAGCGCATGTCCACCTCCATCGACGACTCGAAGGGGATCGAGTTCACGGACGTTCCGCCGCTGATGCGCCCTACGTTATAGCTGGTGCGAGCCCCCTCCCGGGTGTAGCGGTCCGCCCCTTGGGCAAAGTGCGCGATGGCGCGGCCTAACGCATGATGCGGATTTGCCAACCCAAACGCGCCCCACGAGTGGCCACCCGGACCGCGGAACGTCACTCGGTACCGATACGATCCCAACCCCTCGTGGGTAATGCCCTCGACGGCAATGCCGTCCACCGAAATGAATGCATCAATGCGAGCGCCGCCCTCCCGAAACAGGTGTTTCACGCCCCGAAGATCGCCCAGGCCCTCCTCCCCGACGGTCCCCACGAACAGGAGATCGGCGTCGGTCCGCACGTCGGCGGCCGCGACGGCCCGGAGCAGCGTGAGCACCACCGTGATCCCCCACGTATCATCACCGATCCCAGGTGCGAACAACGTATCGCCGCGCTCGCGCACGCTCACGTCCGTCCCCTCCGGGAACACGGTATCGAGGTGCCCCGTGACGGCGACCGTGCGCTCCCGCGTGCGCCCACGTCTGAGCGCCAGCACGTTGCCCACCGCATCCGTCCAAACCGAATCTGCCCCTGCATCACGCAGCATCCCGGCATACACGCGTCCCCGCTCCGTTTCGGCAAACGGGGGCGCTGGCACTTCGGTCAGCACAATGAGAACCTGTCGCGTGCGCTCCCGATCACGGTCGATGAACGCCTGCGCGGCCGCGACGTCAGCGCGGGCGGCCAGCCGCTGGACTTCGCGATCGTAGACAGACGATTGCGCCGCAAGGGGGGATGCTGCGCCCACGGTGAGCAGCAGGCAGGCGGTAGCCTGCCATCGTCTGATCCTCAGTGTCGGGACCCGATGTCGTTTCGTCACACGTCTTCCCTCGACATTTGATACGATGATCGGCGTCGTCCACGGGCGAGGCAAAGCGCTCGATTACAGACTTGCGCCATTTATGGAACGGGACGTTCCTCGATGAGTCGTGCGATCCAGAGACCCGAATTCATATCGGCGGTGAAGATATTCCCCTTATATACCTGCGCACCCCACGTCATGGGCCAGTTGGGCACGGTACTGTGCCCATCGAGGGTTTTCAGGGCAGCGATCTCGCGACCCTGACGATAGAGGTCACCGCGGAGCTCACCCGAGATGTCCACCACGCGAAGGCCCGCTTGGTAATACCCGATATAGAGCCGGTCGCCCTCGACCCAGAGGTTGTGCGCGCCCGCCTCCGGTATCTCATATCGAGCCACTTCCCGCGGGTGTGCGGGATCGTCGTAGTCGAGCACGTGCACGTATCCTCGGGCCTCGATGGGCGCATCCGCATCCCAGCCGCTGGGATAGATCTCGTCACCGACGAACAGATACCGACCGCTCCGCCACGCCGTGTGCGTATGGCCAATGGGATACTTGAACTGACTCACGAGGACAGGCACGGTGGGGGTACCTCCGTGGGTGCCCGCACCCACGTCCAGCATCACCACGCCGTCGTCCCAATAGGATAGGTATGCGTAACCATCCTGCACGATCACGTCGTGAAGCGTCTTGTCCTGTTTGGGGAGTCCCCAACGCCCTATTTCCCTGGGCCGTGTTGGATCGGCGATGTCGATGATGTGCAGTTCGGAGGTCCCGTTATGACACGCATAAACGAGATTCTCTTCGCCGCGAATCCAGACGTTGTGGACACCCCCGGTGAGCGATTCCGTGTACTCGGCCAGGATCGTGGGGTGAGCGGGATCCGTCAGATCCAGTAAAACGATCCCATTGCGCCGATCAGACGCGCCCTCCCGGGTGATGACCGCAAGCCGATTGTTGGGATGAATCTTGACGTCGTTGATCCTGCGAGCATCCACGCGGATCGAATCGACGAGAACCGGTAAACTGGGGTCGGTCACATCCCATGCCTTCATCCAGTCGTGCATGAAAGTGCCGATATGAGCGTAATCCCGACCGTCGATGCCCTGAAACACCCACATGTCTCCCGAGTGGTGCGTGGCGATCGGCCCGCGCCCTACTTTCTCGAGCAGCCCGCGCAGGGCGCGGGGCTCCACGCGTACGATGGCACTGCGCACGAGGTCCTCACCGATCAGTGCGCTCACGCGATACGGTCCCGCGTGCTCGGCGACGAACACACCCTCGTGTCCCTCGGCTTCCACCTGTGCACCGGGCCCGCTCACGGTCCACGCCGGCCACAGCTCAGCGATCTCCCGGCCGCCCCCCGTCATCCCTCGTACGCGAAGGCGGAGCACATCCCCCGTGCGAACCGATGCACGCGCTGGGACGATGTCGTACGTCGCCCCCTCGTTGCGAACCACGCGAACATCTAACCGCGTGGTCACCTCACCGGCCGCGACCTCGACGGCCGCCGCGCCGGGGCTCCGCGCGAAGATCCGACCGGCTGCATCGACCGCGACCACGTGTTCCGATTCGCTGCGCATCTGAAGCGGCGGTGCCGCGAGCTCCTCGCCGAGCCGGTCGCGCGTCACGACGGTGAGGGGAACGCTGGTCCCCGCGAGAAGCGGCTGCGTGGGTATCCGAACCTCGATCGTAGCAGGAGGAAGGTGTGGAACGGTGACGGCACTGAACGTTGGGTTGCCTCGGACGACCGCGATCACCTGTGCCCGACCAGGTCGGCGCGCGGTGACCAATCCGTCGTCCGACACCGTCACGATTGATCTATCACTGACGAGCCAGCGAACCGCCGTAGCGGGCTCACGCCCGCCGTTTGGTTCGAGGATGAACGCGCGGAGGCGCCGCGACGAGTCCACCGCCAACTCGAACTGCGGCGGATCGATCACGACCTGGAGTTGTTGGGTGCCACTCTGGACCACGGCAAGGGCCAGAAGCACAACGCTGACGGTCATGTGGTGACTCGGGTGTGCGAGACGCGTAGGAGGTTACACGGATCGCCCGCGGCGTCAACGCGTGCCCCGGTCCGCGCCATCACACCCCGCCGCGCTCGACCGCCGCCGGCCAGCGCCCTCGAAGGAATTCATCCACCGCCTGCATGAATAGCTCGCGTTGCTCCAAGAACGGGAAGTGTCCCGCCGGAGACAGCACTAGCAGTCGCGCCGTTGGGTGCCCCGCCACCCACGCCTCCGCGCCGGCGAGTGGAATGCCGTCCTCGCGTCCGTGAATGACGAGGCGCGGAATCTCGCCCGCACGCCAGGACACCCGTGACCACGATCACGAGCACATTGTGGTGTAACACGCATCTCTGTTTCACGTGACACCTGCTGGACACTGGTTCAACTCCTGTGGCTCCGGCGAATGGTTAGCTACGTGTTCTGTTCATGTATTGTAGAATTTTATTATTAGACAATTACTTGACATCACTGATCGTGATCTCAATCTTTTGAGTGTGAAGGCTGACTAATCTAGCAACCTGCTATGTCTATTGGGAGTATAAAATCATGAAACTCAACAGCTTCCGTACCATGGCAACCGCCAGTGCTGTCCTCCTCGCCCTAGGCACGGCGGCCTGCGGTGACACGAACGAGCCGGCGCCTTTGAACATCGTTGAAACCGCCGTTGCCGCCGGGGACTTCTCGACCCTGGTGACAGCAGTCCAGGCGGCTGGCCTGGAAACCACCCTCGCGACCGGTGGCCCCTTTACCCTCTTCGCCCCAACCGACGCCGCGTTCGACGCCCTCCCCGCGGGCACGGTGGATGCGCTCCTCCAGGATCCCGACGCGCTCGCGGACATTCTTCTATACCACGTCGTCGCGGGCGAGGTTCTCGCGGCGGACGTCGTGAATCTGACCAGTGCCACCACGCTTCAAGGCGGATCAATCACCATCGACGCCACCGACGGCGTGCAGATCAACGGTGCAAATGTCATTCAAACCGACATCATCGCACTGAATGGCGTCATCCATGTCATCGATGCCGTCTTGATTCCATAGGGGGGGATTCCGAGACAAGGACGGGGGTCGGGCATCTGCCCGACCCCTTTCGTTTCCCATGGTTCCCGCGCCGCGCAATTCGGGCGGCGTCAGGGCCCTTGCCACCGCCACTGCTCGATCCTCGCTCTCGGCGCCGCGATGGCCATGGCACCAACGTATCCCGCGGCCGGCGCGAGGCGATGGATCGACCAGCCACCCGCCTCGATTCCTGGGTTCACATCGTCGGGGAGGCGTGCTCCGGGCGCAAACCCAAGCGCGGCATCTACCTTTTCGAGGGGCAGCGACATTCCCCGCCCCCACGCCTTGAGCAGCGCTTCCTTTCGGGTCCAGCATTCGAAGAACAGTGCCACCCGGCTTTCGTCCGGTGCTCGGAGCACCACCCCGCCCTCCTCAGGAGTGAAGTAGCGGCGCACGAGTTGTTCCAGGTCGTCTAATGGCCGCAGTCGCTCCACATCCACGCCAATCTCTAGGTCGCGCGTTACGGCAATGAGTGCCAGTGTGCCTGCGTGGGACATGTTGAAGCGAAGGAAGTGGGCGGAAGCTAACCCGGGCTTGCCCCATGGGTTTGCGACCAACGTCACTGTCCGGGGTTCGGTGCCAAGATAGGAGCCCAAGAGCACCCGAAGAGTTCCACGGGCAACGACGAATCGTTCCCGATCCCGTGCGAAGTGAAAACGCCCCGCTCGAGCACGTTCCTCGGCATCCAGGACCGTCGCAAACGGGGCCGCATCCCCATCCAGCGTAACGTGCCACAGGTGCACCGTTCCCGCTTCGAGGCTGCGGACGGAATCCTGCCACGCATTGGGCGGAGGAGCCCACGGCACCGCATCGAGCGGCATCAGCTCGCGGCGTGACGTGCCGTCGCCGGCCACTGTGCTTGGGCCCACTCCAGCAGGGCGTCGAACAGGCGCCGCTGATGCGAGCGAAGGGTAAACGTGTGGTCCGCGCCGGTCAGGCAGGTGACCGCAACCGCCGCCCCCACCCCCCGCGGCGGAAACGCATCCCGGGCGTCAGCGGATTGCTGGTACATCTTGCTGAGCTGCGCTGTATAAATGAAGAGCAGGCGCGTCCCCCGCTGTGCGAGGGTCTGCGTCTGCTCGGTGGCAACGGTCTGCGGCGGAAGGTCGATGACGAATCGCTCCACCGGAGCAGTGGGCCCTACGCCGGCGGCCCCGATCCCGAGCCGACGCGCGAACGCCTTCATGGCGGGATGCTGCCCGGTCACGATGCGTCTCCATGCGGGAGGATGCAGGAGACGCCCCGCCAGTTGGCGGAGTCGCTGCGTTCGCTGGGTTCGCCGATACGCGGCGCTGGGGTACGCATACCCATCGATCATCGCCGCACCGATCACGCGCGGGTCATGCCAGGCGAGACGGAATGCGTGATCCGCTCCGGAGCATAGTCCGCACGCCACGAAGCGCTCGATTCCCCGGGTTTCTGACAGAAAGTCCATGGCATCGCAGGCATCGCCGATCCGACTTTGGTGATAGGGGAGCCCGTCGTCGCGCGGCGCACTATCGCCGAGACCCGACAGATCGAAACGGAGTACCGTGAAGCCGGCGGCAGCAAGCTCACGGGCGAGCCGCACGTGCAGGCGATTGGGCCCCACGCGGTGGACGATCCCCGCGTTGAGGATGAGAAAGGCGGGACGATCCGCCGACGGCGTCGCCGGCTCGGTCACGATCCCCACCAGTCGCTGTTTGTCTCCGAACTGGGCGATCCGCTCGCGCACACTCACGGCGACGTCAGCCACTCGACGATGTGCCCAACGACTTCCACGGGGACGAGCGTATTGGACCAGAGCGCGCGCTCTTCCCAGATCGGTTGGACTGCGACATGCTGCGACTGGACTTGGGATCCCAGGCGCCCAAGGTGGCGCCGGAGGTCCCGGTACCCCGGACGCTCCTCCGACGTCAGCAGTAAGACCCGTTCGGCAGACAGATCGCTCACCGCACCCAGATCGATGGCTGATACCTCGTTGTCGAGCCGCGGAGCGCACGGGAACCCGACCAGCCCGTCCTCCTGGACGGATGTGGGTGCCAAGCGCAAGACGTTCATGACGAGGTCCGCATGACGGTGTCGCAGCTCGGAGAGCCAATCCGCACCGCGCACGACCGGATCCCACAGCACGAGATCCCTAACCCTGACGTCCGTGGCGGCGACGAGGGCCGCGAGCGTAGCACCAAAGCGAAGACCGACCAAGGACACCTGCTCCACCTGGCCCAAATCCTTGAGCTCCTGCACCGCCATCACGATGTCCTCACGCCATTGCGCGACGCTCGCCGCGTGCTCGTCACCAAAGGAATCGCCCGACCCGCGGTAGTCGAACCGGAGCACCGGGAACCCGGCTCGGGCCAACCGTTGTGCCAGCAGGCGAAACGGACGGTGGGAGGGCCCATACTCATCCCACACCGCCGGACACAGCACCACCCCACCAGCTGCAGAAGAGGAATGTGGGGGGTGAAGCACACCGAAGATCGGAGCGGCCGAGGAGCCGAAGTAGAACGGATTCACGCCGATGCCTTCCGTCCACCTCTCACGAAGCGGGCGAGCCGCGCCGCGAGTCCGTGCTCCGGTGCCCCTGGTTGATCCCCCGGCTCGGCAGGTTTCTCACACATCGCTGCCACCTGTCCCAACGTCTGAAGCACGATGTCGCGTGCGCCCAGTCGCACGCCCGTTCGCTCTTCGATCGTCCCGATCACCTGCATCGACAACAGCGAATGGCCGCCCAGATCGAAGAAGTTGTCGTTCACACCGACGTCGGCGATCCCGAGCGCCTGTTGCCAAATGTCGGCTATCAGCCGCTCGGTCTCGGTGCGCGGCGGAACCGGCGCGGCGGCCGTTGCCGTCAGGCCGGTCGGATCGGGCAGCGCCCTCCGATCCACTTTTCCGTTCGGTGTGAGGGGCAGTGCGTCCAGCGTGACGAACGCCCCGGGGATCATATATGCTGGAAGCGACTCGCGAAGGAACGCACGCAGCTCCGTGCCCGTGGGTTCCTGCCGGCCCTCGGCGGGGACGACATACGCCACCAGGCGATCGTCGCCACGACCGAAGCTTCGGACCGCAGCCACAGCATCCTCCACGCCTTCGTACTGTTTCAGAGCCGTCTCGATCTCACCGAGCTCGATCCGGAAACCGCGGATTTTGACCTGGTTGTCCAATCGACGATGATACTCGAGCGCACCATGCGGGCGAAAACGCACCAGGTCGCCGGTCCGATACACGGGTCCGTCCGCCGGGGCGAACGGATTGGGGACGAATCGCTCCGCCGTCAGCTGTGGCCGTTTCCAGTAGCCCTTGGCCACGCCAGCGCCACCGATGAGCAGCTCGCCAGGGACACCAATGGGAACCGGTTGCATCATCTCATCCACCACGTACACCGTGGTGTTTGCGATGGGACGACCAATGAGCACCCGGTCATCCGCTTCCGATACGCGGTGACAGGTAGACCAGACGGTCGTTTCCGTGGGACCGTACATGTTCCACACGGTGTCGGCGCGCTGGAGCAGCTCCGTCGCGAGATCGGGAGCGAGAGCCTCTCCACCGGCGAGCACCGTCATTCCCCCCCGCCCTTCCCACCCGGCACTCAGTAACAATCGCCACGTCGCCGGCGTCGCTTGCATGATGGTGACACCCGATTGCTCCATCAGTGCCTGAAGCCGCCGTCCGTCGGCGGCGTCGTCCTTACTCGCAATCACGACCCGTGCACCCACGGTGAGCGGCAACAGGAGCTCGAGTACGGCAATATCGAACGACAAGGTCGTCACGGCCACCAGAACGGCATCGGGCTCGATGCCCGGCGTTTGCACCATCGTCCCGAGGAAGTTGGCCACGCCGCGGTGCAAGACCTCGACTCCCTTGGGCTGTCCGGTGGAGCCCGAGGTGTAGATGATATAGGCCACATCGTCGACACCGGGAGTGATGGGCGTTGCCGCTTCCGAGCAGGTGGCGATCTCCTCGGCCGCGGTATCCAAAGACACCACGGTGCCACTCGACTCCGGCACCCGCTCCAGTAGCGCCGATTCCGTCACTAGCGCCGAGAGCTCGGCATCGGCCGCCATGAACGCCACGCGCTCTGACGGGAACTCGGGGTCCAACGGCACGTAGCTGGCTCCGGTCTTCCACACGGCCAGCATGGTCTCGATCATCCGCGGCGAACGCTCGAGCATGATCCCGACGCGGGCGCCCGGCGGGACGCCAATGTGCAGCAGATACGCGGCCAAGCGATTGGATCGGTCCTCGAGCTCCCGATACGTGACCTCGCGACCTTGGTGGACGATCGCCACCGTGTCGGGCACCCTCGCAGCCCGATCGCGGATCGTGCGGTGCACCGGCTCGGTCCCGAGGTTGTGCTCCGTGGCGTTCCATTCCACCAGCACGCGACGGCGTTCGTCGTCCGACAGCAACGGGAGCTCGCTGACCAGGCGGTCGGGATTTTCCGTCACGCCGTGCAAGAGATTCTGGAAGTGCTCCAGGAAACGTGTAATGGTGTCGTGATCGAAGAGGTCGGTGCTGTATTCGAGAGTCCCGCTGATGGCACCGCCAGCGGTCTCCAGCCAAAACGCAAGATCGGTTCGTGACACCGGGGGGATCCACGGATAGGGTTCCCAGGTGACGTCACCCATCCGCGGGGGCTCGCCGGAGGTGTCCAAGAACGCAAAGAGCGCCTGGAACAATGGGGTCCGGCTCAAGTCACGTTCCGGCCGGAGCTCCTGTACGAGCCGCTCGAACGGCATCTCCTGGTGGCCAAACGCGCCCACGCACGTATCCCGCACCGATCGCAGCACGGTGCGGAACGACACGTTGGCGTCGACTGGAATCCGGAGCACCAACACGTTGACGAAGAGCCCAATGAGTCGCTCGAGTTCTGGAAGCTCACGGTTGGCCACCGGTGACCCAAACACGATCTCGTCCTGACGGGCGTAACGGGCGAGTGCCACCCCGGTCGCCGCCAGCAG